>NZ_JFZJ01000001.1 GCF_000636015.1 Rhodomicrobium udaipurense JA643
TTCTCACCAGCGCTCCCGGCAGCGGGCGAAGCGTTAGGCCGCATGTTTCCATAAGCCGGAAAGTCTTCGTCTCGCATTCTTCGATCTCCGCTAGGCTGAGGCCGGAACCATTGAGTAGAGCAGGGGCATTGACGACGGTCAGGAAGCGTTCGGCCCCGTCTTCGCTTCGATCTCCGCGTCCATCGCGATCCTGCGCACATAAATAAACCGTTGGCGCGGGCGGAAGTTTTCGTTGCCTGAAAATAGCGTCGTATTCCAGATGATAGGGCGCTGCCGGAAAGAAGACAGTATGCCGCGCGAGAGGCAAGCCCGAAGCTTCGGCCTGAAAGGCGAGCGTGAGCGCCGACAGCGACCGGCTGCGAGGCGGAACGCGGCGCGTGGCGCTCGCGGCATCGCGGCCGAGGCGGCCCGCCGCAACGGGCGAAGGGTCGGCGTTCAACACCACCGCGTCGGCGGCGATGTGCTCCCCGCTCGCAAGGCGCACGCCCGAAGCCCGGCCGAATTCGGCGGTCACTACCGCTACCTCCGCGCCGTAGCGGTAGACGACGCCGAGCCGCCGCCCGAGCGATTCGAGCGCGCGGGCTATGCGGTGCATGCCGCCTTCCACGAGCCACACGCCTTGCTGCTCGACATGGGCGACGAGCATCAGCGTGGCGGGCGATGCGAAGGGCGACGCGCCGCAATAGGTGGAGTAGCGCGCGAAAAGCTGGCGCAACCGCGGGTCGCTCATGTGGCGGCACACGGCGTTCCAGAAGGTTTCGTACGGATTCATCCGCCAGAGGTCGGAGAATGCTAGCGGGCCGACGCGCCAGATCAGTTTCGGCAGGCTCGGCTTCTGCGCGCGGATGAACGAGGGGTCGAGGATGCGGTAGATTTCCGCCGCCTCGCGGCAGAACGCGCGGTAGCCTTGGGCGTTCTCCGGCCCTGCGAAATCCGCGATCGCGTGAAAGCTTCGTTCCTCATCCGCGAAGAGATCGAGCGTGCTTCCGTCCTCCCAAGCATGACGCGCGATGATTTCGGCGGGCTTGATGGTGAGGTAATCGGAAAGCGACGCGCCCGCCTTCTCGAAGATGGCATCGAAGACCTCGCGCATGGTGAACACGGTGGGGCCTGCGTCGATGGCCGCGCCGCCTGCGTCGACTTCGCGCATCTTGCCGCCCGGCTTGTCGAACTTCTCGACCACGGTGACGGCGAACCCTTCCGCGGCGAGGTTAACAGCGGCGGACAGCCCGCCTATGCCTGCCCCGACGATGACGACACGTGTCTCCGGCAAATGAATCTCCCGCAAGAACGGCGTTGACACGCCGACCGGTGACCGTCCAAGAGTGACGGCAGGGCTTGGGACAAAAAGCAGAACGAACAGGCCACGCGCGGTGACTCATCCTCGAAATATCGCAAAATTGGATAAACGAAGCAACTTTAACGCTTTGATGGACCGCGCATTTGCGTTCCGCGACCGAGTGCTGTCGAGCCCGCGCTTCATCCGTTTCGCCGAGACGTTTCCGCTGACGCGCCCGATTGCGCGGCGCGAGGCCGGCGCGTTGTTCGATCTTTGCTCCGGCTTCATCTATTCGCAAGTGCTGCTGTCGTGCGTGCGGCTTGGCCTGTTCGAGCACCTGCGCGGCGGACCGTTGGCGCGGGACGAAATCGCGCGGCGGCTCGGCCTCGGCGAGGATGCCACGGCGCGGCTTCTGACGGCGGCGGTCGCCCTGCGGCTCGCGGAGGAACGGAGCGGCGGGCGTTACGGCCTCGGGCGGCTCGGCGCTGCTGTGCTGGCGAGCCCCGGCCTCACCGCGATGGTGGAGCATCACGGCCTCGTCTATCGCGATCTCGAAGACCCCGTTGCGCTGCTGCGCGGCGAAACGAAGGCGCGTGATGCGGGCGACGCGGCGAACCCGGCGGCTGACAAGGGCACGCATCTCGCCTCCTATTGGCCGTATGCCGAGGGGGACACGAGCGCCGATCGCGACGCGGTTTCGGCCTATACGGCGCTCATGGCGGCGACGCAGCCCGCCATCGCCGAAGAAGTGCTCGACGCCTACGATTTCACGCGCCACCGCTGCCTCATGGATGTCGGCGGCGGCGACGGCACATTTCTGCGCGCGGCGGCAAGGCGCGTGCCCGCCCTCGACCTCGTGCTGTTCGACATGCCCGCCGTGGCCGGTCTCGCCGACGCGAAATTCAGGGCGGCGAACCTCGCTCACCGGGCGAAAGCGGCGGGCGGCGATTTTACGAAGGAGCTGCCGAAAGGCGCGGACGTCGTGACGCTCGTTCGCGTGCTGCTCGACCATGACGACGACACCGCGCTGAAGATCCTGACATCCGTCCGCGCCGCGTTGCCGCACGGGGGGGCGCTCGTCGTTGCCGAACCGATGGCCGGAACGCGCGGCGCCGAGAAGGTCGCGGCCTATTTCAGCCTCTATCTGATGGCAATGGGACGCGGCAGACCCCGCACCGAAGCGCAGCTTCGCGACCTGTTACAGCGCGCGGGCTTTACAGCTATCAAGCGCTGTGCCACCCATCAGCCGCTTCTCGTTCGCGTGCTCGCAGCCACATTTTGATATCTAGAACGAGTGTAAGTTTGAATTGACATATAAGTCGGTCAAGCTAGGATGACACAGCTTCCGAAGAGACTAGTTGTGCAATGGCCCTCCTTCAAGAGTTCCCAACCGAGACTTTAGCGGTCGTTCTGGAAGAGCCCGAAAAGCTCGGCCTGCGGCGGCTTGCGCTTCCGTCTCCGGGGGATGCCGATGTCGTCATCGACGTCGAGTGGAGCGGGATCAGCACGGGCACGGAACGTCTCCTTTATACCGGGCGCATGCCGCATTTTCCGGGCATGGGTTATCCGCTGGTTCCGGGCTATGAATCCGTGGGCCGCATTTCATGGGCGGGTCCGGCGGCTGGCATCTCGGTCGGCGAGCGCGTCTTCATTCCCGGCGCAAATTGTTATGGCGAAGTTCGCGGGCTTTTCGGCGGCACGGCGTCTCGAATCGTGATGCCGGGCGCGCGCGCCATTCCGATTGCCGAAAGCCTCGGCGAGCAGGGCATCCTGTTCGCGCTCTCGGCGACCGCGCATCACGCGGCTTTCTCCGACAAGGGCGTTCCTGCCGACCTCATCATCGGACATGGCGTTCTTGGTCGCCTCATCGCGCGGATCGTGGTTGCGAGCGGTGCTCCGGCCCCGACGGTCTGGGAAAAGAACCCGGCGCGTTTCGATGGCGCGCAAGGATATACAGTGCTCGATCCCGATAAGGATCCGCGCCGCGATTATCGGGTCATCTGCGACGTGAGCGGCGACTCGACCATCATCGACTCGCTCGTGGCGCGGCTCGCTCCCGGCGGTGAAATCATTCTCGCCGGTTTCTATGCCGACCGGCTCTCCTTCAGCTTCCCACCCGCCTTCATGAAGGAAGCGCGGTTCCGGGTCGCCGCACAGTGGCAAAAGGCCGACATCGCGTCCGTGTCGAAACTCGTGGACAGCGGCCTTTTGTCGTTTGACGGGCTTATCACGCATCGCGTTTCTGCTGACAATGCGCCTGCCGCATATCGCACGGCGTTCGAAGATCCGGCCTGTCTCAAGATGGTATTAGATTGGAGAACGTTAGCATGAGCCTTGACGCCAACGAAGCCAACGCCCTCGAACGGCAAGCGGCGCAGCTTCGCGCCGAGGCTCAGGAAGAGCCCGCAGCCGTGCCTTCGGGCGAGGTCAAGAAAGAAACGCAGATCATCGCGATCTACGGCAAGGGCGGCATCGGCAAGAGCTTCACGCTCTCGAACCTGTCCTACATGATGGCCCAGCAGGGCAAGCGCGTGCTTCTCATTGGCTGCGACCCGAAGAGCGACACAACATCGCTTCTGTTCGGCGGCCGCGCCACGCCGACCATCATCGAGACCTCGTCGAAGAAGAAGGCCGCCGGCGAGGAATTGCGCATCGAGGACGTCTGCTTCAAGCGCGATGGCGTTTTCGCTATGGAGCTCGGCGGCCCGGAAGTCGGGCGCGGCTGCGGCGGTCGCGGCATCATCCACGGCTTCGAGACGCTGGAAAAGCTCGGCTTCCATGAATGGGGCTTTGACTACGTGCTGCTCGACTTTCTGGGCGACGTGGTTTGCGGCGGCTTCGGCCTGCCGATCGCGCGCGACATGTGCCAGAAGGTCATCATCGTCGGCTCGAACGACTTGCAGTCGCTCTATGTTGCGAACAACGTCTGCTCGGCGGTGGAATATTTCCGCAAGCTCGGCGGCAATGTCGGCGTCGCTGGCATCGTCATCAACAAGGACGACGGCACGGGCGAAGCGCAGGCCTTCGCCGAAGCAGTCGGCATTCCGATCCTGTCGGCGATCCCGCAGCACGAAGAACTGCGCCGCATGAGCGCGAATTATCAGATCGTCGGCATCCCCGGTACGACCTGGGCACCCGTGTTCGAGACGCTCGCCACCAATGTCGCCGAAGCGCCGCCGGTGCGTCCGACCCCTCTTTCGCAGGATGGTCTTCTGAATCTCTTCAAAGGGGATGCAGTCGGTCGCGGAATCGTGCTTGAACCGGCATCGCAGTCCGACATGCGCGGGCACGAGATCGTCGAGAAGCCATCCCTCGAAATCGTCTACGACGTAGCATAAGGCAGTTTGCGAGTTCCCATGACAGCACTTGAACGCCAATCCTCACAAGCCGCCCCCGGCGAAGTCGTTTACGACGACGCCGGACGGGTTGCGGCTGCCGAGACGTCGGCCGTCAAGTCTGATGCGAGCATCGACGGCGCTGGCGTCGGCTGTCATGCGGGCGCTGAGGAGATGAAAAAGGCCGCCGCCGCTGCGGGCCAGAGCGAAATTCTGGAGCAGTTCGCGAAGGACTATCCGCAAGGGCCGCACGACCAGCCGCAGACCATGTGTCCGGCCTTCGGCTCGCTCCGCATCGGGCTACGCATGCGCCGTACGGCGACGATCCTCTCGGGCTCTGCCTGTTGCGTCTACGGCCTGACCTTCACCTCGCATTTTTACGGCGCGAAACGCACCGTCGGCTACGTCCCCTTCAGTTCCGAAACGCTCGTCACCGGCAAACTCTTCGAAGACATCCGCGACGCCGTATACAAGCTCGCTGATCCGGCCAATTACGACGCGATCATCGTCACCAACCTTTGCGTACCGTCCGCTTCCGGCGTTCCGCTGCGACTCCTGCCGAAGGAGATCAACGGCGTCCGCGTGGTCGGCATCGACGTGCCGGGCTTCGGCGTGCCGACGCATGCGGAGGCGAAGGATGTGCTGTCTGGAGCCATGCTGCGCTACGCACGCGGTGAAGCCGAGGCGGGCCCGGTGCAGGCGCCGCGCGGCGGACGCTCCGAAAAGCCGACAATTACGCTTGTGGGCGAGATGTTCCCGGCCGATCCAGTCACCATCAGTATGATGCTTGAGCCGCTCGGCCTCGCCGCCGGACCGGTGGTGCCGACGCGCGAGTGGCGCGAGCTTTATTCCGCGCTCGACTGCGCCGCCGTCGCCGCGATCCATCCGTTTTACACGGCGTCTTTCCGCGAGTTCGAAGCTGCGGGCCGCTCGATCACCGGCTCTGCTCCCGTCGGCTATGACGGGACGGCAGCGTGGCTCCTCTCCATCGGTGAGCTTTGCGGCGTCGCGCGCGACAAGGTCGACGCCGCGCTGAACCGCATCCTGCCCGCCGTTCGCACCGCGCTCGCCAAAGCGCCGGTCAAGGGCCGCATCACCGTCTCGGGCTACGAAGGCTCGGAGTTGCTCGTCGCGCGCATGCTGATCGAAAGCGGCGCCGACGTGCCTTATGTCGGCACGGCCTGCCCGAAGACGCGCTGGTCCGAATCGGACCGCGAGTGGCTCGAAGCGAAGGGCGTTCGCGTGCAATACCGCGCCTCGCTCGAACAGGACATCGCGGCGGTGGACGAGTTCCACCCAGACCTCGCGATTGGCACGACGCCCGTCGTGCAGCACGCAAAGGCGAAAGCGATTCCGGGCCTTTATTTCACGAACCTCATTTCCGCGCGCCCGCTGATGGGCGTCGCAGGCGCTGGCTCGCTCGCGCAGGTGGTCAACGCCGCCATCGCCAGCAAGGCCCGCTTCGAGGAGATGAAGGCGTTCTTCGGCAGCGTCGGCACGGGCTTCACGGCCGGCGTGTTCGACGAGGCTCCGAAAGAGCCCGCGAAGGTCAAGGAATTGCCGTTGAAGAAGCCGTCAGCCACCGACCTCCCGAAGGAGGCCATGGGATGCTGATCGCGGATCTCGACAGAGCTGGCGGCTATTGGGGCGCGGTTTACGTCTTCACAGCCGTAAAGGGGCTTCAGGTCATCATCGACGGCCCGGTGGGCTGCGAGAACCTGCCCGTCACGGCGGTGCTGCACTACACGAACGCGCTGCCCCCGCACGAGCTTCCTATCGTCGTCACAGGTCTGTCCGAGGAAGAACTCGGCAAGACCGGCACCGAAGGGGCCATGAGGCGCGCCCACAAGGTACTCGACCCCAGAGTGCCGAGCGTCGTCGTCACAGGCTCCATCGCGGAGATGATCGGCGGCGGCGTGACGCCCGAGGGCATGAACATCCAGCGGTTCCTTCCGCGCACCATCGATGAAGACCAGTGGCAAAGCGCGGACCGCGCGCTCGTCTGGCTGTGGAAAGAATACGGCGTCAAGAAGAAGGTCAAGGCGAAGCCGAAGGCCGCCGACGCCAAGCCCAGCGTGAACATCATTGGGCCGAGCTATGGCGTCTTCAATACGCCGTCAGATCTGGCGGAGATTCGCCGTCTGGTGGAGGGCATCGGGGCTGAGGTCAACCTCGTCTTCCCGCAAGGAACGCACCTGAACGACATACCGCGCCTCGCCAACGCCGACGCCAACATCTGCCTCTATCGCGAGTTTGGACGCCTGCTGTGCGAAGGGCTTGAGAAGCCCTATTTGCAGGCGCCGATCGGGCTGCACTCGACAACGAAATTCCTGCGCGCACTCGGCGAAACGCTTGGCCTCGACCCCGAGCCGTTCATCGAGCGGGAAAAGCTCACCACCATCAAGCCGCTGTGGGATCTCTGGCGGTCAGTGACGCAGGACTTCTTCGGCACAGCGAGCTTCGCCATCGTTGCGAACGAGACATATGCGCGCGGTGTCCGCCATTTTCTGGAGGACGAACTGGGCCTGCCTTGTACTTTCGCAGTATCCCGGCGCACCGGAATGAAGACCGACAACGACGAAGTGCGGCGACTCGTCCGCGAAAAGCCGCCATTGGTGCTTTTCGGCTCATATAACGAACGCATGTATCTGGCCGAAGCGGGCGGGCGCTCGATGTATATCCCCGCTTCTTTTCCGGGCGCGATCATTCGCCGCCATACGGGAACGCCATTTATGGGCTACGCTGGCGCTACCTACCTCGTGCAGGAAGTCTGCAACGCATTGTTCGACGCACTTTTCAATATTCTGCCATTGGGGAAGGATCTGGACCGGATCGAGGCGACGCCCTCGCGGCTCGTGCGCCAACTTCCTTGGGACGAAGATGCCAAGGCGCTGTTCGACGAGTTCGTCGAGGCACAGCCGGTGCTTGTCCGAATCTCGGCGGCGAAGCGGTTGCGGGATGCAGCAGAGAAAGCCGCACGCGAGGCGGGAGAAGCGAAAGTTACGGCGGTGCGGCTCGGTCAATCGACCGCGCTGGCCATCGATGGGAGGGCCGCATGACGGCTGCGGATCTCGAATCGGGCAAGACTGAGAAGGATGCGAAGATCGTGACTTCTCTGTGCACTCAGGACGTAGGCCTGCACTCTAGCATGCGGGCGAAAGAAGCGCAGGAGTTTCGGCTGATGTTTATCGCCACTTTTCCGCTTTTTCTGGCGGCCGGACTGGTGAAGCGTGCAGTTTCCCCGCGACGCGGTGCCGCGCGGCGGAAATCCGTCTTCGCTGAAGCCCGCGCAGCTGCCAATACGTGTATTCCATTCGCGTTCATGCGATAGGAAAAGGTTTCGCCCGGATGTCCGGGCAAAAGAACTCCATGGCGAGAACGCCATGGCGAACCCGGCCGCGAGGGCAATGCGCGGTAACTGCAAGAGTCCACTTTAGCGGAGATCAAGCTTATGGCTCAAGAAGAAAGGGATGTCTCGCTCACCGGGCTGACCGAAGGCGAGGCGAAGGAATTCCACAGCATCTTTGTTGCTAGCTTTATCGGCTTCACCATTGTTGCGATTATCGCTCACGTTCTGTCCTGGAACTGGCGTCCTTGGGCTCGCCCGCTCGCCGACCTCGGCGACGGCGTGCAGACCGCGGCCCTGACCATTGTCCAGTATCTCGCCTAATTCATAAGGAGAAAATCACATGTGGCGCATTTGGCTTCTTTTTGATCCCCGCCGGGTTCTGGTCGCGCTGTTCGCGTTCCTCGTCGTCCTGGGTCTCCTGATCCACTTCATCCTCCTCAGCACGACCCGCTACAACTGGATCGACACTCCGGCTCCGGCGGCTGCTTCCCAGAACTCCGCCCTTCCGGCTCGCTGAGCGGTTGGGTCCACACAGAATGGCGGATGAGGATAGTCGCGCCTCATCCGCTTTCTTGGGAATTTTTCAAAGGGAGGTCGAGCGGCGGCTCGCCTCCTAATTGGAGGTGAGCGATGGCATTGCTCAGTTATGAAAAAAAATACCGCATTCGAGGCGGCACCCTCGTGGGGGGCGACCTATTCGACTTCTGGGTGGGCCCGTTCTACGTTGGATTTTTCGGGGTTACCACGCTGTTCTTTGCACTCCTTGGAACGGCATTGATTGTATGGGGGGCTGCCCAAGGGCATACTCTCAATATCTGGAAGATCAACATCGCTCCGCCAGACCTGAGTTACGGTTTGGGTATGGCTCCTCTGGCCAAGGGCGGTCTCTGGCAGCTCATCACGATCTGCGCGACTGGCGCATTCGTATCATGGGCGCTGCGCGAAGTTGAAATCTGCCGCAAGCTGGGCATCGGTTATCACGTGCCGATCGTCTTCAGCGTTGCGATCTTTGCGTATATCAGCCTTGTCTTCATCCGCCCGGTTCTCATGGGCGCGTGGGGCTTCGGTTTTCCCTACGGCATCCTCAGCCACCTAGATTGGGTATCCAACACTGGATATCAATATCTGCACTTCCACTACAACCCGGCCCATATGCTCGCGATTGCGTTCTTCTTCCTGACAACGCTTCTTCTCGCGATGCACGGCGGTCTCATTCTCTCGGCCCTCAATCCAGGCGGCCGCGATGTTGTGAAGACACCCGAGCATGAGAACGCCTTCACTCGCGATCTTCTGGGTTATTCCGTCGGCACCATCGGCATTCACAGGCTCGGCGTTTTCTGCGCGATCATGGCGGTTCTCTTCAGCGCCCTCTGCATCGTTCTGAGTGGACCCTTCTGGACCAAGGGTTGGCCCGAGTGGTGGAACTGGTGGTTCAATATCCCAGTCTGGCGCTAGGGGGGAACAGACCATGGCCGAATATCAAAATATCTTTACGCAAGTTCAAGTTAAGGGACCAGCGCATCTCGGTGTTCCCTTGTATCGCGACCAGTATGGCCGCACCGGCAAGCCCTTCCACGTCTATCTGCTCGGCCTCATCGGTGACGCGCAGATCGGCCCGATCTACCTCGGTTTGACCGGCGTCGCATCGATCATCTTCGGGTTTATCGCGATCGAGATTATCGGCCTCAACATGGCCGCCTCGGTGGACTGGAGCCCGGCGCAGTTCGTGAAACAGCTCCCTTGGCTCGCTCTTGAGCCGCCGGCTCCTGAAAACGGCCTCAAGATCCCGTCGCTGAACAATGGCGGCTGGTGGCTCTGGGCTGGCTTCTTCATGACGGCTTCCGTGCTGCTTTGGTGGGCCCGTACCTACCTCCGCGCCCGTCAGCTCGGCATGGGAACGCACATTGCTTGGGCGTTCGCTTCCGCGATCTTCCTGATGCTCTCGTGCGGTCTTTTCCGCCCGGTCCTCATGGGAACATGGGGTGAAGCGGTTCCGTTCGGCATCTTCCCGCACCTCGACTGGACGGCGACGTTCTCCATTCGCTATGGGAACCTCTACTACAACCCGTTCCACATGCTTTCGATCGCCTTCCTGTACGGCTCCACGCTTCTCTTCGCGATGCATGGCGCCACGATCCTCGCGGTCAGCCGTTTCGGCGGTGAGCGCGAAATCGAGCAGTCTACTGATCGTGGCACGGCGCTTGAGCGCGCTGGTCTCTTCTGGCGCTGGACCATGGGCTTCAACGCTTCCATGGAATCCATCCATCGCTGGGCTTGGTGGTTTGCGGTACTGTGCCCGATCACCGGCGGTATCGGCATTCTTCTGACCGGAACTGTCGTCGATAACTGGTACCTCTGGGGCATCAAGCACGGTTTCGTGCCGGTCTACCCCGAGACTCTGCCCGTCATCGTTGACCCGGCCCTTCTTCCGGGAGCTCCCAAATGAGTTACAAGCAACGAATCCTAACCCTTGCCCTTGCGGGCGCGGCATTGGCGGTCTTCCTGGTCGTCTTTTCCTACTACACACTGCAGCGTCCCACGGTTGAGTGGCTGCAGTGGGGGTATCGCGGAACGGGCTTGGTGCACATTGTCAACTCCCGCGACATCCATAGCCAGAAGCAGCAGGCTTTGAATGCGGTTCCGGCTCCGGAAGAGAATATCGACCCGGCCGGCACGAAGGCCTCGGCTGTCTATCAGAACGTCAAGGTTCTCGGCGATCTCGACTCGAACGAGTTCCTGCGGTTCATGACGGCGATCACCAAGTGGGTGGCGCCGGAACAGGGCTGCGCGTACTGCCACAATGAGGCGGATTTTGCCGACGAAAACGTCTACACCAAGATCGTTTCTCGCCGCATGATCCAACTGACCCAGGATCTCAACGCGAAATGGAAGTCTCACGTTGCGATCAATGGACAGGGCGTTACCTGCTACACGTGCCATCGCGGTAATCCCATCCCGAAGAACGTATGGTACACGCCGGTCGAACCTCGGTTCTCGAAAGCTCTGCTCGGTAATCTTGCCGGTCAGAACCAGCGCGCTCCGGCTGTCGGCCTGACGTCACTGCCGTTCGATCCCTTCACGCCCTTCCTCATGAAGAGCGAACAGATCCGCGTTGTAGGCCCGACCGCTTTGCCAACGACGAACCGTATGTCGCTCAAGCAGGCGGAATGGACCTATGGGTTGATGATGTCTATGTCACAGTCGCTCGGCGTCAACTGCACGTACTGCCATAACACCCAGAACTTCCAGTCCTGGGGAGCGAGCAGCCCGCAGCGTGTGACTGCCTGGTACGGCATCCGCATGGTGCGCGACATCAATAACAACTACATCAACCCGCTGACGCCGCTTTATGCGAACGTCCCCGGCCGTAAGGGCCCGGCTGGTGACATCGCGAAAGCGAACTGCGCCACCTGCCACCAGGGTGCTTTCAAGCCCCTCTACGGTGTGAGCATGCTCAAGGAATACCCTGTGCTTGCTGGCCCCGCAGCTACGGTGAAGACGCAGTAAACTTGAGAGAGGTGCTGGCGCCTGTCGCCGGTACCTTTTTTGCCATTGCTCAAGAACAGAAACCCTCGCTTCGGCGGGGGTTTTTGTTTTATCCCACGGCTTCCCGGCGCGGCGAACGGCTTACGGTGCCGCCACAACGATTAGAGCGCGCGGTATGCTAAAAAAGGCGGCGAAACAGCGGGCTTTCGACTCTTGGTTTTTTTGAATGCAAAAGACTTAGGGTCGCTAAACCGGTTGCGTAACGACTTCCCGGCGGTCGGAACGACATCTTCACCCGCCATCCCCTCGCGCACATGCGGCTTCAGTCCTACAATACGGCCTCGTCCGACGAATCGGCGAGCGACCCCGCCAACAAGGTCGCGAACGCATCGAGCGCTTCGGCGTCAGCTTCAAGGAGTGAGGCCGAGCGGGCGTTGACGAGCGATGCGTGGATGTTCGCCGCCGGATAGAGTTGGCCGAGGGCGAGGCGATAGGCGGCAAGTTGCGCGACATAGACAGCAGGCAGCGGATCGCCGTCTGACAGCGCGCCTGATTTGTAGTCGAAAAGCTCAATATCAGCCGCGCCAAGCGAGATTCTGTCGCATTGGCCGAGAATGGCAGCACGTCCTTCGTTCGACCCCAGCGCTATGGCGATCCCGGCCTCCGAAAGCACGCGCTTTTCTCCCGGCCGAAGATGTGGGGTTGCGAGCAATCTTTCGACGCTTTCAAACGCTGCTTCAATGCGGTTGCCGGGAAGCACTTCGCGAAAGGCCGCTGCCGCGAGTTGCGCAGCCTCGCCGCGCCGATCTTGCGGCAGGCCGGGAAGGATTTCGAGAAGCCGATGAATGAAAATACCGGTCTGCTGCGCAACCTTCCGAGCGACGCCGTCATGGGGGTTCGGCCCCCATTCATCGAGGTCTGAGGCGGTTTCGAGCGCCGGTGCGCGCAGAAAAAATGCGTGGACAGGAGGCTGATGAGCGTTCAGTGAAGCCGGTTCGCGTGACGATATAAGCGCGTCATTCGGCGAATCGGACGCGGCATGACGCTGGATGTCGGTCAGCGCCTCGGCGTCAAGTCGAGCCCGAATTAGCGCAGGCGGAACCAGCGCGGAGGCGGAGAGAAGCACGCGGGAATTTCCTGCGGGGGCGAACTTCCCCGCCCAGGCAGGCAGCGCAACCGGCATCGGCTCGCCGTGGTTTCCTCCGGCGGCGCCCACGCCATGCAACTCCGTGCCGAGGCGCCAGAAAAGGCGGCCGCCCCCGTCGACGCCCTCGATTGCATGCGGCTCAAGCGCCGACTTCACCGTGTCGAACCAGCAGCCCTCGGGCAGCGTCTCGCCGGTATGAGAGCCGGCGATGTAGAGCCGGTCGCGCGCGCGGGTCATGGCGACGTACAGAAGCCGCCCCGATTCGCGCCGGGCCGCTTCCGCAAGCTCTTCCTTTTGGTCGGCGACGGATGGCAACGTGCCCGCGCCTTTGATCGTCCACACCGGCACGCGAACGCCGTCGGTGCGGTCCTCCAGGAGCAAGATTGGTGGCTGCCGACCTGCCTTCGCGCCGCATGCGTCGGCAAGGATGACAACCGGCGCTTCAAGGCCTTTCGCGCCGTGCACCGTCATGATCCGCACTTCGCGCGTCGCCTGATCGGTCTCGCGCTTTACTTCGGCCGCGCCCTGGCGCACGAAAACGAGAAAATCCGCGAGATCTCCGCGCCCGCCGACGCTGAAGGTTTCGGCGAGGTTCGAGAACTCGTCCAGCGCTTCGAAGCATTGCGGGCCGAGCCGCGCGCCGAATGCCGCTCGACCATCGGGCGGGGTGTCCGCTGCGGCGGAAGCGTAGCGCGTTTCCTGTGAGGAAATGGCTCCTGTACCTTGCGCTGACGTGGCTTCTCCGCGCCAAACGCTCTCCAATTCGCCCGGCGCCCCCACGCGTGAGACAATACTGGCTCGGCTGAGCGGGGCATCGTTCCCCGCGCCGCGCCCCTCGTCAGCATCCGACGCAGCGGGCAGCGGGTGATCCAGCACCTGCGCGTAAAAATCGAACGGCGAAAGCCGATGCGCCAATTCGCGCCACAACGCGAGCCGCGCCGCAGCTTCGGCGAAGCGGCCAGCTGCCTCGGCTTCGGCGTGCGCGCCAAGCGCGGCCCAGAGCGAGCCCTCTTGCGGGTTGCGCAGCGCAAACAGATCGTCATCCGAAAGCCCGAACAGCGGACTTTTCAGCGCCGCCGCGAGCGCGAGGTCGTCCTCGGGCTGAAGCAGCGCATCGCCGAGCGCGAGCAGGTCCATCACCGCGAGGTCATCCACAAGCGACATCCGGTCCGCGCCCGCCACCGGCACGCCCTCCCGCTTCAGCGCGGCCTGAAGCAGGCTCGCCATCGGTTGGCGCTTCTTCAGGAGGATGATGACGTCGCCCGGCTCAAGGGGGCGGCCCTCCCGCCCGAGCGCAGCGCCGCCATTGAGCCAGCCGCGCACCTTGGCGGCGATCCGCGACGCGAGCGCTTCCGCCGGTTTGGCGGAGGTGGCGGCGTCGTCTTCCGGTGCCCAGACGTCGCCCTTGTCCTGCCGCGCGCCGTGTTCGGGCTGCCAAAGCTCGACCAGGCCGCCATCGTCGTCGCGGTTGGCGATGTGCGGCATGGGCGCAGCGCTCAAGCCCCCGCCGAGCGCCGCGGAGACGTGGTCAACCGCCGAAAGCACGGGCGCCAGCGTGCGGAACGACAGGTCCAGGCCCACGGTGCGGAACGGCATCTGCGTCGCCCGCGCCTTCTGCTCGTAAGCCGCGCCAAAGGCGGCCAGAAATTCGGGCCGCGCGCCCTGAAAGCCGTAGATCGACTGCTTCTCGTCGCCCACGGCAAACAGCGTCGGCATGGTCGCGCGCGCGCTCTCGCCGGAGAAAAATTCGGCCGTCAGCGCGGCGACGATGGCCCATTGCTCGGGGCTCGTGTCCTGCGCTTCGTCGACGAGAACATGGTCGATGCGGCCGTCGAGCTGATAGAGCACCCACTCGGCCGCGTCTTCGCGATGGAGCAGCGCCAGCGTCTTCTCGATGAGGTCGTCGAAATCGACCGCGCCGCGCGCACGTTTCTCGGCCTCGTAGGCGTCGAAGATCGCCGCCGCGAGACGGAACAGCGCCGCCGTCGCTGCGACAACCTTCGCGGCGCAGATCTTGCGGTCGAGGTCGAAGAAGTCCGTTTGCGCGCGGGAAAGCCGCTCGCACAAGGAGGGCGCGCGCCGTTGGGTCGGAGCCGTGGCCAGCCGCTTTTTCGGCTCACCACCCTTCGTTCCAAGCGCCCTCTTGATGCACGCGCATTTCGACGCCGTGTCCGGCGCGCTCATCGCCAGACGCAAACTCGCGGCGGTCTCGGCTTCGGTCTTCCCGCCCTCGACAAAAATGGCGACGATTTCGCGGATCGTGTCGTCGCTCAGCACGGCTGCCGCGCGATCGATGAGGCTGGCCGCGGTTTCGTTCGCCGCGAGCCCGAAGATCCGCCGAAGCCGCGCTTCCACCGGGGCGATGCGGTCTCCTTCCGGCCCGACGCTCAACAGGTAGTGGATCGTGCGGCGATGGCCGAGCATGTCCTTCAACACGCGGCCGAATTCATCCTCGCCCGCATGGGCGACGGCGGTGGCGAGTGCGTCGCGCATCGCGCCGCTTCTTGCCTCGGAAAATGCAGCCGCCTTCGCCGCCGCCAGCGCGTCGCGCGCTTCTTCTTCCGTCATCACCGTGAAGCCCGGCGGCACGTTCGCCTCGAAGCTGAAGCGGCGAAGCAGGCGCTCGCAGAAGGCGTGGATCGTCATGATCGGCAGGCCGCCCGGCGCATCCGTCACGGTGGCGAACAGTGTGCGCGCGGCGGCCAGCTCGTCAGCCTCGGCGGGGCGGTCGAGCAGCGCCGCTAGCGCCGCCTCCAGCGTGAGCGCGTCGGCGGTGGCCCATTCGCCCATGGTTTTCAGCACGCGCGCTTCCATCTCGGCCGCGGCGTTCTTGGTAAAGGTCAGGCACAGGATAGAGCGCGGCGCGGCACCCGCGAGGCAAAGTCGCAGGATGCGCTGCACGAGAACGTGCGTCTTGCCGGTTCCCGCATTCGCGCGCACCCATGCCGAAACAGTGGGATCGGCGGCTGAGCGCTGCTTGCGGGAAGCTTCGGCGAGGCGCGCATCGCGCGTTGCGTCACTCATCGCCGCCTCCGTCTTCCGCGCCCGCGTCTTCGCCTTCACCCGCCGACCATTCCTTTACGCGCGCCAGGTGCGCATACGGATCGTTGTCGGCCTTGTCCTTGAAGATGGCGCGGGCTTCGTAGGCGTAAGGCGTCGCCTCGTCGTCGAAGCGCGCGATGCGCAGCAGCAACCCGGCCTTCGCGGCGGCGATGGCTTCCTCGCTCGGCACCTTCAGCGTGACGATGTCGCCGGGCGGCTCCCCGCCCGACGCGACGATATAGCAAAGGTCGGGCGCGGCGCCTGCGGGCAGCCCCGCGAACGCGCCTTCCATGGCGAGCATGCCTTCCAGCGCGAGCTGCGGCGCGCCACGCCGCGCGGATGTCGTCGCCGCGTTCGCGCTCGTCTTGAAGTCGTAGACGCGCAAGCTGCCATCCGCGCCGAGGTCGATGCGATCCGCGCGCGCCGTCACCTCGAACGGCCCGGCCGCTCCCTCCGCCACGAGCTTCAGCTTGCCGCCAACCTCGCTTTTCAACAGCCGCAAGCCAACGCGCCGCTGCGCTTCCGTCGCCGCGAACCACTCGGCGAAGCGGGCGAATCGCGGCCGCCAGAACGGCGCGGCGTCGAGGTCAAAGCCGAATTCATCGGCCGAGCGGTCGAGACATGCGACGAGGCGAGCCGCCGCATCGTCCGGCACGCGGTCGGGGTACGCCTCGAAAAACCGATTGAGCGCCGCATGATAGAGCGTGCCCTTGTCGCGCGCGTCGTGGCTTTCGCCGATGCGGCGGAGCGGTTTGAGATCAAGGATGAAGCTTGCGTAAATCGCATAGGGGTTCGCAAACCACGTTTCGATGGCGGTGACCGAGAGGCGGCGCGGGCGCGCGGACAGCGGCGGGCGCGGCTCCGGCGGCGCGATGGGCGTGACCGTCGCGGGCATGCGGCGCGCGCGCGCCAATTCGAGCCACGCCGCGCCGGTATCGATCTCGGCGAGCCGACCCGCGCCGCGCGCAAGCGTGGTGATGCGCGCGATCCAGCGGCTCGGGCGGGCGAGGCTCCCATTCGCCTTTTTCGCTCGGGTGAGCACGACGCGCGGAGCGGCGGCGGCGAGCGAGGCGAAATCATGCGCGGCCTGCCCGATGCGGCGTTCCTCGGGCGAGAGGCCGATAGCGGCGCGGTCCTGTCGATTGAGCCACGGGCTTGGTCCCGGCGTCTGCGGCCATGCGCCTTCGTTCAGCCCGCCGAGCACGACCACATCGGCAGACAGAAGGCGGGCGTCGAGCGGGCTCAAAAGCGACAGGCGCGGATGCGGGCTGCCTGCGGTGGGCGTCGGTTCGGCGCGTGTGAGTTCGGCGAAAAACGCGGCGTAGTCGTTGATGTCGAGCGCGAGGGACGGCGCATCGACGCCGAACGCATCGCCAAGCGAAGGCGCGTCGTCGCCCGCATTGCAGGCGAGGCCGATTGCGGCGAGACGCACGAGCGCTTCATCATGCGCCGCCACCCAGCGCCGGAACGGAAGGGTCGGCGCCGCGTCCGATGCCGGATCGGCGGCGTTCTCGGTGAGCGGCGACAGCGCGTCGAGCACGTCGCCAGCGAGAAGCCGCGCGGCCTCCCATGCCTCGGCATCGATCCGGCGCATGGCGGGGTGGCGGGCCTCGCCGCTCGCGATGGCATGCTGCGCGCGGGAGAGGGCCGCCGGGATGCCGTCCATGGAAGCGGGCCGCCACATTTGCCGAGCCGCGCCGAGATCGACCAGTTCGGCGAGGCGGAGAAAGCGGTCGCGGTCTGCGCCACGGCCGAGCCGCAGCAGCGCCGTGAAGTCCTCGGGCTTGCCGCTCGCCGCCGTCGCCGCCACGCGTAGTGCGAAAGCGTGCCGAGGCGCGGCGGGCGGTTCGCTCGCCATTCCCCAAGCCGCGAGGGCATGGCGGACGCGGGCCGTGAGCGCGTCGTCGGGTGTCACGAGCGCGACATGCGCGGCTTTGTCTTCGAGCGCGGCGCGCAGGATCAACGCCACGACGACCGCCTCTTCCTGACTCGTATCGGCTTCGACGAGCGTCAGCGCCGGCGCGAGGGTGCCACGCGACGCGCCACACAATGAAACGTCGGCCGATACATCGCGGGCGGTTGCGCCCGCATCGCGGCTGCCTTCGACCTTCCGCGCCGCAACATAGTCCGCCCAGCGCGCCGTTGTGGAAGCGGGTCGCATGGCCTCACTGAGGAACGCCGCGCGGATCGGGTCGCCGCCAGCGGGCAGCGCACGCGCCGTTTCAAGCTCGCTCACACCGTCGCGGCCAACGCCGAGCCGCGCGAGCAACTGCCACAAACCATGCTGCGGGTGCTCGGGGTGCTCGGCGATGGCCTGCCACGACGCATCATCGAGCGCGCGGTCGAGGCCGTGCAGCACGATGGCCGATCGCGCGCGTCCGCCGAGCGCCTCCATCAGCCCCATGGTCGCGGCGACGCTGCCGGTCGATCCGGCGACGATCACGGGCGCGTCGCTCGCGCGGATGAACGCCGCCTCAAGGGCCATGAGGCGGTTGCGCCGCTCCTCGCGGTCGAGGCGGCGGCTGCGCTTCTTATGCGCGTCCCACGCCTTGCGCACGGCACGCAGGATTTGCAGCGAAATCTGCTCGCCGCCGGAGGCGTGGCCTCTGTCGAGCCGGTCGATTTTGGCAAGGTCCGCGCCTTCGCGATGGGCGTCGTCAATGAGGCCTGCGATGTCGGCGGCGATCTTCGCCGCGCTCGCCGCCGTGACGCCGGAGAACAATTGCTCGCCGAACTCCATCCGCGTGCTGTGGATGTCGCGCGCGGCCTTCATCGCCGCAGCGCTCAGATGGACGCGGCGTTCGATGTCGCCGATGGGTTTCGGCACGTCCACCGCCTCGCGAAGGAGGGCGAGCGCATCGCCGGCGTCCATATGCGGCGCGTAGGCCGCGAACATGTCGAGCGGGTCTGCGTCGCCGAGCACGCGGATGCGCGGCAGGAAGGTTGCGCCGCACGGGCTGAGGTCGAGGAGCGCGAGCTTCAGCGGTGTGACGGCGGCTTGCGACGGCACGTAGACATTCAATGCGGGGATGTCGTGCGGCTCGGGCTCGCCTCCACCGAACAGCGCGCCGTCGAGGATCGCGGCGGCGAGCGCGGGCAGAAAAGGGCGGTGAGGCGGGCAAGCGAAGACGGCAGTGCCGCGCGCGGCCGAAAACCCAAGCTCAAGCTGTGCGCCGCCGCCTGTCATTCAGGAACCGCTCCGCATCCGCGAGCGCTTCAGGCGTACCGACATGCATCCACGTTCCATCGAGTTCCACCCCGAACAGCCGACCTTCAGCCATAGCCTTGTCGAAGATTCGGTTCAAGGAGAACGCCCGGTCCGCGATGCCGTCGAACAGCGGCGGGTTCAGGATCGACACGCCCGCATAGACATGTGCCGCTTCGCCGTCGCGCGGACGCCGTGCAAGGCGGCCGTCGTCGCCGAGAGTGTAGTCGCCGCGCTCTTTATAGCCAAGGCTGCGGTCGCGATGCGCCAGGAGAAGGAGCACGTCCATGCGATGCGGCTCCCATGCGGCGGTCAGCGCGGCGATGTTCGAGCGCTCGCCCTCGCTCCATACGCTGTCGGAATTATGCACGATGAAGGGTTGCGGCCCGAGAAGCGGCAGCGCCTTTGCCACGCCGCCGCCGGTTTCAAGCACGGCGTCGCGCTCGTCGGAGACGGTGATTTCCGGCGTGCGCCGCGCATGAAGGTGCGCCTCGATCTGGTTCGCGAGGTAATGCACGTTCACAACGGCGCGGGCGATCCCCGCATCCGCCAGCCGGTCGAGCGCGTGGTCGATGAGCGCGCGGCCATCGAGGCGGACGAGCGGCTTCGGGATTGTGTCGGTAATGGGCCGCATGCGCGTCCCGAAACCCGCCGCCAGCACCATCGCGGTGTTGATCTTGCCTTCGCGCGTCATCCGCCCCCGCAAATGAAAATGGCCGGGCAAGCCCGGCCATCGTGTGTCGTCTGCGCGTCAGGCGGCCAAGTGGCGCAGCTTGTCCGGCCGCGTGCTGGGACGCGCCAGCGCGCTATATTCTGCCATGAGCGATTTCGTGATCTCGCCAACGGTGAAGCGATACTCGCCGATCTCGGAGACGGGCGTTACTTCCGCAGCCGAGCCGGTCAGGAAGCATTGCTCGAAGCCCGCCATCTCTTCCGGCTGGATGCGGCGCTCATGCACCGTGATGCCGCGCGCTTTCGCCTGCGCGATGAGGGTCTGGCGGGTGATGCCGTTCAGGAAGCAGTCCGCGTCCGGCGTGTGGATCTGGCCGTCCTTCACGAAAAAGATGTTCGCGCCGGTCGCCTCGGCGACGTAGCCGCGCCAGTCGAGCATGAGCGCGTCGTTATAGCCGAGGTCCATCGAGCGATGCTTCTCGATGGTGCAGATCATGTACAGCCCGGCAGCCTTCGCGGTGGAAGGGGCGGTGGCCGGATCGGGGCGGCGGTACTTAGCGAAACAAAGGCGGATGCCTTTGAGTCGCTCTTCCATCGGGAAGTACGAGCCCCAGTCCCACACCGCGACGGCGACGTGGATCTTCGAGTGCTTGGCGGCGACGCCCATCTCTTCCGGGCCGCGCCATGCGACCGGGCGGATGTAGCCTTCGTCGAGCTTCTGCGCCTTGATGACGTCGCGGAATGCCTGATCGAGTTGCTCGGCCGAATAGGGCACCTCGAAGCCGAGGATTTCAGCCGACGCGCGAAGCCGCTCGGCGTGACGCAGCGAAGCGAAAACCTCGCCTTCATAGATGCGCGCGCCTTCAAACACGCCGCTGCCGTAATGGAGGGCGTGCGTCAGCACGTGCACCTTCGCATCGCGCCACGGTACGAGGCCGCCGTCCATCCAAATGAAACCGTCGCGTTGGTCATAAGGAATAGGGGCTGGGCCAGCCATCGTAATCTCCAATCGCTTTTTTGCTCTTGTTCGTCAAAATCGGTGCGTAATGCACACGCCTCCAGCCTCGGAAATGCCAGAGTGACGGAAATAAAGCGCTTCAATATCGCTTGCGTCCAGTCAAAACTTATCATCACTTATCGTCAAGCTTTGCAAGAATGAGGCCCACCTGCCCATGACCGCCGTGACAGCGTCCGCCGTGCCATCCTTCGAGATGGACGCGCCCCCACTCTCCGACGACGCGCCCCACATTCTCGTTGTGGACGACGACGAACGCATCCGCGATCTGCTGGCGGGATATCTCCGCCAGAACGGGTTTCGCGTGACGCAGGCCAGCGACGGCGCCGCCGCGCGTTCGAAGCTTCGGAGCATCGCTTTCGACTGCCTCATCCTCGACGTCATGATGCCGGGCGAGAGCGGTTTCGACATCGCCGAGTGGTTGAGGAAGGAATCCGACGTCGCTATCCTGATGCTGACGGCGCGGTCGGAGCCGGAGCACCGCGTGCGCGGTCTGGAACTCGGCGTGGACGACTATGTAGCGAAGCCGTTCGAGCCGCGCGAACTCCTGCTCCGCTTGCAGAACATCCTGCGCCGCCACGCTTCGCCCAAGACGAAGCACGGCGAGGTGCGTTTCGGGCCGTTCGTGTTCGACCTGAGGAAGAACGAGCTGAAGCGCGGCGACGAGCCGATCCGCCTTACCGACCGCGAGCGCGAGGTGCTGCGCGAATTTGCGCTCGCCGGGGGCGAACTCGTGTCGCGCGAGGATCTCGCAAGGCTCGGCGAGTATGAGAATGAGCGCGCCGTCGACGTGCAGATCAATCGGCTGCGGCAGAAGATCGAGACCGACCAGGCGAACCCGGCCTATCTCCATACGGTGCGCGGCAAGGGATACATTCTTTATCTGGACTGAGGCGGGCAGACGCTCATCGCGGGCGTCGAAACGGAAGGGATCGAGGCCATTTCGCTGGACCTGACCGAAAAGGCGAGCCGCGATGCGGCAGCAAGACTGCCCGCTTTGCCAAAGGAAAGCGGGCCACCCGAGCGTGCGTCCTTCCTCTCGCGCGTGTTTTCGGCTCTCGGCTCGCTCGCACCGAAGGGCCTCTACACCCGCGCGCTCATCATCATCATCGCGCCAATCGTCATCCTGCAATCGATCCTCGCCTTCGTCTTCCTCGACCGGCATTGGCAAGTCGTGACGCGCCGGCTGTCCGTCGCGACGGCGCAGGATATCGCCATGCTCGCCGATACGTATGAAGCGATGAACGCGAAGACCGAGGCCGATCTCGACCGCCTGTCGCGTCTCGCGCGCGAAAACCTTTCGCTATCGGTGCGCTTCCTGCCGGGCGACCAATTGCCCGTTACGCGGTCGAAGCCGTTCTTCGGCTTCCTCGACCGCTATCTTTCGGGCGAGATTAGTCGCCGTATCAACCGGCCGTACTGGATCGACACGGTTGGCTCATCGAACTACATCGAGGTGCGCATCAAGCTCGATGGCGCGGTGATGCGAGTGCTCGCCCAGCGCGCGCAACTCATCCCGTCGAACACGCACTTCTTCATCGTGTGGATGGTGACGTCGGCGACGGTTCTGCTCATCGTCGCCATCCTGTTCCTCAGAAACCAGATCCGCCCGATCCTGGCGCTCGCCGACGCCGCCGACCGCTTCGGGCGAGGACGCCCCGCGCCGCCGGATTTCCGGGTTCGCGGCGCTCGCGAGGTGCGGCTTGCCGCGCAAGCCTTCCTCGACATGCGCGACCGTATCGAACGCCATGTGGAACAGCGCACCATCATGCTTGCGGGCGTGAGTCACGATCTGCGCACGATCCTCACGCGCTTCCGCCTCCAGCTTGCGATGATGCGCGCGCCGCAAATCGAAGCGCTCAAGCGCGACGTCGACGAGATGCAGCAGATGCTCGAAGACTATATGGCGTTCGCGAAGGGTGCCGCGGGCGAGAAGATACGGCGCGTCGATGTCCGCAGCATTCTCGAAGAGGTGCAGACGGCGGCGGAAGAGCCAGGCAAGACGCTGCGGCTCGACGTGCGGCAGAACCCGCTGATCGTGGCGCTGCGCCGCAACGCGCTCAAGCGCGCGGTCCTGAACCTCGTCACCAACGCGACGCGCTACGCGAACACGATCCAGATCCGGGCGCTGCGCTCGCATGGCTGGCTTACGGTCGTAGTCGAGGATGACGGCCCCGGCATTCCGGCGGACAAGCGCGAGGTCGTGTTCCGGCCGTTTCACAGCCTCGACGCCGCCCGTAATCAGAACAAAAAAAGCACGGGGCTGGGGCTTGCCATCGCGCGCGACATCGTGAGGAGCCACGGCGGCGACATCACGCTCGATAAGAGCAATCTCGGCGGCCTGAAGGCGGTCATCCGCATTCCTTCGACGCATGTGAGCGAGGACGCCGCCACCGATTAGGGCATCTCGAACCCATCCGCTGTAGGCGAACGTCTTTTGCTGGGGAAATCTCGAAGGAAGCGTCCGTCGGCAAGTTTCGCGCACGCCGCGCCCATTATGCGATCCCCATGGGATTAGCAGCTACCATCGACATTGCAGAGGCTCCCGAGGCTCCGGCCCTCTCGCAACCCCGCGACGCGACGACCCCGCTATCCAGAATTTGCGTCGGTATTTGCACGATCCGGCGTCCCGGCATGTTGAAAAACTGCCTCGAGTCGATCGGGCGACAGGAGGGCGTCGAGGGTTGCGACGTGCGTGTCGTAGTGGTCGAAAACGACACCGTGCCCGCTACCAAGCCCGTTGTTGACGCTTTTGCCGCGACGTCGCCTTTCCCGGTGCATTACATCAACGAGCCACGACGCGGCATACCCTTCGCGCGAAACCGCGTCGTAGATGCGGCGCTTGCGATGGCAGCCGATCACGTCGCCTTCGTGGACGACGACCAGATAACGCATCCCACCTTTCTCGCGAAACATATCGAAGCGGCGGCACGTGATGGCGCCGACGTCGTCCAGGCGCATATCGTGCCGATGTTCCCAACGCCGCGGCCCTTCTGGGCCACCGGTCGAACGGGTGCGGTGGAGATCGTGGATGAGGACCGCCCGGTCTCCGAACGCAAGCGTCGGGCGGCGGGGACTTGCGGCGTCATGTTCTCGGCTCGACTGATCCGACCCGACGGCATGGGCCTTCGCTTCGATGAGCGGATCGGGTTGGGCCGAGGCTCCGACTCCGACTTCTTCTCCCGTGCCAGCAACGGAGGCATGCTGATCGTAAATTCGCGACTCCCCATCGTGATGGACGAAATCCACCGGTCGCGCCTTACCTACTGGCGCCACATATTGGGCGGGCTTGCTCAGGGAAATGGCCATTTCGTTCGTTACCGCAACGACAACGGCTATCGGGCTGCTTTCGCTCGTTATGGCGCCGTTTCCGTCGTCCGTTTTTTCCGTGGCATCGGCCAACTCGCAATCGCGCCGCTGCTCGCGCCGTTCAATCTGAACGGGTTCAAGTTCAGCGCGCTCGAAGGTGGCCGCAACATTTTCTTCGCGGTTGGGGCCATCGGTGGGATCTTCTCGCTTCAATACCAGTATTACCGCAACATTGACGGGTATTGATCGAGCGAAAACGGGCAGCATCTCAAAAGCCTGGCTTCGAAGGCGCTTGATAAGCCGTTTAGCAGGCCGCTGAAAAACTCAAAAGCTTTCCGGTCAGAACCTGTAAAATGGGATCTGTGATCGAGCTGAAAGTGAGACGGATAGGGTCAATCGGCATTCAGCTCGCTCCTGGAGGGCGCTGGTGCACCCCGAACCCGCGATGTCGAGGAAGGTGGCGCGTTTCAGCGAATGGCAGAAACATGCTCCAGCCTTGATTCGAGCCGTTTTCTTCAGGCGAGCCAGAAAATTGCGTCCCTCGAAAACGCTCCTCGAAAATGCTCTGGGAGCGGATTCAGGCTCGCACCCGTGGCGTGACACTTCCGAAGCGGTGCCATTTCCCAGCGTGCATTTAGCCATCAGGCGCGCCCGAGGCGCCGCTTCACAAAATGCTCGGCCTCAAAGGCGGCCTCCATGGCGCCGCTGCGGATCAGGAAATTGAACGTCGGCTTACCGAGCTTCTTGCCGAGCTTGCGAAGGCGCTCTCGCCCGTCGTTGTGCTCGATCGTTGCTGGATAGTTCAGCGGCCCGTAGATGGCCGAGTTCGGAACGCGCCACAGGTTTTCCTCAACGCCTTTCGACTTGCCGCGTGCCGGGTCGATGAGGTGCAGCCACTTCTCGCGGTAGGTGGGAACGTGGATCAGATGCGGGTTATTGGATCGCATTGGTGTCCGCAGCATCGGCACGGACGCGAAACTCGTCTCTTCCAACTCGACATCGTATCGGCTGGTAGCATTCACATGCTGATTGAAGCGGAGATGATCGATGCCGCCCGCCTTCATGGCCGCAACAAGGTGCTCGATCGAATGACGGATCAGCGGCGCGTTGAAGCGCCAGTCATGTTCGAGTTGAAAGGCGTACTCCGTCTCGCTCAGCACGATGCTTTTGCGATAACCGAAGGCGAGTCCGTATGTATAATGGATCTCGAACGGCCCTAGCGGTGTGTGAAACTCCGAAATGCGCTGGCGATGCGTCTCGTAGCTTCGCCGGAAAGGGGACGGGTCGATAAAGTAGACGGTGCGCGCAACTACATCGCGACCGAAGCAGGCGAAGAAACTTTCGACCGTTTCTTTCACCGGGATTTTCCGGACATCCACCTCCGAGCAATTCGAAAACACGTTCAGCGTGATCTGCGCGCCAGAGCCCGTCATCGGCCATCCCCCGTTTCGGTTCTGGCTCTACCACAGGACGTGCACTCAATCCATCGCGCGCGCTAAGGTTGATGTGGACGAAAGCGGATAATCTCGCAGCCGAGCGACGCGCCGGGAACGCGGTCGAGCTTTTCCACCACCACGCGAACTTCCATGGCGCGTCGATGCGAGAGGCAATGCTCGGCGACGCGCTCGGCCAGCGTCTCGGTCAGCAGCACATGCCCCGCCGCCACCGCCTCGCGAATGCCGTCGATGATGAAATCGTAGGACACGACGCTCGACAGATCGCCCGGCCGATGTGCGCCCGGAAGCACCGAAAGCTCCACCGTGAAGCGCACGCGCTGCTCGATGCCCTTTTCCTCGCTCCAGATGCCGATGTGGGCGGGCAACACGAGGTCGCGCACGAGCACCCGGTCGTAAGGGCGCTGGCGCGCGTCGCTGGCGTCATGCGCGAGAATGTTTTGCAGGGAATATGTCGTCGCCATTGGAAGTTCCTGATCCACCCTTCCCGAGGTCAAGGGCATTACACGAGCGCCTTACATAGTCGCTCGAAGCGTCGCATCACGTCGAAACGATCCATAAACGCCATTGAGACAGCCGATCGTCGGTCGGGCCATTTGAGGCGGCGTCTCTCTTCTCGCCCGCGCCTGATCGCGACGGCGCCGGAAAGCCGATTGTGGCCGTCGCCTTTTTAACCCGCGCCGGGTCATCGCATATCCACGCCGGAGACAAATGTCGAGGTTTTCCACGCTGGAGAGCACGGCTTCCTGCGGGGATGGTTTGCGGTATCGCCGCATCGCAGACAGGTGTTGCGGAAGCCTAATATAAACAATACAAATTTCAGCAAATGGAGAATAACGGAAATGTTTTATTATGCAATATTTCACTAATCACCGCGCGTTCCGCAATGTTCCTCCAAGTGCCGTAGACACTCAAGGCACTTTTTGCCCTAAATCGCACTAAAGCAGTTCAGGAGCAGAGGAAAACAACCATGATAAGGCAATCGATGCTATCGGTGACGGCGTTTCTATTCACCGCTTGCGCATTGTGTCTGCCGCTTGCACCCGCCTCAGCTGGCGGATGGGACGCGTCGGACTATTCAGGCGGACGCGGCGGCGGTTGGAGCGAACGCTTCAAGGATCGCATGCGAGGCGACGACGATTACGAACGCCGCGAGCGCCGCGCCGCGCTTCGCGAAATGCTCTCCGACCCGGAAGGCCGCGCGGAATTGCGCTCTTTGATGGTCGAGGCCATGCACGAGCGCGCCATGCAAGGTGGCATGCAAGGCGGCATGTCCGACCGCTGGGGCGGACGCAGTGGCGACATGATGGATCGCATGCGCCACCGCAGCGGAATGATGGGAAGCGGTGGTGATTGTCCTGGCCGGAGCGTCATGCGCGACCAGATGCGCGGCGATGGCCAGGGCGGCATGAGAGAGCGCTTCAAGGCTGGGTCGAACCGAATGGCCGACCGGAGCGACGATATCCGCGAACTCATTCTCGAAAGGCTCCGCAAAAACGGAGAGGTGAAGGTTCTGATCGCGCGGATTCAGGACCGTGTCGCCGATTCCGACGATGACGACGACGATTCCGATGACGACGACGGGAAACTCTGAGCGGCGATTTCTTCCTGAAGGACAATAGAGCCGCGACAGCGTCGTGAGCTTGGAGGTCAGGGCGTGCGGGGGAGGCCCGCCTCGGAACGATACGGAGATGACCATGTACAAAGCAGTGTTTCTGGTAGCGGCGCTCGCGTTGACGCCTCTTCCCGCGATGAGTCAGGAGCCGCAACAGCAGCGAGGGCAGAGCGGCGGCGACCAGCAAACGGGCACGCCCGGCGGCGGTGCCGCAGGCGGAGCCATGCAGCAGCGCGACGGTACGGGCGATGGGGGCGGCGCGGAGGAAGGCTCCCGCTCCAGCCGCCGCGACGACGTTCTCGACCGCCTGTCCCGCTCGGAGCTTCGCGACCGCATCGCAATGGCCATGGGGCGTGTCGAGGATGCATGCGGCGATGACATCGACCGTTTCTGCGGCGAGGTTACGCCGGGGCGCGGGCGCATCGCGGCCTGCATGGAAGCCTACTCGGATCAGCTAAGCCGCCGCTGCCGTTTTATTCTGAGGCGCGTGTCGGGATATATGCAGACCGCCGTGCGCGATGTGGCCGATTCCTGCCGCACCGCGATCCGCACGCAATGCGGAGATGCCGAAAATCGCGACGCGTGTATAGGGCAGAAGGTCTCTTCGTTTCCGCCCTCGTGTCAGATGATCGTCGCCGCAGCGCGGCAGTATCCCGGCATGATGGCATCGGCGCAGAGCAGTCGCATGGACGGCGGATCCGGCCAAGCAACGGCGGATAACGGCCAGCAATCGCAATCGGGCCAGCAGCAAGCGCAGTCCGGCTCGTCGGATATGCGCGGTATGCCGGTGTACAGCTCCGACGGCGTCAACCTCGGCAAGGTGGTGCAGATCGACCGTTCTTCGGACGGGAGCATCAAGTCGGTTAAAATCGAGATCGGCCGCCTGCTCGGTCTCGGCGACAAGGTCGTGAACATCACGTCCGACGAGTTGCAGCAGATGGCCGACCGTATCAAGCTCCGGTTGAACAGCGATCAGGTGCGTAAGCTTCCCGAGAGCAAAAGCGGTCAACAGACGCGATAAGGCGCCCCGCGCTCACAAACGAAAATGGCCGGGTCATCCCGGCCATTTTTCATTCTCGCGTCGGTCTGCCCGTGTCAGGCGGCGCCGCGCATCAGATACGGAACCGCTTCGGCGGCAGGGGCAGGCTGCGGCGCGGGCACCGGCTTGCGCGGCTGGGGCACTGCGGGCAGAACGCGCGCCTTGGGCAGGATGAGCGAAGCCTCGGTGCCGACGCCGAGCTTGCTGCGAAGTTCGAACCGTCCGCCGTGAAGCTCTGCCAAGCCGCTGACGATGGGGAGGCCGAGGCCCGTCCCACTCTCGCCCGTCTTGAGCGCGAGAGATCCCTGTCCGAAGGCGCGCAACACCTGCGAGATTTCCTCCTCGGGGATGCCGGGGCCGTTGTCGCGAACCGAAAGCACCGCCTCGCCGCTCGGCAGGATACCCGCGCGAACCGCGATCAGGCCGTTGTCGGGCGTGAACTTGATCGCGTTCGAAAGGAGGTTGAGGCAGATCTGTCGAAGCGCGCGCTCGTCGGCCATGATGCGCGGCATGTCGGGGCGGAAGTCCGTCACGACGCGCAGGTTCTTCTGATGCGCATCGATCCGCATCAGACGCAGGCTTTCAAGCGCCGTCGCCGCAACGTCGATCGGCTTTTCCGTCAGCTCGTAGCGTCCGGCCTCGATGCGCGACAGATCGAGGATTTCATTGATGAGCTTCAGGAGGTGGCTGCCGGACTCGTGGATGTCGGCGGCGTAAGAGCGATAGTTCTCGTTGTCGATGGGGCCGAGGACTTCATCCTTGATCATCTCGGAAAAGCCCATGATCGCATTGAGCGGCGTGCGAAGTTCGTGGCTCATATTGGCTAGGAACTTCGACTTCGCCACATTGGCCGCCTCCGCCCGGACGCGCGCCTCGTCGGAGGCCGCCTTCGCCCTCTCAAGTTCCTCGATGAGACGATCCTTCTCCGCGCGGTAATCTAGCATCGAAAGCGCGGTCCGCTGGAGGTTCTTCACGAGGAAGACGAAGTAGAAATGGATGCCAACCGCGACCACCGCGAGCGCCCAGTAGAACGGCTCGCCCGTCATCAGGAAGCGCAACGCGAGTGCGCCGGTTACCGGCGCCGTGCCCGCATGCAGGATCTGCATCACCGAAGCGGCGAACAGCATCCGAATCGCCGTTACGACCGTCAGCGCCGCGAACAGGAAGAAGAAAGCCGCCTGCGATTGCACAACGAAGGGCGTGAACGCCACAGCGGCCCAGCAGACGCCATAAAGGAATTCGGCGGCCGCGAGGTTGCGCCGCCACTGCACGAGGTCGACCGTCTCGCGCGGCTGCCGTTTGAACTGGCGGCAAAGCGCAAGGAGGATGCCCTCGGTAATGAAGATGGTCGCGAGCCACAGGAGAAGCTGACGCGGCTCAGTGGCCCAGTTCAGCATGGTGGCGGCAACGAAGATCGCGAGGATCGGAACGGTAAGCGCCGCGACGGTTTCGTTCCGTACGAACATGATCAAAAGGTCGTAGGCGAAATCGTGCTTTACCGCAGAGCTATTACTCTGCTGCGGGGCTGCGATGCTCGTCTTCTGCTTGAACCGGCGCCATCTCAAGGAACGAGCGGTACTCATTAACCCATCATCCACTTTGTCTGGAGGAGTCTGCGCTCTGCTGCCCTGGCACGCGCCGTTCATGGTAGGATCGCGCGAAAGTGCTAATATTGCGTTGATATTTGTTTATTCGCTTGAAAGGTCGATTCTGTTCCGCGACACTTTGGGAATATCGCAAAGCTTGGTTAACGAATGAAAATACTCGACGAGAAGCGCGCACCAAATCCCCGCCGTGTCCGTGTTTTCCTGGCCGAAAAAGCCATCGCCGTTCCTTTCGAGAACGTCGACATCATGACCGGTGCTCACAAGACGGAGGCGTTTGCCGGCCTTAATCCCGTGCAGCGCGTGCCTGTTCTTGTCCTCGACGACGGGACCGCAATTTCCGAGTCCCTCGCCATTTGTCGTTACTTCGAGGCATTGCAACCCGAGCCGTCGCTTTTCGGGCGGACTCCGCTCGAAATCGCCACCGTCGACATGTGGAACCGCATCGCCGAGCTGAGCTTTTTCTTGCCGGTGACACATTGTTTTCGGCATTCGCACCCGGCGATGTCGAGCCTTGAAGTGCCGCAGGTTGCCGCATGGGCCGAAGCCAACAAGCCGCGCGTCTCCGACATCATTCGCACCCTCGACCTTCGGCTGTCCGAAGCGCCGTACCTCGCAGGCGAGCGCTTTTCCGTCGCCGACATCACAGCCATGATCGCCACCGATTTCATGAAGCCCGCCCGGCTGGCCGTGCCCGAAGGGGTGCCGCATTTCGCCCGGTGGTATGCCGAAGTGACCGCTCGCCCTTCATCCAAAGCGTGAGGCCCGCATGGAACTGACAGTCATCGGCTGTGGCGACGCTTTCGCCTCCGGCGGCCGGGTCAACAGCTGCTATCTGCTCGATACCGCGCACGGACTTGTCATGATCGATTGTGGGGCTAGTGCGCCGCATGCGCTGGCGCGCGCGGGCATTCGCGCCTCGTCCGCCGACGCCATCCTGATTTCGCACTGCCACGGCGATCATTTCGGCGGCCTGCCGTCCCTCGTTCTCGAACGTATGTTCATCGATCGGACCGAGAAGCCCATGGAAATTCTCGGACCGCCCGGCATCGAGAGCCGGTTCGAGAGCCTGATGGAGAGCGTCTATCCGGGCATCCTCGGCGTCAAGAAGCGCTTTGAGATCACCTTTCGCGACCTGCATCCCGGCTTCGCCGTCGAATGGCGCGGCCTGATGATCGAGGCGTTCGAAGTGGACCACTTCTCCGGCACGCCCTCCCTGGCTCTGTCTGTAAGCGACGGCGACAAGCAGTTCAGCTTTTCCGGGGACAGTGGAATGTGCGGCGGCGTGATCGCGGCAGGGCGGGGGGCCGATCTGTATCTCGTCGAATGTTCGACCTACAGCACGAAGGTCGAAATGCACCTCGATTATCAGAGGCTGGCGGCGAAATTTCCTTCCATCGGTGCAAAGCGTTATCTCCTCACACACATGGGTGACGAAATGCTCGCATCGCTGGACCGCATCGATACGCGCGTTTGCATCGCGGCCGAGGACGGCTTGAAGGTGACCATTTAGCGCAGGCCCTTCCGAGAAAAAATATTCTAGTCACGGGTATGGATCGAATGTAGTGTGGGTTCTCATTGCGCAAGCAGGCGCATTGCTGAAAGAATTTACTGGATTCGCCCATGCTCGACCTTATGGACATCAAAATTCTCACCATCTTGCAGGAAGACAGCACGCTTCCTGTGGCGGAAATCGGCAAGAAGGTCGGCCTGTCGACGACGCCGTGCTGGCGGCGTATTCAGAAGCTCGAACAGGACGGCGTGATTCAGCGTCGCGTCGCGCTTCTCGACCCGAAGAGCGTCAGCGCAGGCGTGACGGTTTTCGTCGCCATCACGACGAACCAGCACAACGCCGTCTGGCTCGAACGCTTCCAGAAGGTGGTGGCGAGCTTCCCGGAGATCGTGGAGGCCTACCGCATGAGTGGCGCGGTGGATTACCAACTGCGCGTCGTGGTGCCCGACATCGCGAGCTACGACCGCTTCTACAAGGCGTTCATCTCGCAGATTGACCTGACGGACGTCAGTTCCAGCTTCGCGATGGAGCAGATCAAGTTCACGACAGCGCTGCCGCTTTCCTTTGCAGCCGCCGTCGCGTCGAAACGGCCGCAACAGCAACCGGCTTGACGCACGGCGCATTTCGGCGTTTTTCAACGCCATCATGACGCTCCCCGGCACACAATCCGCGCGGATGGCCCTCGATGCGCGCCCCGAATGGCGAAACCAGCGCCGTATCGCGATAAAGATCGGCTCGGCGCTGCTGACCGACAGCGAAACCGGCACGCTGAAAAAGGCGTGGCTCGAAGCCATCGGCGACGATGTGGCAGAGCTGAAAGCGCAAGGGCGCGAGGTGATCCTCGTGTCTTCGGGCGCGATTGCACTGGGCCGCCGCGCGCTCGGGCTCGCACCCGGTGCGCTCAAGCTTGAAGAGGCGCAAGCCTCGGCGGCCGTCGGGCAGGTGACGCTCGCACACGCCTATCAAACGGTGTTTCGCGAGCGCGGTATCACCACCGCGCAGATCCTCGTGACGCCGGGCGATACCGAAGAGCGCCGCCGCTATCTCAACGCCCGCAGCACCATCGCGACGCTTCTGAAGCTCGGCGCGGTTCCCGTGGTGAACGAGAACGATACGGTTGCCACCGCCGAAATCCGCTATGGCGACAACGACCGCCTCGCGGCGCGCGTCGCCACCATGATGACGGCGGACTGCCTCGTGCTGCTGTCCGACATCGACGGCCTTTACACCGCGCCGCCCGCAAAAAATACCGACGCGCAGCATATCGAGGTGGTCACGCAGATCACGCCCGAAATCGAGGCGATGGCGGGCGACGCGGGCACGGAGCTTTCGCGCGGCGGCATGGTGACGAAGATCACCGCCGCGAAGCTCGCCGTCTCGGCGGGAACGCATATGGTGATCGCGAGCGGCAAGGAGCTTCATCCACTGCGGGCGCTTGCCAACGGCGCCCCCTGCACATGGTTTCTCGCTTCGGCCAACCCGGTCGCGGCTCGCAAGCGCTGGATCGCGGGCACGCTCGAACCGAAAGGCGTCGTGCTCATCGACGACGGCGCGGCGCGGGCGCTCCGCTCCGGCCGCAGTCTCCTGCCAGCGGGCGTCACCGGCGTCAGCGGCGCATTCGAGCGCGGCGAGGCGGTCATCATCCGCGACGGCCATGGCTGCGAAATCGGGCGGGGGCTCATCGCCTACAGCGCCGAGGAAGCCGCGCGCATTGCCGGGCGTAGTTCCCACGAGATCGAGGCGACGCTTGGCTATGCCGGGCGGGCGGCGCTCATTCATCGCGACGACCTGGCGCTTCTGCACGACCTGGATTAAAGACCCTTCGATGCGGCGGGCGAGGCGATGAAGGCGAGCTACACTTATGCACTCGGCGATTATCTCGACATCGCGCGGACGCTGCGGGGGCGAAGCTTCCTGACGCGGTTCGGCTTGCATTGCCTTGCGGCCACGGTGGTTTCCTCGCTGCTTATCGTCACTCTGCCCCTGACCGGCGTGCAGAACGGGCCGCTCTGGTTCGCAGGCGTGCTCGCGGTCGTTCTCATCGCCGTGGAAATCGTCGTTCGCGCCAACATCATCGAGAAGGCGGCCTTTCGGAAAAGCGGCATGGCGCAGGTGCCGGTCTCGTTCGATCTCGGCGACGACGGCATCCGATGGGAGAGAAGCGGCACGAGCGGCCTGATCGGCTGGGAGCAGATCTCCAACGCGGCGTTCCTGCCCGAGGCGGTCGTGGTCGTCTTCGGCGAGCGGCAGGGCATCGCGCTTCCCGCGCGCGGGTTCGCAACCCCGGCAGAGTTCGACGAAGCCCGCGCATTTATACGCAGCCGGTTGGCAGAACGAGGCGTTGCGCTTAATAAGGAGCATTGAACTCCGACCGCTACGGACGCCATGACGCTCGCCATCGCCGACACGAAACTCGATTTGCGCCTTCTGAAGATCGACCTTCTCGCCATCGGGCAAGAGGCGCGGAAAGCTGCCCGCGCGCTCGCTCTGGCGCCAACTGAGCAGAAGAATGCGGCGCTTTTCGCTGCTGCGGCGGCGCTTCGTGCGCGCACGGATGACATCCTGCGCACCAATGCCGAGGACAGAGACGCGGCGCGCGCCTCGGGTCGCCCGGAAAGCTTTATCGACCGCCTGACGCTGACGCCTGCGCGCGTCGAAGCCATGGCGAAAGGCCTCGAAGACGTCGCGGCGCTTGCCGATCCCGTTGGCGAGACCATCGCGGCATGGGAGCGGCCCAACGGCCTCAAGATCAGCCGCGTGCGCGTGCCGCTCGGCGTGATCGGCATGATCTACGAGAGCCGTCCCAACGTGACGGCGGATGCGGGCGCGCTCGCGCTGAAGGCGGGCAATGCCGTGATCCTGCGCGGTGGCTCGGAGACCATCGCTTCCAACCGCGCGATCCATGCCTGCCTCGCGGAAGGCTTGCGCGCCGCCGGTCTTCCCGAAACGGCGATTCAACTCATCGGCACGACCGACCGCGCGGCCGTGGGGCTTCTCCTCGAAGGGCTCGACGGCGCGGTTGACGTGATCGTGCCGCGCGGCGGGAAAAGCCTCGTCGAGCGCGTGCAGAAGGAAGCGCGCGTGCCGGTGTTCGCGCATCTCGAAGGCATCTGCCACGTCTATGTGGACAAGGCCGCCGACGCGGAAAAGGCGCGCGCCATCGTGCTCAACGCCAAGCTTCGGCGGACCGGCGTTTGCGGCTCGGCCGAGACGTTGCTGGTGGATGAAGCGGCGGCGGATCGGCTGCTCGCGCCGCTTGTCATCGCGCTGCTGGATGCGGGCTGCGAGGTACGCGGCGATGCGGCGACCTGCGCCGTCGATGCGCGCGTCGTTCCTGCCACCGAACAGGACTGGGCGACCGAATATCTCGACGCGATCATCTCCGCGAAGGTGGTGCCGGGCGTCGCGGGGGCCATCGCGCATATCGAGCGCTACGGCTCGCACCACACCGACAGCATTGTGACCGAGGATGCCGCCACGGCCGAAACCTTCCTCGCGGAGGTCGACAGCGCCATCGTGCTGCACAACGCGTCGACGCAATTCGCGGATGGCGGCGAGTTCGGCATGGGCGCGGAAATCGGCATCGCGACCGGACGCTTCCACGCACGCGGGCCGGTCGGCGTGGAGCAATTGACCACCTTCAAATATGTGGTGCGCGGCGACGGGCAGACGCGCCCGGTATGACCCGCCACGCCGAGGTCAGCGAGGCCGATCTGAGGCCGCCGCACGCCGCGCCGGGCATGCGCATCGGCCTTCTCGGCGGATCGTTCAACCCGCCGCATGCCGCGCATCGGCTCATCAGCCTCAACGCCATGAAGCGACTCGGCCTCGACCGCGTGTGGTGGATGGTGACGCCGGGTAATCCGCTGAAGGACCATCGCGAACTCGCGCCGCTCGCCGAGCGCGTCGCGCATGCGCGTGACGTGTCGCGCCATCCGAAGATCGAGGTCACGGCGTTCGAGGCGGCCATCGGAACGGCCTACACAGCGGCGGCGCTGCGCCACCTCCGGAGATGCATGCCGCGCGTGCATTTCGTATGGCTCATGGGTGCGGACAACCTCGCGGGCTTCCATCGCTGGAACGAGTGGGAAACGATCTTCGAGACGGTGCCGATCGCGGTTGAGGATCGCCCGCATTGGCGGCATCGCGCGCTCGCATCGCCCGCCGCGCATCGCTTCGCGCGCTCGCGGGTGCCTGAGAGTTACGCGGCGGCGCTTCCGAACTTGCCAACTCCAGCTTGGGCTTATCTTTCGGGACCGCTGTCGAAACTGTCTTCAACTGCGCTTCGGGCGCAGCGGCGCGACCGGTGAGGGCGTTCGGCGGCGCTTGAGATGCTGCGGAAGGGGACGGATGCACGCGGCATTTTCCGCCCGCCGCGTCGATCTAGAATAATTTTCGGCCTGGGCCTATAATAAGTCTAGCATATGAAAAAATTTTGCTTTCTTGAGGCGTATTTCCAGCTTTTCGCGGCCGCGTAAGGTTTGCGCTAGAATTGTTGCATATATAGTCGCGCTATCGGAAAAATTGTTGCTCCTTCCGGGCGCTACACCCTTTCACACGCGAATAAAATCTTTGATCCGGGCGAAGCACTGTGAGATGTTCTCGCCACATCGCATCGGGTCCGAAAGACAATGCAGAACAAAATCATGCATAGACACTCCCTCCGGCACTTCTCGGCCGTAACCGCGATGTGTTCCCGCGCGTAGCGCTCCAGCGTTTTCCAAGACCTCTCAGCTTGAAACGCCGGTTTCTCCGGCGAAGGGAACTTCCATGTCCGACGCATATGTCATCGAATTGCAGGGTAATGCCGTAGGTATCATCGTGCGCCAGAAGCACGAGCCGAATACCTTCCGGTTTCTCTCCGCGCTCCACGCTTTCAACGATCTCGAAGGACGCGAATTTGCCAGCCCGTTCCACGCGGAAAAGGCCGCGCGCGAGCTGTGGCGCCAGCGCCCCTACATCATTCCCATGAGGAAGGGCGAAAAGGCCGCCTGACGGCATCGAACTCCAAGGCTGCGAGCGTCGTCTTCCGGGGGGATCTGCGACGCTTTATAGCAACCACGCTGCGGTTTCGGCCGCCGCAGCGTGGTAATTTTTGTCACGAAAGCGCTTCGGCGCATACGGCCTGAAGCCGAAGCGTTATCGCTTTTGATGGAATCAAAAACGCTCCAAACTTTTTGGGTGAGCGTGATCCGCTCCAAAAAGCGGCGCCCCTTTTTGCGGGTCACAGGCTACCCGGCAAAACGTGCTCGGCTCCTTCGAGGCGTTCGCGAGCGAACTCGCCCGGGGGTTCGAGATCAACGTCCCGAAGGGCACAATGTCGCCAGCGCGGCCTTCAACGCCTCGGGCAACGGCACGGGACGCCGCGTCGCGCGATCCACATAGACGTGGATGAAGTGTCCCTCGGCGCAGGCTGTGTCTTCGTCTTCGCGAAACAGACCGATTTCATAGCGCACCGACGACGTGCCGATGCGCGCCACGCGAATGCCCGCCGTCACGGCGTCCGGGAAGGTGATCGGCGCGCGATAGCGGCACGATGTTTCGACAACCAGGCCGATCACCGCGCTTGTCTCGATGTCGAGCGCGCCGGCCTCGATCAGATAGCGGTTCACGGCGGTGTCGAAATAGGAATAATACGTCACATTGTTGACGTGGCCATAAACGTCGTTATCCATCCAGCGCGTCTGGATCGGCGCGTGATGCGGATAGTCGGCTCGGCTGGCCGGGTCTTTTTTGCTCGCGTCGCTCACAACGACTTTCCTCCGCCTTGCTCTTCGTCGAACCACTGGCCGCCGAGTTTACGATGGAACGCCCGCGCCTAAAACTGGACCAAGGCATGACCGACCGCTTTCGCCGCTATGCGATCTACTGGACGCCCGAGCCGGGCAGCGCGTTCGAGGCGTTCGGTGCAGCGTGGTTCGGCGGGGAAAACTTCGGTCTCGATCCGGAGCTTGCCGCCCGCGCGAAGCGGGCGCCCGCGCGATACGGCCTGCATGCCACGCTCAAGGCGCCGTTCCGGCCTCGCTCGAGCGCGACCATCGACGATATGCAGCGCGCGCTCGACGCGTTTTGCAGCCTACGGCGCGCGCCGGAAGCATCGCCGCTCGGTTTCATCCGGCATCAGCGATACGTTGTCCTCTCGCCCGGCGGACGGACCGCCGCCATCGACTGGCTCGCCGCCGAATGCGCGACGCATTTCGACAGCTTCCGTGCCCCGCTCACCGATGCGGATCGCGCGGCCCGCGAGATCGACACGATGACGGACCGCGAACGCGCGCATCTGGAGGATTTCGGCTATCCTTACGTGCTGAGCGAGTTTCGCTTTCACGTCTCCCTCGCTGGGCCGCTGGAGTCAGGCGAAGCCGATATGGTGCGCCGCGCGCTGGAGCCGCATCTCGCCCCGATGCTTCGCGAGCCGCTCCGCATCGAGGCGTTGACACTTCTCGGCGAGCCGGAAGGCGGCGGGGCGTTTCAGATATTAAGCCGCCACCGTTTCCGATTTACCTGATCGCGGCGCTCCCCGCGTCATGCTCGGCGATGAAGGACATCACGCGCGGCACCACCTCCGTGCGATAACGCGAGCCGTTGAAGATGCCGTAATGGCCGACGCCGGGCTGCGTGTAATGCAGCTTCTTTGCGTCCGAAAGCCCGGTGCACAGATGCACAGCCGCTTCGGTCTGGCCGTGTCCGGTGATGTCGTCCTTCTCGCCCTCGATCGTCATCAGCGCCACGCGACGGATGGCCGACAGGTTCACCGCATGGCCGCGATGGCGCATCTCGCCCTTCGGCAGCAGGTGCTTAACGAAGACATGATCGATGGTCTGGATGTAATACTCGGCGGCAAGGTCCATGACCGCGAGATATTCATCGTAGAATTCCTTGTGCTTCTCGACCGAGTCGCCATCGCCCTTCACAAGATCGACGAACAAATCATTGTGCGCCCTGACGTGGCGGTCGAGGTTCATAGCCATGAAGCCGGTGAGTTGCAGGAAGCCCGGATAAACGAGACGCCCCGCGCCCGCGTTCGGCCACGGCACGGACGTGACAACGGTGCGACGGAACCAGTCTGTGCCGCGCTCTTCCGCAAGCCGGTTGACGCCGGTCGGGCTGACGCGGGTGTCGATCGGGCTGCCCTTGAGGATCACGCTTTTCGGCGCGAACGGGTTGTTGCGTGCTTCCATCAGCGCCACCGCCGCCATGACGGGGACGCCCGGCTGACAGACGCCCATCACGTGCACGTCGCCTTGGAAAAGCTCGATCATCTCGATGATGTAGTCGATGTAGTCGTCGAGATCGAAGCCGCCCGCGCGCAGGGGCACCTGACGGGCATCGGTCCAATCGGTGATGTAGACGTCGGCGTGAGGCAGCATCGCTTCGACGGTGCCGCGCAGCAGCGTGGCGTAATGGCCCGAAAGCGGCGCGACCATCAACACGCGGGGCGCGTCGTGCCGCGCGCCATCCGGCATCGCCTTCTTGAAATGGATGAGATTGCAGAACGGCTTCTTCCAGACGATCTCTTCCGCAATCGCCACGCTCTCGCCGCCGACTGTACATGAGCCCAACTTGAACCGGGGCTTCTTGTAACGGCGCGTGGTTCGTTCGAGGAGTTCGGCAGCGGCCGCCGCGTTGCGTCCCATCTCGGTGTAGGAGAAGGGATTAAGCGGGTTGCGCATCATGAGACGCGTGGAATTTGCTGCCATTCGTGCCGGCGACATGGCTGCGTGGCCAAACTCATAGAGGTGATAGAGCACCGGATTCTCCCTCGGAAATGTCTGATTGGAAGGATAACCCGCCAACCGTGCTAAAGATCAACTCCACTAAAGTTGAGCGATAATCTTCCAAGGGTACGTACGTGGAGCGCGCTCCGATATTAACTTTTAGTCGGGGGAGAGACTGTCTCTCGTGAAGTACCGGCGGCGATCTGCTTTTTGAGTTCGCCGACCATTACGTCGATCGGGGCGTTGAACATGAAACTCGTGATAAACTTTCCGTTACGACTCATCAAATACACGAACGCCGAGTGATCGACTGAATAGTCTTCGCCGCTGCCTGCCTTACGAAAATAGACACGGTAGGCTTTCGCGGCGCTTGCCACCTCGGCGGGATCGCCGGTCAGTCCGACGATGCGCGGGTCGAAATTTTCCACATAGCTTTTCATGACGGCCGGCGTGTCGCGGGCGGGATCGACGCTCATGAACACCGGAACGACGTCGCCAGCATCAGGCCCGAGTTTCGCGAGCACATCCGCCGCCTGCTGGAGCCCGGTAGGGCAGACATCGGGGCAATGAGTGTAGCCGAAGAAGACCAGCATCAATTTGCCGCGAAAGTCGGCGTCGGTGACGCGCTTGCCGTTCGTGTCGACGAGCGAAAAGGCACCCCCGATCAGCGGTTTGGTTGCGGTGCTGCCTGCATTCGAGAAGTGTGAAATTGCATACAGCCCTGCTCCCGCCGCGCCAAGAAAAGCGAGCGCTATCACGATTGCTGACCTGCGTTTCATGGTCGACTCCATCGATTGAAAAGGGAACGCCATTGATTTCGGCGGCGCTTGGCCTAGAAGATGTCATCGCAGCACAACCTCCTGTCGTCGGAGACGAGAGAGGAAGCTGTCGCCTTCGATCTAGCGCCGCTGGCACCGGCAAGTAAACAGGTTCGGAATATGGACATCCCGCGCTTTCCGGCAGACAGCCCTCGTTCACAAGCGAGCCGCCTCAGGCTTCGCACGACGATCAGGCACCGATGGTTCGCCGTGGCGGGACAGACGGGCACGATCCTGCTGCTGTACTACGGCTTCGAATTTCCTGTGCCGCTCGTCGCCTGCTTCGTTTTCATCCTGCTTTCGGCGACACTGAACCTCGTGCTGAGCCTGTCGTTTCCGCGCTCGCAGCTGCTTTCCACGCGCTATTCCGCGGCACTGTTGTGCTTCGACATGCTTCAGCTCACCGGCCTTTTGCTGGTTACTGGCGGCATCGAAAATCCGTTCATATTCCTTCTGATCGTCCCCGTCGCCGTTTCGGCCTCCACGCAGCGGCTTCGCGTTACGGTTTTACTTGCCGCGCTGACCGTGGTGCTGGCCACGATCCTCGCGATATGGCATTGGCCGCTGCCCTGGGCGGGTGAGCCGCCGGTCCTTCCACCAGATTACCAGGTCGGGTTGTGGGCGGCAGTCGTCTCCTGCATCGTTTTCATGGCGGTCTACGCCTGGCGCATCGAGCAGGAGGCGCGCGAGATGTCGCAGGCGCTTTCCGCCACCGAAATGGTTCTCGCGCGGGAAACGCGTCTCACCGCGCTCGACGGGCTCGCCGCCGCCGCCGCGCATCAGCTCGGCACTCCGCTTTCGACGATCACACTGGTCGCCCGCGAACTCGAACGCGAAATTCCGAAAGACGCGTCCATCCGCGAAGACATCGAGTTGCTTCAGACACAGGCGGCGCGCTGCCGGGATATCCTGAGCCAGCTTTCGCGCGCGGGCCGTGAGGAGGAGCAGGACGAGATTTTCTCGCAGATGCGCCTTCGCCACCTCCTCGAAGAGGTTGTCGCACCGCTGCGGACGCCGGAAACCGACATCATCGTGACGGTCAAGGACACGTCCCCGCAGGGAAAAACGGCCGCCGAGCCGATCATCCTGCGCAATCCGGGACTGATGCACAGCCTCGAAAATCTGATCGACAACGCCGCCGAGTTCGCAAACACGTGCGTCACGGTGGATGCCACTTACAATGCCGAGGAGGTAAAGGTGCGCATTCGCGACGACGGGCCCGGCTTTCATCCGACGGTCATCAACCGCCTCGGCGAGCCTTACGTCACGAACCGGCCCCGCGACGAAGCGGAGGATGAGGAGCACGGCATGGGGCTGGGCTTCTTCATCGCGAAAACGCTGCTGGAGCGGTCGGGCGCCTCGATCAGCATCGCCAACCGAACGGCTCCAGAGACGGGCGCGATCGTCGAAATTTCTTGGCCACGTGACAGACTTGCTGCATCGCTGTAAGTTGCAGGAAAGATTTGGCTTGTGTCGCTTAAATTTTGTGCGTCGTATTTTTATGGCGTATAGTGCGACACAATGTGAGATGTGACAAAAAGGTAAATGGGCAGCTCATGGCAACTCTCGCAAGTCCGGAAATCCGGACCGATAACTCGCTCCTGATCGTTGACGACGACAAGCCGTTCCTCTCGCGGCTCGCGAAAGCCATGGAGGCCCGCGGCTATGCCGTGCGAACGGCGGAAACGCTGGAAGCCGGCAAGCAGGCGATCCGCGAAGCCGCTCCCGCCTATGCGGTGGTGGACATGCGGCTTGACGACGGCAACGGCCTTGAAGTCATCAAGCTTCTCAGGGAGACCCGGCCGGATTGCCGCTCTCTCGTGCTGACGGGCTACGGCAACATTGCCACCGCCGTCACCGCCGTGAAGCTTGGCGCGGTCGACTATCTGTCGAAGCCGGCGGACGCCGAGGACATTCTCGCGGCGCTCACGGCATCCGGCGAGACGAAGCCAAAGCCGCCGGAGAACCCCATGTCGGCCGACCGCGTGCGCTGGGAGCACATCCAGCGTGTCTACGAGCTTTGCAATCGCAACGTCTCCGAGACGGCGCGCCGTTTGCACATGCATCGTCGCACGCTTCAGCGCATCCTTGCGAAGCGAGCGCCGAAATAGTCATTCCGCGAAACGGCCACCGCCTTCTCAACAGCATGATCCGCAAAATTCACGCCGGTTTTGCGAAAAACATCATGCTCAAACAAAAAGCGTAGAACCTGCTTTTGATCCGTCAAAAGCCATAAGCCTCCGGTGCAAGTTGCTGTGCTCTTGAGGCGCATAATTACGCTTGAGAGCGTGCAGCAATGTGGACTAATCCCGAGGCGTTCGCGACGCGTTGACCTGAGCGCGCTCGTCGCGACGTTCCCGAAAAAAGGCTCGCAACAACGCCGCGGCCTCAGCTTCCGCGATGCCGCCGTAGATCTCCGGCGCGTGATGGCACGTGCCCGCTGAAAAGAAGCGCACGCCGTTTTCCACCGCGCCGCCTTTCTCGTCCCACGCGCCGAAATACAACCGCCTGATCCGCGCGAAAGAAATAGCGGCGGCGCACATCGTGCAAGGTTCCAGCGTCACGTAGAGATCGTATCCCGGCAAGCGCTCGCTCTGGACAGCTTCGCAGGCTTGCCGGATCGCCCGCATCTCCGCGTGTCCGAGAGGATCGCGCACGGAGATGACAAGGTTGTGACCGCGCCCCGCAATCGAGCCGTCGGGCGCGACGACAACCGCGCCCACCGGCGTCTCGCCCAGGGCGGCGGCGCGCTCCGCTTCGATCAGCGCTTCCTGCATGTATCTGTTCGGCTTCACGCGGCTTGAGCCTGACCCTTTATGCAAATCTCTTCGGAAACAGCCGTCCGGCTCTGCCGCAATACGCGTCGTAAGCCGGGCCGAACTGCCGCCGCATCATCGCTTCCTCTTTCGGAACGCGAATGAACCACATCAGAGCAAAAGCCGGAAGAACAAGGAATCCCGCGATCCAGTTCTGGACGAGCAGCGGCTGTGCGGCTGCGGCTCCCCAGATCGCCGCATACATCGGGTGGCGGATGCGGGCGTAGATGCCGTTCGTCACGAGTTCATGTCCATCCCGCACTTCGAGGCCGGGGCTCCAGTTGCGGCCAAGATCGGCATGGGAACGCCAGAAGAGCCAGAGCGAAATCGCCATGAGCGCCGCGCCAACGGCTGCCGCCCATTCAGGCAGTCCGTAATCGGCGAACGAGAAGACACCGAGCCCGAGGTAGAGAAGCGGCAGAACCATCATCGTGGCGAACATCCCCATAAGAAGCGCTACTTCGACGGCATCCTTCTGTGAAGTCGAGATCGTGTTTTTCGCGTTTCGGATGGAATAGGGCGCGCGTATCGCCGTCTGAACGAAGAAGGCGACGAGCCACAGCATCGCGGGCCACCCGATTTCGCGCCAGCGGAGAACGGCGAGAACGAGCAACACGATCCCGATCAACGAGGTGATCGCGCCAATTCCACTCCTTATCATCGATTTTTTCTGAACAGCCATCGAAACCACCCAGCGTTTAAAACCGCGCAAGCCCAAGCGGGGGCTCTGGCGACTATATAACAAGTTGCCGGATCGGTTAAGAAGTTTAAGAGAGATAATCTATAAAAAACAATGCATTAGAATAAAAACAAGAATGGATCGCGATAAAAAAATCCCGGCGCAGCGGCCGGGATTTGTCTCTGTCGATATCAGCTCGCTCACGCGGCTTCCGCCGTCTCCTTGAGGTCGAGCTGATCCTGAAGGTCGCGCAGGATGTCGGCGGCCTTCGGCATGGGCACGGCGGCCGCGTCGAGGGCTGGGCGCGCATCGTCGCGCTTCACGTCGGCGCGGTCTTCATGCTTGAACTCGATAAGCTGCGTGCGCGGCTTCAGCACGTTGCTCGCGCGCACTTCGCGCCCGGCGTCCATCTCCTCTGTGTATGCGCCCGAGCGGAACATCGTCTCGATGGACTTCGCCACGACGCGCATGGTGCGTTGCGCCAGCTCCTCGCCGATGATCTGCTGGGCCTGCGCCTCCTTGATGCGCGACACGAAGCCCGCCGCCATCATGGCCACCTCGATCTGATAGCGGAAATTCTCCTCGGGCGAGTATTTCACGCGGTCCCAGACGTTCACCAGCAACGTGCTCATGTCGTCCATGACGACGCCCGCGCCGAAGAAGTCGAAGGACTTTGCGCCGCCCGAGTCGATGGAACCGATGGCGAGGCTCACGCCCATATCGGGATGGAGCGCCGACAGCGAGCCGTAAAGCTCGTCCATGGAGCGGATGACGTTGATCACGATCTGCGGATCGGTCAGCGAGCGCTCCTTCTCCGCGATCAACACCCGAACGCGCCGGATCTCGCGCTCCACGCCCTGCGCATCCGCAATGACGAGCTCGCTCTTGTCGGTGTCGCGTGTAAGAAGTTCGCGCAGCTTCGGCATGACGAAGATGACGTTGTACGCACCCACGTCGACGTCCGACAGGAGCTTCCGGTTCACGGATTGCTCGCCATCGATAAGGCTGGACCAGAAAGCCAGATCGAGCAGCGGGTTAAGCCCGAAAAAGGTCATCAGGTCTTTTTCTTCGTCGCCGAACTGCTGATAGTGGCGCGTGAATTCATTATATGCGAGAAGTATGCGTTGCGTGCGGTTCACGCCATCGGCCTGCTGGGCGGTTCGAGCGACTCGCAGCAACTCACGAATCTGCGCGGCATGAAGGGCTTCCCGCAAACTGTTGACAGCCTTTATAATCCTCTCTCGCCGCATGTCTTTGTCTCCTAACCTCGCCGAATCATTTGCGGTTTTCGGAAGGTTAGCCTTTTTTATTGGTTCACATCATGCCTTCACCGAACGATACACGCGATCAGGACACTGCGGGAGCCGAGAGGGTCGCAAAAGTCATAGCTAGATCAGGGCTTTGCTCTCGAAGAGACGCCGAAGTCTTGATTGGGGAAAAGCGGGTTTCCGTCAACGGCTCGATCATTGAAAGCGCCGCGCTGGACGTTTCTCCCACCGACCGAGTCGCCGTAGACGGCCATCCGCTGCCCGCGCGCGAGCCGCCGCGCCTGTGGCGCTACCACAAGCCGAAGGGCCGCGTGACGACCCACAAGGACCCGGAAGGCCGCCCGACCGTGTTCGAGGCGCTGCCCGACAACCTGCCGCGTCTCATTTCCATCGGGCGGCTCGATTTCAACACCGAAGGGCTTTTGCTCCTCACGAACGACGGCGAGCTCGCGCGCCATATGGAACTGCCGTCGACCGGCTGGGCGCGGCGTTACCGCGTGCGCGCGTTCGGCGAAATCGACCAGGCGTCGCTCGACAAGCTGAAAAACGGCGTGAGGATCGCGGGCATCAATTACGGCCCGGTGGAAGCCTCGCTCGAACGCGAGACCGGCGACAACGTCTGGATCACGCTCCTTATCCGCGAGGGCAAGAACCGCGAAGTGCGCCGCATCATGGAGCACCTCGGCCTCACCGTGAACCGGCTCATTCGCATCTCGTTCGGCCCGTTCATGTTGGGCGATCTGGAACCGGGGCAGGTCGAGGAAGTGAAGACGAGCGTCCTGAAGGACCAGCTCGGCCCGCGCCTCGCCCGTTCGCTCGGCGTGCGCCGCGAAGTCGTGCGCGAGGAAAAGCGCCTTTCGACGCCATCGCGCGGCAAGCCGACCTATCTGCGCCGCAAGGAGGCTGAACCCGAGCGGCCACGCCGGGCCTTCGAGGAGCCGCAGATGCGGCGTCGGCGCGTGCTGTCCGAGGACGCCTCGGAAGCGCCCATCGTGGAACTGGTGCCAGTGCCGAAGCCACCGCGCGCGGATCGCGGTGAGCGGGGAGAAAAGCGCGATTTTGCGCCGCGTGATCGTGGCGAACGGAGTTTCGACAGGCCGCGCGACGACGCGGGCGGCGAGCGGCGGTCCTTCGGGCGTCGCGAGGACAGCGGCGGGGAGCGCCCGGCGTTCCGCAGCCGCGCCGATGGCGACCGCGCGCCCCGTGTCGCGAGAGATGGCGATGCCAGCGAGCGCAAACCTTATCCGAAGCGCCGCGAAGGGGAAGGTGAGGGCGAAAGACGCTTCAACCCCCGTGATGCGGGCGACCGTCCGGCCTTCCGCAAACGCGAGGGTGACCGCTCGGAGCGGCCTTCACGCGCGGGCGGTGGCGAGCGTCCGCCCTTCCAGCGGCGTGAGTCGGACGCTGGCGCCGAACACCGTGGCGATGCGCCGAAGCAGACGTGGGCGCCCCGGATCGACGCCACGACAGAAGATCATTCGACGCCACGTTTCAAAAGGCGCGAGGAAGGCGGCGAGGGCAGGCCGTCGCGGCCGAGCGATGCGCGTGGTGAGCGCCGTCCGTTCAACCGCGATGCGCGCCCCGAGGGCCGCTTTGATCGCAAGCCGCGCGACGGCGATGCGGGCGGCGAACGTCGGCCGTTTGTGCGCCGTGAGGACGGTGCGGAGCGCCCGGCGTTCCGCAGCCGGAGCGATGGCGACCGCCCCGCGCGTTTCGCGAGGGATGGCGAAGGCGGCGAGCGCAAGAGTTCTACCGCAAGGCCAGGTTTTCGTTCCCGCGATGCGGGCGAGGGCCGGGGTGACGCCAGGTCGGCCGACGGATCGGGAGAACGCAGAAGCTTCCGTCCTCGCGAAGGTGGCGGCGAGCGCAAGAGTTTCGGTCCTCGCGAAGGGGCCGACCGTCCGCCTTTCCGCAAACGCGAAGGGGACCGTTCCGAACGGCCTTCGCGTGCGGCTGGTGAGGATAGGCCGCGCTTTCGCAGGCCGGAAGAAGGCGGCGATAGCGCGCGCGGACCACGGCCCGACCGGGCACCCGGCGACCGTCCGGCATACCGGAGCCGCAGCAACGAAGGCGGCGCAGGTGGCGAACGCAAGAGCTTCGACAAGCCGTTCCGTGAGCGGCGGGAAGGTTTCGGCGATCGTGCCCCGCAACGCGAGGGCGAGCGCCCGGCAGGCGGTGCGCCGTTCGAGAAGCGCGGCGGTGCGGGCGGCGCGCGGACGTACGGGAAAAAGCCGTTCGGTTCGCGCGACGGTGCGAAATCGTTTTCCGGTCGCGGCGGTAGCGGCGCAGGCACGGGCGACAAGCCTTTCGGCGCGCGTTCTGGCGGTGCGGCGGGGCGTGAACGCAGCGGTGGCGAAGGCGGCGAGGGCAAACCTTTCGGCGCTCGCAAGACGTTCGGCACGCGCGGCGGCAAACCGGGCGGTGGCGCGGGCGGCGGCAAGTTCGGCAAACCCTTCACCCGGCGCGATGGCCCGTCCAAGCCGCGCACAGGCGGCGGCCCCCGCAAGCCGCGTGGCGACAAAGCGTGAGGATCGTCGGCGGGCGATTTCGCGGGCGCGGCATTGCTGCGCCCGACGGCATGACGACGCGGCCCACATCGGACCGCGTGCGCGAATCGCTGTTCAACATTCTGGCGCACGGCATCGACGGCCCGCCGCTTGAGGGGGCGCGCGTGCTCGACTTGTTCGCAGGCACGGGCGCGCTCGGCCTCGAAGCCCTGTCGCGCGGCGCGGCATACTGCCTGTTCGTTGAGGATGAGGCGGCGGCGCGCGGCGCGATCCGCGAGAATATCGAGGCGCTCGGGCTGACGGGCGCAAGCAAGCTCTGGCGGCGTGATGCCACGAAACTCGGGGTCGCCGCACCGATGCAACCGTTTCAGCTTGTCTTCGCCGATCCGCCTTACGCGAAGGGCCTCGGCGAACTCGCGCTGAACGCTGCGCTCGATGGCGGCTGGCTCGCGGCGGGCGCGATCTGCGTGCTGGAGGAGCGCGCCGACGTGGCTGTCGCGCTGCCGGATGCCTTCGAGCCGCTCGACGCGCGCATCTACGGCGAAACGGCGCTGCATTTCTTCCGCAAGGGCTGAACCGCCAGAGCGCGCTTTTTCGGACGCCCCGACGCATGATAAGCTCACCCGCGAAGCGCTGACGCTTGAGCGAGGCGCAATCGGAGGCGTGCATGCCGTGGTCGTCCGAGCAATATCTGAAATTCGAGGATCAGCGCACCCGCCCCGCGCGCGACCTGCTCAACGCCGTCCCTGCCGAGGTGATCGCGAGGGCCGCCGATCTCGGCTGCGGGCCGGGCAATTCCACCGAACTCATCGCCGGGCGCTTCCCGGAAGCCGACATCGTGGGCGTGGACAGTTCCTCCGATATGCTCGACGCGGCGAAGAAGCGCCTTCCCGGCGTGAAGTTCCGCTTCGGACGCATCGAGGAGTGGAGCGAGCCGGGGCCGTGGGATCTTATCTATGCCAACGCGTCGCTGCAATGGGTGGGCCAACACGAGCGGCTTCTGCCGCGTCTCGCCGAACGGCTCTCGGACGGTGGATCGCTCGCCGTGCAAATGCCGGACAACCTCGCCGAGCCGTCTCACGCGAGCCTGCGGACCGTCGCGGCGACGCCCGCCTATGTCGCCAAGTTGGGCAAGGCGATCAAACTGCGCAGCCCTCTGCCGCGTGCCGAGTGGTATTACAAGCTGCTCAAGCCGTATGCATCGCGTGTCGACATCTGGCGCACCACCTATCTGCACGTGATGCCGAGCCACGACGCCATCGTGGAATGGGTGAAGGGCACCGGCGCACGGCCGTTCCTGAAGCCGCTCGACGAGGACGAGCAGACGGCCTTCCTCGCCGCCTATCGCGAAGAACTGGCGAAAGCCTATCCCGCGCTCGACGATGGCACCGTGCTGCTGCCGTTCCCGCGCTTCTTCCTCGTCGCGACGCGGTGAACGCCCCGGCTCAATATTCGCTTTCCTCGATCCATTTGACGGCGGCAGGCGCGCGGTAGGCTTCAAGCGCCAGAAGCAGAGCGCCCGGTTCGTCCGCCACGATCAGCATGTCGCGATGGAGCGGGCGGAGGAAGCCCTGCGCCACGACGTGGTCGAGAAAGCCGCTCAAGCCATCATAGAAGCCGTTCACGTTGAGGAGCGCGCAGGGCTTCTCGTGGTCGGAAAGCTGCGCCCACGTCCAAACCTCGAAGATCTCCTCAAGCGTGCCGATGCCGCCCGGCAGCGCGACAAAGCCATCCGATAGCTCGGCCATCAGCGCCTTTCGCTCGTGCATGGAGCCGACGATGCGCAGGTCCGACAGGCCCGCGTGGCCGACCTCCTTGCGTATCAGCGCCTCGGGGATGACGCCCGTCACCGTGCCGCCCGCCTCCATGCAGGCGTCGGCGAGGATGCCCATCAGCCCCACGGCCGCGCCGCCATAGACGAGGCCGATGTCGGCTTCGGCGAGGGCGGCCCCAAGTTGCCGCGCGGCCTCGGCATAGGCTGGGTCCGCGCCCCGGCTCGATCCGCAGAAAACACAGAGCCTTTGCATTGATGTCTTCCCCCGCAGTGTGAGATCGCGCCTCGTGAGTGAAGGCGCGCCGCGAGGCTTTGCTCTAACCCCGCGTTCCTTTCGGGCTATGCCTACCCATTTTCCGGCGAGGATGGAAGACGGCTGAATGATCGCGCGGCCTGCCATCGCGTGGCGCCAATCGTCGGACGCCTATGTCGCTGCGAACGCCAAGCTTGCGAGCGGGCGCGAAAAAGGCCGGGCATTGCCCGGCCATAGCTGACCGCCGAAGCGGTCTATTGAGCGGTTCTGAATGCCGCTGCTGATTCTGGTGTTCGAGGCGACGAACCGAGTGTTCGCCGCGAAGCGCTTACGCCTCGGCCTTGTCCTCGGCGGGGACTTCGTCCGCCGTCGTCTCTGCGAGAAGCTTCAGCGCCTGACCCGGCCAATCTTCGCGTTCGAGGCGACCGCCAAGCTTCAGGTAATCGTCGACGAGGGCGATTTCCTCATCGGTGAAGTTTGCAAGCTGCTCGAACTTGATCACGTTGAGCTCGGCAAGGCGCTTTTCGTCAGCGGCCTGCAGGCCCTTGATGAGCTTGAGGTCGTCCGGGTTGCCCTTCGGACGCTTGAAGCCCTTGAATTCCGCCTTGAGCGCCTTGGCGCGGACGTCGGTGCGCTCCGGGATACGGGCGGCCTTGCCGCGCAGGCCGCGCAGGTAATACAGCTTCGCGCGACGAACCTTGCCGCGGCGGATAACCGTGATGCTGTCGATCAGCGGCGAGTACAGCGGGAACACGCGCTCCACGCCTTCGCCATAGGAGATCTTGCGGACGGTGAAGCTTTCCTGGAAGCCGCCGCCAAAGCGCGCGATGCAGACGCCTTCATAGGCCTGAACGCGTTCGCGCGCGCCTTCGACCACCTTCACGTTCACGCGCAGCGTGTCGCCAGGCTGGAACGTCGGGATGCGGCGCTTTGCCTCAAGCTGCGCCATCTGCTCTTTTTCAAGCGTTTGGATGATGTTCATCTCTGCGAAATCCTTCTACGGCGATCAAAGGCACCTTCTTGCCGCGCTAAAAAGCGCAAGCCGCCGCGCCAGTTGAGCTGGAATTTCGCTTGTGTAAGCGAAAAATTCCGGCTTGTCGATTGCAACGTTTCGGTGACGGGCCGATTTCCGCGCAAGATAGCTGGATTATGTTGGCGGAAATGCAACGTAGCCCCCACATCAGGAGTATGATGCGACACCTTTATCTCCGCGCGCCCGCCGCCGTCTTTATTGCGCTTTTGGCGTTGAATTCCCCTGCCAGCGCAGGGGATCAGGCGAAGACGATCATCAATTCGCTCGACCCGAAGAGCATGACCGAGCTGTTCGAAGTCTCGCGTCGCCAACCCGACGCAGCGCTGACGAACATCACGCCGGTTTCGGCGAATACGTTCCGCTTTCTGTTCATATGGCCCGGCTCGAACCCGGTCATGACTTACGATCGCGTCGGGCGGAGCTTCGCCGAGCGATTCGTCGGGTTTGCGGATCAACTGAAGCTGCTGGTGAGGGGCTTCTGCCTGCCGACAAGCCACATGTTTTTCGGCACGGCATCCTATGGCGGCGAAGAGGTGAACGTCGCCTATCGCGACATTCAAGTGCGGTTCCGCGCGGGATGGCAGCCTGATTGCGCGGGGCGGTATCTTTCCGTCGCGGATGTGGATCGCCTGTTTGCGCCGCTGCCGATGACGGGCTTTGGCGCGGCGCTGCCATACCGTCCGCGCCCGGACAAGCCGACGGCCCCGCCGCAAAACGATCTGAAGCCCTTCCTCAATCCCGCGCAGCCCGCACCGATTCAATAAGCGCCTAGGCGAATCGACCGATCCGCGCGCTTCAACGCACAGCGTCGACTTTAGCGAACCGCCGCCTACCGCGTGGTGGCGTCTTTCGCGAGCGATGTCTGCTCGGCGCTTTCGGCATCGCGGAACATCACGTCGACGCGCATGCCGGGAAGCAGCGGCCCGCCGGGGTCCATGTCGAGAACCACTTCGAGGATATCGACGTCGGTATGCTTGCGCGGACCGCGCGAGGTAAGCTCGGGGCTGCCGAGCGTCTTCGCCATGGTGGCGACGCGCGCGTCGAAGATGCGATCTGGAAACGCCTCGGACTTGACGACTGCGCGCTGACCGACAAACACCTTCCGCACGTCGCGCTCTTCAACCTCGGCGCGCGCCTGCATGTGCTCGCTGTCGCCGAGCAGGATGAGCGGCGCACCGGCGGCGGCCATCTCGCCAGCGCGGGCGTCGACCTTGAGCACGGTGGCATCGGCCGGCGCGCGGACGCGCAACCGTTCGAGATTCGCGGAGATGCCGGTCACTTCGGCGCGGGCAGCGGCGAGGGCCGCTTCCTCCCGCGTCAGCTTCGGAAGGTCTCGCTCTTCCACGCGGCGGAGCTTCTGTCGCTCCCGCTCGACCCGGTCGGCGGCGGTGGAAACGGCCGTGCGCGCCTTGGCGACGTCGGCTTCGCTCGCCTTGTAGAGCTTCCTGTTCGCGAGCGCGGCGTCGAGGTCCATGCGCGTTTCGAAGGCTTCACGCTCGGCATCGTAGACCGCGTCTTCGGCCTTGCGGCGGTCCAGCGCCGCACCCTTGACCTTGGCGTCGTCGCGGTCGGCGAGTTTCACCGCCACCTGCGCCTCGAACGCCGCGAGCCTGGCCGCGAGTTCTCCGTCATCGAGACGGAAAAGCAGGTCGCCTTTCTTCACGTGCTCGTCCGCGCCGACGAGGACATCCTTGATGGCGGCGGGCACGGGAGCGGCAATGCGAAGCTCACGCCCTTTCGGTTCGACGCGGCCGGGCGCTGCTGCCGCCCATAGCGACGCTGCTGGTGCTGCGGGCTGCGGCTCGGACCAGGCGGGGCTGCCGCCCGGCTGGTAAACGCCGGTCGCGATGAGGATGGCGAGGCCGAGGCCTGCCGAGCCGAAGACGAGCGCCACTGACTTGGAACGAAAATTACGCATGCGCTTGTCTCTTTCTCTCCTGATAGGGGGCGGGAGTGCCGTGAGCCGCCTGCGGTTGTCTCGGCCGCGCCGGGATGACGGTCGCGGCGTGCTTCTTGCGCTCTCCCGAGATGATGCCGTCTTCGATTTCGATCACCCGGTCGGCGAACGGAATGGTGCGCGGATCGTGGGTCACGGCGAGCACGGCGCGGCCGTTTTTGCGGGCGACGCAGCTCAGTAGCTCCATGATCGCGTGCCCGTTTTCGGTATCGAGGGCCGCGGTCGGCTCGTCCGCCAGGATGACCGGCGGCTCCGGCGCGATGGCGCGGGCGATGGCGACGCGCTGTTTCTCGCCGCCGGACAGCGTGCCGGGGTAAGCCTTGAGCCGATGGCCGAGTCCGACCTCGATCAGCGCTTCAGCCGCGCGCTCCTTGCACTCACGGGAGGAGAAGCCGCGCACGTCGAGGCCGAGCCGCACATTGTCGAGCGCGGAAAGCGTCGGAAAAAGGTTGTAGGACTGGAAGATGAAGCCGAGATGGCGGCGGCGCAGGTCGGCGAGGTCTTCGGCCGAGCGGTGGACGACCGATTCGCCGCCGAGCGTCAGCGTGCCCGATGTGGGCGTGAGCAAACAACCGAGGATCGACAGCAGCGTGGTCTTGCCGCTGCCGGACGGCCCCATCAACAGCGTGAATTCGCCCTCGTAGAGCGCGAGATCGACGCCTTTCAGCGCCTGCACCTTGCCTTCGCCTTGACCGAGTTCCTTCACGATCTGGCGGGCTTCGAGAATGGGAAACGCTCTCATCGTGCAAACACCATGGCGGGATCGATCTTCGTCACCTTGAAAATGGAGGAAAGGGCTGACACCGCGCACATGACGACGGTGACGACGAGCAGCATCGCGGCGAGCTGCGGCGTCAGCATGATCGGCATGGGCGTGTGGAGGCTCGCTTGCGCCACGGCGAACGATACGGCGATGCCGAGCGCGTAGCCGAGGAACGCGCTGACGGTCGCCTGCGTGAGAATCACCTTGTGTATATAAAAAGAGGAGGAACCGAGCGCGCGCAGCGTGGCGAACTCAGCGAGGTGATCCTTGGTGCTGGAGTAAAGCGTCTGCGCGACGACAACCGTGCCGATAATCAGGCCCAGCACCGCGCCGCCCAGCAGCGCCACGCCCGCGCCGGTGCCGAACAGCCAGTAGTCGAGGTTCGTCTGGCGGAACTCCGCCTTGGTGAAGATCGACGTGCCGGGAAGCTTCGTTTCGAGCGCTCGCTTGACGCCGGAAACCGCGACGCCCGGTTGCACCTTCGCAAGATAGAACGTCGCCTGATCGGATGGCACGGAGAGAAGCTCCCGCGCCTTCGCGAGCGACATGAAGATGTAGGGCGAGGTGGTGAACGAGCGGATGCCTTCCGTCAACGCATCGACGCGCAGGCGCTGGCCGTTGATCTCGGCCACCGAGCCCACCCCGCTAATGCCAAGCGTGTCGGCATAGGTGCGGTCGACCGCGACGCCGTCGGGCGAGAGCGCGGACACGCTGCCTTCGGCTACGTTCCACGGCGGCAATGTGCCATCCGAGCCGACGACGACCACGCTTGTGGTGCTGGTGTCGTCCCTGGTCCACGGCGCGAAAGAAGCGACAACCGGCTCGACTGCGGTGACGCCGGGAACCGAGAGCGCTGCGAAGCGTTCGCGACCGTGAAGGATCGTCGCTTGCTCGAAGCTGTTCGAACCGTAGGCGGCGATCCAGATGTCACCGTTGGCGTGATCGATGGTGTCGACGATCATCTTGCGCGCGCCGAGATACAGCCCGAGCTGGACGGCGAGCAGGACGACCGCAAAGAGGATGCCGATGAGCGTCACGAGAAAGCGAGCTCGATCGTGAACGAGGTTGCGTATTGCGAGTTTGGTAACCATATAAACGCGGGCGTATCCGTCCTTTGGCGCGGAATGGGCGGGTTCCCGAAAACAAATTCTTACACGCGCCGCGGTCGGCAAATGTGAACGCCCAACTTCTGATAGAAGACCGGTTGAGCAAACAACTGTGGCAAGATGCGGGCGAAGTGTATCGGGCCTTCGCGGCAGCGTTGCGATCTTGACTTGGAACGCGTTGAACGTCATAAGGGCTGCAATCATCGCGATTGTAAGTTTTAGGCGTCTTCAAGAACCCGCCGGACTTGGCGGGAGTTCGTGCGATAGGGGGCGACATGGGAGCAGTCGATCTGCCTCCGGACTACCGGCCATCTGAAGACGAACCTTTCATGAATGAGCGCCAGCGCGCTTATTTCCGGAAGAAACTTCTGGATTGGCGGGACGAGATTCTTCGCGAAAGCAGGGAAACGCTCGATTTTCTTCAGGATTCAACCCAACATCCCGACATTACCGACCGTGCGAGCCACGAATCCGACCGTGGGATAGAACTTCGCGCGCGCGACCGTCAGCGGAAACTCATCGCCAAGATCGATGCGGCAATCGTCCGGATCGATGACGGCTCCTATGGCTACTGCGAGGAAACGGGCGAACCTATCGGCGTCAAGCGGCTGGACGCGCGTCCCGTGGCGACGCTGAGCCTCGAAGCGCAGGAGCGACACGAGCGCCGCGAACGCATCTATCGCGACGACTGAGCGCGTCGAACTTTATTTTTTCAGACATGCTCCCGCCGCCCCTGAGGGCGGCGGTTTTTATTTGATGCGATCAGCCCGTCACGTCGAAGGCGGCGAGCGCGGCCATGTTGACGAGGTCGTTATCCGAAGAGCCGAGCGATGCGATCTGCACCGGCTTCGACAGGCCGACCAGCATCGGGCCGATCACGATCCCGCCGCCAAGCTCCTGAAGCATCTTGGTTGCGATACTCGCCGCGTGGAAGGCGGGCATTATGAGCACGTTCGCCGTGTCCGACAGGCGGCAGAACGGATAAAGCGACATCGCGCGGCGGTTCAGCGCAACGTCTGCTGCCATCTCGCCGTCATACTCGAAGTCGACGCCGCGCTCGTCGAGCAGCTTCACCGCCCCGCGAAGTTGATCCGAGCGGTCGCTCTGCGGGTTGCCGAAGGTCGTGGCGGCTAGCATCGCGACGCGCGGCGTAAGCCCGAAGCGGCTTGCCACGCCCGCTGCTTCCACCGCGATGTCGGCAAGCTCCTGGGAGTTGGGCATGTCGTGCACGGAGGTATCGGCGATGAGCACGACCTTGCCACGGGTCACGATGACCGAAACACCGATCACGCGGCGGCCCGGCATCGGATCGAGCACGCGGCGCACATCCTGAAGCGCGGTCGACCAGTTGCGCGTGACGCCCGTCACCATCGCGTCGGCGTGGCCCATCGCCACCATGCAGGCGGCGAAGACGTTGCGCTCGTTGTGCACGAGGCGCAGGCAGTCGCGGTAGAGATAGCCCTTGCGCTGGAGCCGCTGATACAGGAATTCCGCGTATTGCTGGTTGTATTCCGACGTAGAGATATTGTGCTGCTCGAAGCTTTCGACGTTGTTCACGCCCGCCATGAAGAACGCCTGACGGATCTGTGCTTCGCGGCCGATGAGGATCGGCGTACCGAGCTTCTGGTTCGCGAATGAACTTGCGGCGCGGACAACCTGTTCTTCCTCGCCCTCGGCGAAGACGACGCGTTTCGGGCGCAGGCGAAGCGCCTCATGGATCGAGTTGATGAAGCCCGCCGCCGGATCGAGCCGGGCGGAAAGGCGCACCTTGTAGCCTTCCATGTCAACGATGGGACGGCGCGCAACGCCGGAGTCCATGGCCGCTTTCGCCACGGCCAACGGGATCGCAGTGATGAGGCGCGGATCGAATGGCGCGGGGATGATATAGTCCGGGCCGTAGCGCAGGCGCCGCCCGTAGACCTTCGCCACCGCGTCCGGCACGTCGGCGCGCGCGAGTTCCGCGAGCGCATTGGCCGCCGCGATCTTCATCGGCTCGTTGATGGTGCTGGCCTGCACGTCGAGCGCGCCCCGGAAGATATACGGGAAGCCGAGCACATTATTGACCTGGTTCGGGTAATCGGAGCGGCCCGTCGCCACGATGGCGTCATCGCGCACTTCCGCCACGTCTTCCGGCGTGATTTCCGGGTCGGGGTTCGCCATCGCGAAGATGATGGGCTTGTCGGCCATCGTCGCGACCATCTCTTTGGTCAGCGCGCCCGCTGCGGACAGGCCGAAGAACACGTCCGCGCCTTCGATCGCGTCGGCGAGCGTGCGCGCCTTCGTGTCGATCGCATGGGCCGACTTCCACTGGTTCATGCCCTTCTCGCGGCCGCGATAGATCACCCCCGACGTGTCGCACAGCGTCGCATTTTCGTGGCGCACGCCCAGCGCCTTCATGAGTTCGAGGCAGGCGATGCCCGCCGAGCCCGCGCCGTTGACGACGAGTTTCACGTCGGCGATGTCGCGGCCCGTGAGATGGACGGCGTTGATGAGGCCAGCCGCCGCGATGATCGCGGTGCCATGCTGGTCGTCGTGGAAAACGGGGATGTCCATCAGCTCGCGCAGGCGCTGCTCGATGATGAAACAGTCCGGCGCCTTGATGTCTTCGAGATTGATGCCGCCGAAGGACGGGCCGAGATAGCGCACGGCGTTGATGAACGCGTCCACGTCTTGCGTATCGACTTCGAGGTCGATGGCATCCACGTCGGCGAAGCGCTTGAAGAGCACCGCCTTGCCCTCCATCACGGGCTTCGAGGCGAGCGCGCCGAGATTGCCAAGGCCGAGGATCGCCGTTCCGTTCGAGATGACGGCGACGAGGTTGCCCTTCGCGGTGTAGTCGTAGGCGAGGCGCGGGTTTTCGGCGATGGCCTCCACAGGCACGGCCACGCCCGGCGAATAGGCGAGCGACAGGTCGCGCTGCGTCGCCATCGGCTTCGTCGGCACGATTTCGAGCTTGCCAGGCTTGCCTTCGGCGTGGAATTGAAGTGCTTCCTGCCGCGTGAATTTCGGCGGCGCGGCGACTGGCGTGGTGTGGCGGTTTTCGCCGGTTTGGCCTTCGGAAACGGCTTTCGGTCGCGTCGGCGACGTGTTTTTTGAAACGGACATGTCGATCTTCTGATGAGATGGGGACGCGGCCCGGTCTCGCACGCCGGAACGCTTTGTGGTTGACGTTAGCGCCCGCGAACGGGGCACACAAGCGCGCTGGCGCCTCATGCTGAACCTTTTCGCCACAACCTTTCGATTGATAACAGTTTTTTGGCGATCTCATTCGCCCGCCAGGCGCGTCTTGCGATGCAGCCTGAGGGCGAGGCGTCGTGACCATGCAATTATAGGGCGTACAAAGAATTTTTCGCTTCCGAGTGATCGGATTTTGTTCCTATTTGTTGATCGGATTATGGAAGCAAAGTTTTAGGCATGCCGTGCAAAAACCAGCGTAGGCCGCAGGCTTCCACCGCTGGGTGATCGTTCCGGCGCACGCGATCTCAGCACTTGGTAACGATGGGTGGGGTAGACGTGGAGGAGTGTATCGATTGGAAACATCCCATGATTGGCGCATTTCTCGTTGTGCTCGTAGTTCTGTTCATGCCGCAAAGCGCCGACGCACAGCGGCGTTCTTCGCAGGCTGACGCTCCAAAAACCTTCCGCGACTGCTCGAACTGCCCGGAGATGGTGCCTCTGCCAGCGGGCGAGTTTCTGATGGGATCGCCCGAGACGGAGCGCGGCCGCAACAAGGACGAGGGGCCGCAGCGCCGCGTGTCGGTTCCGGCCTTCGCGGCGGGCAAATATGAAGTGACCTTCGCCGAATACGACGCCTGCGTGGCGGATGGCGGTTGCGCCAACAAGCCCGCCGACGAGGGATGGGGACGCGGCCGCAAGCCCGCGATCAACGTCTCGTGGGACGACGCTCAAGCCTATGTTTCGTGGCTCTCGCGAACGACGGGCCAGCCCTATCGCCTGCTCACCGAAGCGGAATGGGAATACGCCGCGCGCGGCCAGACGACAGTCGCGGAGCGCGTGTTGCCCTTCTCGACGGGGCGAACCATCAACTACCGGCAGGCGAATTACGACGCGAATTTTGTCTACCCCGGCGGCCAGCAGGGCGAATACAGGCAGAAGACGACAAATGTCGGCTCGTTCCAGAGGAATGCGTTCGGTCTTCACGACATGCACGGCAATGCGTGGGAATGGGTCGAGGATTGCTATCGCCCGACCTACGAAGGCGCTCCGACCGACGCCACGGCCGTACAGGATGCGACCTGCGAGCTTCGCATTTTGCGGGGCGGCTCATGGAACTATCACCCCCGGCTTTTGCGTTCGGCGTATCGGTATGCCACGCCCGGCACCATTCGTCTCAATTCGTTCGGGTTTCGCGTCGCGAGGCCGCTTTGATGCATCTCTGAGGGCCTCGATATGAAAAAACTCAAGCTCATCACGTCCTGCGCGTTCGTTGTTCTCGTGGTGGCGGCGCTGTCCGCTCCCGCGCCAACACCCGCCGACGCGCGTTCGAACCGCTACATGGACGACGACTACACGCGGCCGAGGTTCGGGGCCGCGCCCGTGCTTGCCATCGTCGGCCTGAAACAACAGCGCATCACGGTCTACGACGCGCGCGGCAAGATGCTGGAATCGCCCGTATCGAGCGGCGCAACCGGCTATGAGACGCCGCCCGGCATCTACAGCATCGTGCAGAAGAAGGAGGAGCATCACTCCAACCTCTATGATGACGCGTCGATGCCCTATATGCAGCGCATCCTCTGGACCGGCATAGCGCTGCACGAGGGCGCTTTGCCCGGCTATGCCGCGAGCCATGGCTGCATCCGGTTGCCGGGCTCGTTCGCGCAGAGGCTGTTCGGCCTCACGAACATGGGCATGCGCGTGATCGTGGCGCGCGAGGACATCGCGCCCGCTCCGATCGCCCAGCCCTTCCTGTTCGGTGCGCGCGAGGTGGCAGAGGAAAGCGACGGCGAGACGTCGATCCTCGGGATTCCCGTGAGCGTCGGTCGCGATAATGGCTCCGACCTGTTGCAGCGGCTGCGCCTCAACGCGATGGCGAAGAGGGGCGAAGCGGAGGCCGCCGCCCGGCGCGAAAAGGAACTGAAGCAGATCGCGCAGAAAAAGGCCGCCGAAGCCGCGCCCGCGTTGAAGGTGGTTGCGGCCGCCGAGCGCGATGTCGCCAGGGCGGAGGCAGACTTCGCGGCGACGGCCAAGTTGATCGAGGGCGCCGACACGGACGCGAAGGCGGAAAAGGCGGCGAAGGCGAAGGAATTGGCGACAGCGAAGCTCGCATCGGCGCGCGAGAAGCTTGTCCAGGCGAAGGCGCAGGCTGAAGCGAAGGCCGCCGCCGCGTCGACGGCAAAGCAGGAAGCCGAGGCGGCGGAAGAGGCGAAAAGCACAGCGCAGGACGCCGCCGACGAGGCCGAACTGAACACCGCGCCCGTTTCGGTGCTCATCAGCCGCAAGACGCATCGGCTTTATATCCGCAAGGCCAACCAGCCGATTTACGAAGGCCCGGTCTCGATCCGCGATGACGACAAGCCCATCGGGTCATTCGTATACACAGCCGTCGATACGTCGCGTTCCGGCGCGCTGAACTGGAGCGTCGTTTCGCTGTACAAGGATGCGCTCAACGTCGAGCCTTACGTGAAGCAGAAGGAGCCGGCCTCGAAGAAGAAGCAGCCGCCCGCGCCGCCGCATGCGACCGATGTCGCGGCCGCGACGGCAGCGCTCGACCGGTTGACGGTGCCGCAGGAAGCGCTGGACAAGATTTCGGCGGTGGTGCTGCCGGGGTCGTCGCTCATCATCACCGATGAAGCGCCGAGCGTCGAAACCGGCAAGGACACCGATTTTATCGTGTTCATGAGCGGCGAGCCGGCAGGCAGCATGGCAATCCGCAAGCGCGCGCCGAGCCAGGGCTGGGCGCGTCGCGGTGGCGAGACGGACTTCTGGGGCAATCCGCGCCCGCGTCGGTATGGCGGCGGGGGAGGCGGCTGGTCGCGCGGCGGTGGCGGCGGGTTTCCGTCTTTCTTCGGCGGATTTTAGCCGAAGCCTCGATAGCTGAAGGAAACGCATCGAAAAAGGCTGGGGTATTCCCGGCCTTTTTCAGTCGGCGGCGGATCGCTGGGTTGGGTATCGCCGCCCTTCAGGAGCGCCTTTTTGCCGCTGCAACCTGCGAATTGAGCCGGTTTCATACAGCGGAGGCTTAATTGTGAGGACATTACGGCTCCGGTGCGCAAAAAAGTGATTGGCAAGCCGTAAACGCACTCTTATCTTATAGTCCGAGTGAGCATAAGGTCGAGTCGAGTGATCGGCTGGGACAGGAAACCCGAGGGGTTCCTTTTTTGCCTGTCCCTCTTATGCTCAGGCGGAGCATTACTCCCGGCGACGGGTGGTGGGGTGGAGGACTTTTCGGCATGGCATTTCTCGATAGCGGCGTGGAGCCGATCCGTCGGCATAGGGGCGCAGACCCGGTATGCACGCTCGATGCGGACATCGACATCGAACCCGCTCGCCATCATTTCGACGCTGCCTTCGTCCGCGAGGCCATCCGCGAACTGAAGCCGGTCTATGCCAAGGTCGAGCGCGTGATCCCGTCCTTCGAATGGGCCGCGCATGCGCCTTATATCAAGGCGATCCGCGACCTAAAGCGCGAGAAGAATGCCGTCGTTCTTGCTCACAATTACATGACGCCGGAAATCTTTCACGGCGTGGGCGACATCCTGGGCGACAGCCTCCAACTGGCGAAGGAAGCGGCCAAGACCGACGCGGACATCATCGTCCAGTGCGGCGTACACTTCATGGCCGAGACCTCGAAGCTGATGTGCCCGGAAAAGAAGATTCTTATCCCGGACCCGAAGGCGGGCTGCTCGCTCGCCTCGTCGATAACGGCCGAGGACGTGCGCGCGCTTCGCGCCGCCTATCCGGGCGTGCCGGTCGTCACCTATGTCAACACGAGCGCGGCGGTGAAGGCCGAATGCGACATCTGCTGCACCTCGGCGAATGCGGTGAAGGTGGTGGAAAGCCTCGGCGCGCCGCGCGTGCTGCTGATCCCCGACCAGTATCTCGCGCGCTACGTGGCGACGCAGACGAAGGTCGAGATCATCTCGTGGAAGGGCGCGTGCGAGGTGCATGAGCGCTTCACGGGCGCCGAGCTTCGCGGCTATCGCGAGGCCGAGCCGAACGTGAAGATCATCGCGCATCCCGAGTGCCCGCCGGACGTGATCGCCGAAGCCGACTACACCGGCTCGACAGCAGGCATGATCAAGTGGGTTACGGATCACCAGCCGAAGCGCGTCGTGCTCGTCACCGAGTGCTCGATGGCGGACAACGTTGCCTACGCCGCGCCGAAGACCGAATTTACGCGGCCGTGCAACCTGTGCCCCCACATGAAGCGCATCTCGCTGCCGAAGATTCTCGACAGCCTTCTTTACGAGAAAGTTGAGGTCACGGTCGATCCGGCAGTTGCGGATCGTGCGAGACTCGCTGTTGAACGTATGGTGAAGCTGCCGCTTTGAGCAATTCAAGGAAAACAGAAACCGAGTCTCCGCCCGGAGTTGCTACTGAACAATAAGCTGGAGCGCTTGAATGATTCCGTTTAATGCGGAGGCGCTTTAAGTCCGAAGCGTTGGCGGTGGCTGCCGCCGACGCTTCTGCAACCTCGTCGGTGAGGATGCGCCGACTTTTCAGGTGGGGAGCATCCCGAAATGATCGATAAACGCGCGAAAGACCTGCTGCCTTTTCGGCGGCGGACGGCGCCTGATCGCGTTCTGGTGGTTGGCGGCGGACTTGCCGGGCTGTTCACGGCGCTTCGGCTTGCGCCGCTGCCCGTCACGGTGCTGACGCCGAAGCCGCTCGGCGAGGGTTCGTCTTCGGCGTGGGCGCAGGGCGGCATCGCGGCGGCTATCGGCGCGGGCGACGATGCGGATTCTCACGCGGCGGATACCATCGCGGCGGGCGCGGGGCTGACCGATCCCGAGGTTGCGCGTGTCGTCACGAGCGAGGCGGGCGATCGCATCCGCGACCTTCTTTCTTATGGCGTGCCATTCGACCGCGAGCTTGATGGCAAGCTTCGTCTCTCGCAGGAGGCCGCCCACAGCGCGCGCCGCATCGTGCGCGTCGATGGCGACCGCGCGGGCAAGGCCGTGATGGCCGCGCTGATCGCAACGGTCGCGAAGACGCCGTCGATCTCCGTGCTCGAAAATGTCGAAGCGGTGGAACTCGTCAAGCGCGACGGCCGCGTGATCGGGCTTTACGCCACCCGCAGCGGCAGCCATGGACGAGCCTCGTTTCTCGCGGGCCGCGCGGTCGTGCTCGCGACCGGCGGTATCGGCCAGCTTTTCCGCGTCACCACCAACCCGGCGGAAGCGCGCGGCGGCGGGCTCGCCATGGCGGCGCGGGTCGGGGCCATCATCGCCGACCCGGAATTCGTGCAGTTTCATCCGACTGCGTTCGACGTGAGCCGCGATCCCGCGCCGTTGGCCTCGGAGGCCATTCGCGGCGACGGCGGCCGCCTCGTGAACCGCGACGGTGAGCGTTTCATGCTGGCCATCGACCCGCGCGGCGAGCTTGCTCCGCGCGACGTGGTGGCGCGCGGCGTGCATCGCGAGATTGCGGCAGGACGCGGCGCTTTCCTCGACGTGCGCGCGCTCGACCTCGCCCGCGGTTTCCCGACCGCCTACGAAGTGTGCACCGAGGCGGGCATCGACCCCGCGAAACAGCCGATCCCCATCGCACCCGCCGCGCATTATCATATGGGCGGCGTCTCGACCGACATGCGCGGACGCACCTCGCTCACCGGGCTATGGGCCTGCGGCGAGGTCGCGTGTACCGGGCTTCACGGTGCGAACCGGCTCGCGTCGAATTCGCTTCTCGAAGCGGTGGTGTTCGCGGCTCGCGTCGCTGACGATATCGCGGCGGATGCCCCGCACTGGCCCGCGATGGGCGACATCGAAGCACCCGAGACCATCGCCGTTCCGGTCGTCGAGCCTGCCGAGGAGGCGCGCCTTCTGAAGCGCCTGCGTGAGGTGATGGCGAGCCACGTCGGCGTCGAGCGAACGGCCGCAACACTGAAGGCGGCGCTCCAGTCGGTGGTCGACATTTCGCGCGTCGCCACTTCGCCTGCGCTTGCCAACATGGCCGCCTCCGCGATCCTGATCGCGGCCGCCGCGCATGAGCGCAAGGAAAGCCGCGGCGCGCATTGCCGGCTCGACTTCCCCACCGCGAAGGAGCGAAGCCGCCACACCTTCATGACGCTGACCGATGCCGTCGGGATTGCCGCGCGCGTGACGGGCAAGTCGGCTTTCGATGCCGAAGATGCGCGAGCGGTTCGGGCACGGGCGGCGGATCTGGCCGGGTAGGGCGTTTCAGGCGAGGCGCGCGAAGTCATTCGCGCGCCTCGGGGTAGAGTTCGTTTCAGTGAAACGCGGAACGGGCGCTGGGCGTTTCTTGCCGTTTTCGCCCGGCTTGGAGCGTTAGTTGTCGGGAACCACTCCGGGGAAAATAATGCACCAAGCGCGATTGCGATGCCTTCGTTTTACGGCCCCGCGCGCACGTACGAACCCGGCGCGTCCTCGATGGGTTGGAACCCGTTTCCGCCCGGCTCGCGCGGCGCGATCTTGTCCCCCGACAGCGAGCCGAGCCACTTCGCGTAGTCCGGCCACCACGAACCCGCATATTCCTTCGCACGCGCCACGAACGCGTCGACGGTCGGGATCGATTTCGGATCGCCGTCCTCAAGGATCCAGTGCTGGTATTTCGACCGGCTGGTTGGATTGACAACGCCTGCGATGTGCCCGGACCCGGCCAGCACGAAGCGGACTGGGCCGCCGAAAAGCTTCGAGCCGACGAGCACAGACTGCGCGGGCGCGATGTGGTCCTCGCGTGTGGCGAGTTCATAGATCGGGATCGTCACGCGGGACAGGTCGAGCGGCACGCCGCCGAGCGACAGAAGCCCACGCGCTAGCTTGTTGTCGCGGTAGAACTCGCGCAGGTAGAAGCTGTGGTTCGCGGGGGGCATGCGCGTCGAATCCGCGTTCCAGTACAGGAGGTCGAACGGGAACGGCTGCTTGCCGAGCAGGTAGTTGTTGACGATGTAGGGCCAGATGAGGTCGCGCGGACGGAGCATGTTGAACACGGCCGACATGCGCGCTCCGTCGAGGAAGCCGCGCTCCGCCATCACTTCGTCGAGCGCCTTCAATTGCTCGTCGTCGATGAAGACAAGTAGATCGCCTGCGTGGCTGAAATCGGTTTGCGCAGCAAGGAATGTGGCCGACGCGATGCGGTCGTCGCCGGTCGCGGCCATATAGGCGAGCGTGCTGGCGAGCAGCGTGCCGCCGACGCAATAGCCGACAGCGTTGGTCCGCGGCTCGCCTGTGATACGCAGCACGGCGTCGGTCGCGGCGAGCACGCCCTCGCGCATGTAATCCTCGAACGACTTCGAGGCGAGGCTGGCGTCCGGATTGACCCACGAGACGACGAAGACCGTGAAACCCTGATCGACGACCCACTTGATGAATGATTTCGGCGGCGTCAGGTCGAGGATGTAATATTTGTTGATCCACGGCGGCACGATCATCAGCGGCACGCGATACACGCTCTCGGTCGACGGCGTGTACTGGATGAGTTGCATGATGTCGTTCTGATAGACGACCTTTCCCGGCGTGACAGCGAGATTCTTGCCCACTTCGAACGCCGACATGTCGGTCTGGCGAATGCGCAGAAGCTCTCCCGACTGGTTCAGGTCTTCGACGAGGTGCTGCATCCCCTCGGCGAGGTTCTGCCCTCCTGTCGAAACCGTGGTGCGGATTATCTCGGGATTGGTGAACGGGAAATTGGAGGGCGAAAGCGCGGTCACGATCTGGTTCAGATAGAAATCGGCGCGCATCTTCGCATGTTTGTCGACGGTCGACGCGTTTTCGACGAGATCGCCCGCCCATTTTCCGGTCAGGAGATAGGCCTGTTTCAGAAAATCGAAAAACGCATTCTCAGACCACTCCTTGTCCTTGAAGCGCGGATCGCTCGGAGCCGGCTCGATCAGCGGCTTGACCTCTTCGCCGAGGAAACGCTGATAGGTGCGCCCCCAAAGATCGATGAGATCCTCATTAAGCTTCGCCTGGGCTGCGGCAAGCTTCTGCGGATCATTCATCCAGTATTGCGCGATCGGCGCGAAAATCTTGCCGATGTCGGCCATTCCGCCAGCGACCGTGAAAGCTCCGGAGCGCTTGTCCTTGTCCTCGTAGATTTTCGCGACGGCCTGCCCACTCGCCTCGAAGGCGCGAAGAAGGTTCGTCGCGAATTGCTCTGGAGACTGAAGGCCCGGCAAAGGTCTGGATGGCGCCGGGCCGCTTGCGGCTTCTCGCTTGTCGCCTTTTTGACGCTTGTCTGACATCCGTGCGTAGCTCTCCCAAACCGCAAAGTTATTCTTGCGTCCTTTTGCGCCCGTTGAATCGAGCATGGACCAATAATATAACATCCTGGCGTCGTTTGGTGAGGGGCCAAAAGCATTTCTTAGCCCGCTGCAATAGTCCTCCGACTAAGTACGTACTATAGCGCTTCGTGCACGCGTGTCCCGCTTCCGCGTTGTCGTCATATCAGCCATGACTCGACGCGATGGCGACTTAAAATCGTCGCAGGAGCGCGACCAGCTTGCCCTGGATTTTCACGCGGTCTGGACCGAAAATCCGTGTCTCGTAAGCCGGGTTGGCAGGTTCGAGAGCAATCGATTGTCCGCGCTTGCGAAGCCGCTTCAGCGTGGCCTCCTCGTCGTCGATGAGCGCGACCACGATATCCCCGCTCTCGGCAGCCGCCGTCTTTTTCAAAACGACGGTATCGCCCTCTTGAATCCCGGCCTCGATCATCGAATCGCCGCGCACTTCAAGCGCGAAATGATCGCCCGTCGAGAGGTATTCGGGCGGCATGACGAGAACGTGGCTGTGGTCCTCGATGGCCGAGCGGGGCACGCCCGCCGCGATGCGGCCCATCACGGGCACCGAAATGCCGCCATCGTCACGGTCGCGGATGAAAGGAGCCTGCGGTGCCTCTTCGAAAGACGAGCGGCGTGCCCCTTCGATCACGGTTGGCATGAAGCCTCGCCTTCGGTCGGGTTCGAACCCGACGCGGCGCTCCGGCATCTTCATCACCTCAAGCGCGCGAGCGCGGTGCGGAAGCCGTCGGATGAAGCCGCGCTCTTCCAGCGCCATGATTAGGCGATGGATGCCGGACTTGGATTTGAGGTGCAGCGCCTCCTTCATTTCGTCGAACGACGGAGGAACGCCGGTCGCTTCAATGCGCTCGTTGATATAGAGAAGGAGTTGCTTTTGCTTGGGTGTCAGCATGGGCGGCCCGGTTGTGGCGAAGGACTTGTACAAACCAAGAACACCAATAATCGTTCTCATTAAGTTCCGCAAGGGAAAAGGGTACTTTTGCAACCCGCCCTGCACAGAAGGGAATCTGTAGCCTCCCGAGATTTCCCAATGGCTAATTCGCCCGCCATGCCGCAAATTTCTGGAAGAATGATGCCTTTGCGCGAAGCGGAACGATCAGCGATAGCCACGATTCATGCGCACCTGACTGCGGTGGACGACGCCTTCCCCGTCTTCTCTTTTCAATCCGCCGAAGATGAAGGTCGATAATATCGTCATGATCCCGAGGACGATGAAGGCTTCGTGAAGACCGAAGCCCATCATCGCCTTTGCATGCGAAGGCGCATGTTCGGGAATGAAGAACGCCGTTATAAGTCCTGCCGCCGCTATGCCGAAACTGATGGATAGTTCCTGAGCGGTGCTTGCAATCGAGCCCGCGCTGCTTGTCTTGTGCGGGTCCATATCGGCATAGGCCATGCTGTTCATGGTCGTATACTGCAACGAGCTGAACGCGCCATAGAGGGAGGCCTGCAACACGATGAGCCAGACGGGCGTGTATGGCCCCACGGTTGCGAACAGCATCAGGAGCGCGCCCAGAATGATGGTGTTCGACGTGAGCATGTTGCGATAGCCGAGGCGGTCGAGAATGCGGGACAGCGCAAGCTTCGCAAGAATGCCGCCGATAGCCTGGGGCATGATGAGCAGCCCCGACTGCATCGGCGTGAAGCCCAGGGGGATCTGATAGAGGAGCGGCAGGAGGAAGGGCACGCCGCCGACACCAAGGCGGGTGAAGAAGCTGCCGCTGACGGAGATGCGGAACGTGCGGATGCGGAACAGGCCAAGCTCAAGCAGCGGCCACCGCGTCCGCAGCGAGTGATATCCGTAGGCGAGGATGAGGGCGATGGAGATTACCAGAAGCGCGATGCTTTGCGATGGCGTCAGAATATGCTCGCCGAAGATCTCTAGCACGTAGGACATTAAGGCGACGCCCGCCCCGAAAAGCACAAATCCAAGGATGTCGGGTGGCCTTTTCTCTTCGCGATAATCGGGCAGATAACGGGCGACAAGGATAAGGCCGATGATGCCGATCGGCACATTCACAAAAAATATGAAGCTCCAGTGCAGGTGAGCGACCATGAAGCCGCCCACCGTCGGGCCGATGACCGGGCCGATCCAGCCGGGGATGGTGACGAGGCTCAGGATGCGGATGAACTCGGTTCGATCGAACGTCCGCACGAGGGTGAGCCGACCCACGGGCACCATCATCGCGCCGCCGCACCCCTGAAGGATCCGGCAGGCGATGAGCATGTACATGTTTTGCGACAGCCCGGCGAGCAATGACGCCAATGTGAACAGCCCGATTGCGCCCGCGAACACGCGGCGCGTCCCGAAACGGTCCGCCATCCAACCGCTGATCGGGATGAAAATCGCCAGGCTGAGCGTGTAACTCGCCAGCACGGCTTTCATGCTGAGCGGGGGCACGTCCATCGCTTTCGCGATCACCGGCACGGCCGTGTTGAGGATGGTCGTGTCGAGCGATTCCATGAAATACGCGACAGCGACCAGCCACGGCAGCAGCCGCTTGACGGCGTCGGATGGCGGCTCTGGGTATGTGCCACTCGCGTCGGATCGACGAGTTCTTACCTGTTCGTCCATAGGCCTGGCTGTTCTTGCTGGCAAAGCCGGATTAAGAGATCATAGGCAGGCCGTAGAGTAAAGTTTCCAAGCTAAGCTTTAACGAGAAGCAATATTGCCAATGTCCTTATATATATCCAAACAATATTGTGATGCGAATTTTGATGCGTGCTTTTATTCATGGTGAAGGGGCTCCGATTAGAATCGATCGATTGGAAAGCTGCAACGTTGGCCTTCCGGCACCCGAGCAAAGGGTTCAGATGCACATCGACTCGTCACTCGTTCTCGACCGCGATGAGGCCCGGATCGAAAAGCTCGACCGGCTGTTCATCGACGCATCGCTGGCGCAGGTTCATCCCCTGATCCGCAGCTGGGGAGCGGTCGCCACCGAAGCGGAGTTGCGTGAGGCCCAACGCGAGGCGATCCGCGCGCTCGTGGACGAAGGCGGTGCGCGGGTGGCGCGGGCTTCGCGCGCCTTTCACTTGCCGCCGCGAAACGTGAGCCGTCTTATCGAGTTCGAAGGCCATCGGCTGATTGCAACCCTTGATGTGCAAAACGGGGCGCAGGGGCGCCCGTTCATCTGCCTTTTCCGCTCGACCATTCCGCCGGGTACGATCTCGGACTGGTCACGCCTGAAGCGGCGGCTTCTCCATCGCTTTGCCGCGTTCGAGCCGAGGGCGGTTCTCTTCTTTCATCCGTCCCACCTCCCTCTCATCGCGGAAACTGCGGGCATCGACGATCACCTCCTTGCCGCGCCCGCCCGAGAAATCGCCGGGATGCCGAAGGCCGTTGGTTCCGAGCGCGTCATCCTGAAACGAAGCAACGGCCTCGCGTTCTACCCGCGTTACAAGGCCGTCTACGAAGCAACCTATGTCGAGCGCCCCGGCTTGCGCGGCGAGGTGCGAACGGAGACCGAGAGCAGCCTCGCCTATTGCCTCCGGCACGGCTTCCTTTTCGAAATCTTCGTCGATGGCAAATGGGCAGGCGTCGTTGCCGCGAAGTGGCGGACGCTCGTCGGCATCCGTGGCGTCTTCATGGTGGAGATCGTGCTGGCCGGGGACGTGCGCGGGCAAAGGCTCGGCCCGGCGGTCCATCAGCTCTTCGCCGAGGCCGTCGCGCAGGCGGAGCCGGATGCGGTCATCATCGGGACGATTGCGGCAAAAAATCCGTGGTCACTCAAGGCCGCGCTTCGGGCCGGTCGGATCGAGATCGGCGCATGGCATTGGGTCGAACTGTGACCGGGGACGCCGCGCACTATACGATTTCGACGCCGATCCAACCCAACAATTCGTTAGCTCTGCGTTGAGCGGCGGCGCAGGTCTTCCCCGACACGCAAAACTCGACGAGATAGGCTTCGCGGTCCATCCGATCGATTTCGCCCCCCTCGGGCACGAGCTTCCTGACGAAAACGCAGTCGGTCTGTTGCTGCACCTTGTCGATCCCGCGGTAGCGTCTCACCCTGCCCGACCTTTCCGGCTGCACCACGACGGTAACGAAGCTGCGGTCGACACGGACCTTGTCGAGCACGGCCTTGATGCCAAGCTCATGCAGATTGACCGCGTGAATCGAAGCGACAAGGTCCGCAATCGAGCCGCCGCCAACCCTCGGATTGAACTCGACCGGCTTCATTCTGGCCGATCCCTTCAGTTCGATATGAAAGGGCGAATTCTCGAATTCCAGAACGTGAAGGAGCGACGTAACGCACTCTATGGCCTTTTCATTAGGATGATTGTTGCAGACGAGATATTCGAGGTCGCGGAAAACCGGCTCCTCCACCCTCCTCGTCTTCCGCTGCGCCACGAAATACTCGATGCCGCCGTGCGAAGTGGCAAAGCCCTCCATGCTCTCTTCCGTGCCTTCGATGTAGGCCTCGACAAGCACGAAGTCGTTCACCGGGCGACGGCAGGCGAATTCCAGAAAGGGCGCGGCGACCGTGTCCCCAAACATGCCGCGCTGCAAGGCCAGCGCTTTCTCGGCGGCGCTCCCAAGATTGCGCTCAAACGCATCGTCGTTCTCGACATGAGTCACGCCGAATCCGCCCGAGCCCACGACGGGCTTTACGATCAGGCGGCCGCTCCGCTCGGCCAAAGCGCGCAACGGCGGAAATCTGCCTGGCCGTTCGATGTATCGGCGCGGCAGGAGGACGTAGGGAACGTGATGCTCCGTATTCCTCAGGAGAAACCGCAAGTTCGGCTTCACCGACGTCTTCACGATGAGCGAGGGCGGAACCCCGGCGGCTGAGGGAAACGCTCGCCGAAGATCGAGGTAGCAGAGCCACATACGGTCCTGCCCGTTGAGGATGGCTCTGACGCGGATGCGCCCGCCGCCGAGGACGCGCCCCATGCGGCGGATTTCGTCGACCAGCGCGCGGTGATCGCGGTTCACGTTGCCCGACCGCAGGATCAGCGCCTCGGGCAGCCAGTTGCTGTAATCGGCACCGCTCCGGTTCAGGACAACGATCGGTATCAGAGCCGCTGCCTTGGCCGCCTGGATCGCGGGGACAACCTCGCCAAGTGCGTCGTAGCCAAGTATCAGGGCCACATCCACAGCCATGTTCCGCTCTCTGCGTCAGCTTCGAAGGGCGTAAGATGCGCGAAAGTTCCTTCGATTTCGATAGTCTCACCTTATGTGAACGCCGACGGCCGCCAGCAGCGGGATGAGCAGCCCGCCGAGCAGCGCCTCGCCCGCGATCATTCCCGAGGCGACGGTGATCGCATACCGGTCGTAGGTTTGCCGGTGGAAGCGCCTCCAGACGAAGCCCGCGACGCCGCCAAGCGCAATGGGTATGTTCAATTCGCCCGGAAGGATGAGCGCGAAGCCGAACCCCGTCACGCTCGGTATCCAGCCGACCCATGCCCTGTCGGACAGTTCCCTGATGACGCTGACGACGATCCCCGCAATCCCGGCGATAATGGTCGCCAGCAGCGCATATTCCGGCAGTGCTTCGATGCCCTTGGAAAGCAGAACCGCCATGTTCGCGATCTTGAGCCCCGTGGGCGCAACGAGGCCATCGCCGCCAAGGCCATATTTCTCAATGAGGATGGGATACATTATCGCGACGGCGGCCGCGCCGATGGGGACGGTCGCAATCTGCACATAGGTGAGAATTTGCGGCGATGATCCGATGATCCTGCCGGTCCTGTAATCCTGGATCATCCCTTCGGATTGCGAGGTGATGTTTCCGGCGATGCCCGCCGCGATCAGGTTAGAGCTGATATGCGTCGGCCAGAAGACCGCGAACAGCGCCTGAAGGGCGTTCGCCATCGCCGAGACGGGACCGATGTTGGTCTCTCCCTGCACGCGCATGCCTATGAGCATCAGCGGTAACGACGCCAGCACCGCGACGAAGGTCTGGAGATACGACATCTGGAAGAACGCGTGCTGGATCACGGCGAGCAGGATTGTCAGGCACACGGCGCTGATAGCGACGGCTCGCAGCGGTATGTCCTTCTCCCTGAAACCCCGCTCGATGTGGAGATCCTGGAAAATTTCCGCGATCGACCGCCATTTCATGAACAGCGTCGTGAAGGTTGCCGTGACCATGAGCGCGGTCGCGGGCCACATCACCCAGAAGACGACAATCGGAAAATACTTCTGGGCGTGCATGTTCTGCATGAGCCCGCAATGCTGCGAGATGAAAAGGGCCTGATCGGGCGCGGGTTTGACGAGCGCGACGAGGGCCTGACATCTGTCCCAATATTCGGGCGCGATCTGGCCCCGGACGATGTCGTCCCCGATCCCCGACCCGATGACCCACGGGCCGACGATGTATCCCGTCACGAGGGTGCCGAGCAGCATGGAGAGGCCGACATTAATCCCGACGAGCAATCCGCTGCCGACGTTGAGGAAACTCCATTCGAAGCCCAGGCGATAGGGCTTCGCGAGGTAAAGCGTCGGCAGCCAGCCGAGCCCTTCGCGCAACAAGACCACGCCTGCGGAAGCCACCGCCGTCAGTCCGAGCGCGCGCATCTTGTGCCGCGCCTCGCTCGGATGGGAGTCGAGAACCTCAATAGTTTCCGCCGCCGCTACGCCGCTCGCAAAGACCATTCTCGGGTCGTCCAGAATGTGCCTGCGGAAAATCACGGTGAAGACGACGCCGATAATGCCCGAGCAGGTGAGCCACAGGAACATCGGCCACGGGGCGATCTTGAGATGCATCTCGACGGTGTCGTTCAGGTCGAGATAGCCGAATGCAGCCGCGACAACGCACATGAACGCGGTGGAAGCCGCGCTCGTCCCGGCGGTCTGGATGACGTTGTTGAGGAAGCGGTTTTGTCCCCGCGTGCTGTAGGCCGTAACGTTGAGGAACATCGCGCCGAGAAAGGCGGAAACGACGCTCGCGTTCGGACCGAAGCCAAGCTTGAGGACGATATAGGGATAGGCGCCCGCGACGAGCGACGAGATCAGGGCGGCGCCGATGACGGACTGCCATGTAATTGCGCGAAGCGGCGACCTGTCGGGCCGCGTAATCCGCTCGGGTATGTCAGGTGGGTCTAACGAATGATCCATGGTCCCATCGCGCGCGGCAGCTTAACCCACAATACGCATGAAAGGTTTCGCAGTGGATCAACGCAATTCAGCTGTGCGAACGAGCTTAATTACTGCGCGCCTGTAAGAACGATTTTGAAGCTTTTGTGGTGCAGTGAGAGGAAACGCGCGCGAAGGTCGATGCATGAGCGGTGCAGTTCCGTGACCTGCTGCCCTCGCGCAGATTTCCGCCCGCAATCGGATGTAAAAGAGATGGGCCACGACAACCTTGGCGATGCACTGCCATATAGAGTTTCGGCGGAAGAGATGCCTTCGCCGACGCCGCTTGCCGACTACTTCGCCGCGAACGAGCCATCCCTTCGAGCGGCGCTCTACAAGCACGGCGCGATCCTGTTTCGCGGGTTCGATATCGTCGATGGGGCTGCGTTTGGAGCGGCCACCACCCGCATGGCCGGGCCTCTCCTGGATTACCGGGGCGGCGTCGCGCGGCGGCGGCAACTTGGCGACGGCGTCTACAACTCCACGGAGATGCCCGCAGACCGGACGCTCGCCGCCCACAATGAAAAATCCTACTCGGCTGCGCACCCCGATCTGGTGCTCTTTTGCAGTGTGACCGTAGCAGCCACGGGCGGGGCGACGCCTCTCGCGGATGGCAGGCGCGTCTGGCAAAGGCTGAGCACCCGCCTCAAGGATGAACTCCGAACGCGGCGGATCACCTACATCCAGAACCTGCACGGGGGCGTTGGGGCCGGCAAGTCATGGATGGCGGCTTATGAGACGGAGGATCGCGCAGAGGTGGAAGCCTTGCTGACGTCCATCGGTGCGCGCTTCCGCTGGAAGCCGGACGGCACGCTCCATGTCGAGGAGACGGTCAGCCCGATCAAGGTGCATCCCGTGACGGGGGCCGAGGCTTTGTTCTGCCCGGCCGACACATGGTATCGCAGCACGAGCGAATTCGGCGGCGGACGAACAGGCGCGGATCGCGCGGCGGAGGAGTTCCCCCAATATTGCCGGTTCGAAGACGGGGAAGAAATCGCCCCCTGGATGGTCGACGAAATCAGATCCACGATTTTGGCCGAGCTTCGCGAGTTTGCGTGGCGTCGCGGCGATGTGTTGCTCGTCGATAATCGCATCGCGCTTCACGGGCGGGCTTCGTTCACCGGGGACCGGCTGGTGCTCGTCGCCATAGCAATGGATCACCAGCGCTGATCGCAGCGCCGCGGTCGGTATCGCGGGATAAGCCGGGAGCAATGTCCGGTCTTGGCCACACAAACGCGATAAAAACGCCACGCTCACGCCCGATTTACCACAAAGTTTGGCGAGGCGGCTCGCGTTTCGAGACGATGCTCGGCGAAGTATATCTTGAGTGCAATCTCCACATTGATGCCGCCACGAGTGGTTTAGAATTATTCTATTTCTATATTATTCTTGAGTTATAAAGACTTGCTGGTCATCCCTGTTTACCTTAAATGCAAGACGCATTTAGAGGCAATGACACGGGAAGCCACCATGAGAAAAACTATTTTTGCCGGCGCGCTTTCAATCGCAACGATTATTTCGGCAATCGCGGCGCAAGCGCAGGAATTGACCGTTTATTCCGGTCGCGGCGAAAGCTTCGCTGGCCCGATCTTCAAGATCTTCGAGGAGCAGACGGGGATCAAGATCAAGGCGCGTTACGGCTCCACGGCCGAATTGTCCGCGCTTCTGAAGGAAGAAGGCGCGAAATCGCCCGCCGACGTGTTCCTTGCGCAGGACGCCGGCGCGCTGATCGAAAACCGCCCGCTTTTCGCAGATGCACCGAAGGCTCTCTCCGAAACCGTGCTGCCTCAGTTCCGCAGCAACGATCCGAAGTGGCTTGCCACGTCTGGCCGCGCGCGCACGCTCGCCTACTCGAAGGAGCGCGTCAAAGCCGACCAGCTTCCGAAATCCGTGTTCGACCTGACGAAACCCGAGTGGAAGGGCAAGGTCGGCTATTCGCCCAAGAATGCCAGCTTTCAGGCGTTCCTGACGGCGCTACGCGTTCAGGAAGGCGAGGAAAAGGCCAAGGCGTTCGTCAAGGGGCTCGTCGATAATGGCGCGAAGACCTACGCGAACAACGTCGCCATCGTACAAGCCATCGCCGACGGCGAAATCGATGCTGGCCTCGTCAACTCCTATTACCTGACGCGCTTCGTCGCCCGCGATGCCAAGGTGCCGGTGGCGCAGACCTTCTTCGACAAGGGCGATATCGGCAATCTGCTGTTCGTATCGGGCGCAGGCATCGTCGAGACCAGCAAGAACAAGGAAGACGCGGCGAAGCTGCTGGACTTCTTCCTGAGCCCCGCCGTGCAGCAGCACTTCGCAAGCGCCATCGGCGAATATCCGGTCATCAAGGGCGTCATCCCGAACCCGACCCTGACCGGCCCCCTCGCGACGCCGACCGACTACGCGCCCAAGGTTCCGCTCGAAAAGCTCGGCGACGTCAGCGCCACCAAGAAACTCCTGACCGAGCTTGGCCTCCTGTAACGATGAAGCTTCGGACCGAAACGGCAGGCGGGACGCGCAGCCCCCGCGCACAGGCGAGATGACAGCGCAACAGCAAGCCGCCGCCGAGCGTCCGGCACCATGGATCGAGGTTTTCGGCCGTCGCCGCGCGACAGGGCGAAAACCGCCGCTGTTCCTCATGCTGCCCGCCATCGTTGCGGGCGGCATGATGCTCATCCCGCTCGTCTATCTCGTCGTTCGGGCCAGCGCCACGGAGCGCACCGAACTCGCCGCCATCGTGCTGCGTCCGTTCACGCTGGAGGTCACGCTCAACACGCTGGCGCTCGTCGGCTCGGTGCTCGCGCTTACGACGGCGATTGCACTGCCGCTTGCGCTCCTCGTCACGCGGACTGACATTCCGGCGAAACGCGCGATCACCATCCTCGCCACGCTGCCGCTTGCCATTCCCGGCTATGTGATGGCCTACGCGTTGATCGGGCTGTCCGGCTATTACGGGCCGCTCAACGCGTTCTTCGGCCTGCGCCTTCCGCGCCCGGAAGGGCTGTTCGGCGCAGCGCTGGCGCTTTCGCTCTACACCTTCCCTTACGTCTTCCTCAACATGCGCGCGGCGCTCCTCGGCCTCGATCCGGCGCTGGAGGAAAGCGCGCGCAGCCTCGGCCGCTCGTCGCGCGCGGCCTTCCTGTCGGTGACGCTGCCGCATCTGCGCCCGGCCCTGCTGTCGGCCTGGCTCGTCGTCGCGCTCTATACGCTTGGCGATTACGGCGCGATTGCCCTTATGCGCTACGATGTGCTCTCGTCCGCGATCTTCAGCCAATACGCCAATGCCTTCGAGGTGAATTACGCCGCGTGGCTCGCGCTGATGCTGCTCGCAATTGCCGCCGCCTTTCTCGTGCTCGAAGGCGCGTTGAACCGCGGGCGGCGTCTCGCGCGGACGGGCACAGGAACGCGCCGGAGCATCCCCGTCGTGGCGCTCGGGCGATGGCGCTGGCCGGCGCTTGGTTTCGCAGCGCTCGTTCACCTCGCGTCGCTCGGCGTGCCCGCGCTCGTCATCGCCTTCTGGCTTTCGCGTGCTCCCGCCGATGTGGATTGGGCCAAGGTGCCGGCCACGGTGCTCGGCACGCTTTCGGTCGCGCTGCCCGCCGCAGCGCTCGCCGTCGCCATCGCGGTGCCGGTGGCGCTGGTCGCAACCCGATGGCCCTCGCGGCTGACCTACGGCATCGAGCGCATGACGTATTTCGGCTATGCCGTGCCCGCGCTCCCCTTTGCGCTCGCGACAGTGTTCTTCACGCTGGCGGTCGTGCCCGCCCTCTACCAGACGCTTGCGATCCTCGTCATCGCGCTGGCGCTGCACTCGGCGGCGCTGGCTGTCGGTCCCGTCCGCGTCCGCCTCCTGCAGATCGGCCCGCGCGTCGAGGAAAGCGCGCGTTCGTTCGGCTATTCCGCGCCAGCCGCCTTCCGCTCCGTGACGCTTCCGGCGCTCTCGCGAAGTGTACTGGCTGGCGCGATCTTCGTCTTCATAATGGTAGCGAAAGAGCTGCCGATAACGCTTCTTCTCGCGCCCTCCGGCTTCACCACCATGGCGATGAACGTCTTCAGCCGCACGCATGAGGGCATGCTCTACGAGGCCGCGCCCTATGCCGCGCTCATGATCGCCTTTTCCGCGATATCCGTCGCGCTGATGCTCCGTTCCGAAAGGGATCGCCCGTGACCGACATCACGAACACCGCAGCGCCCTTCCTGCGCATCGATGGCGTTTCAAAGCGCTTCGGCGACGTAGCCGCGCTTCGCGACGTCTCACTCGATCTTCGCGAAGGCGAGATCCATGCGCTGATCGGCCCTTCGGGCTGCGGCAAGTCCACACTTCTGCGCATCGTCGCCGGGTTCGAGGGTGCGGACGAAGGCGCCGTTCATCTTGGCGAGCGCCGCATCGACACGCTCAAGCCCGAGGCGCGCGGGATCGGCATCGTCTTTCAGGATTACGCGCTGTTTCCGCATCTGACGGTGGCGCAAAACGTGGCGTTCGCGCTGAAATACGCGGACGATGCCCGCCGCGCGGCCGGGACAGCGCCGCTCCTGCGCATGGTCCGCCTCGACGGGCTAGAAAGTCGCTATCCGGACGAATTGTCGGGCGGGCAGCAGCAGCGCGTCGCGCTCGCGCGCACCTTCGCTGCGGGGCCGCGCGCCATCCTGCTCGATGAGCCGTTTTCCAATCTCGACGCCTCCTTGCGCGAGACGACTCGGCGCGAGATCCGCGACATCCTGAAGGCGAGCGGTCTCGGCATCCTGTTCGTCACCCACGACCGCGAGGAGGCACTGTCCTTCGCCGACCGCATAAGCGTGCTGCGGGATGGCGGCGTGGAGCAAACCGGCCTGCCGAAAGACCTGTATTTCCGTCCGGCGAATGCCTTTGTCGCGGGGTTTCTCGGCTCGACCAATTTTCTCGATGGCATCGCGGACGGGGCGAGTGCCGAAACGCCAATCGGGCGCGTTAGCCTCGACCGACCCGCGAGCGGACCCGTGCAGCTGTCGCTGCGTCCCGAAGCGATCGGCATTGCGCCCGAGGGCAGCGATGGCGTTCCGGCCATCGTCGCGAGCCTCGTGTTCAAGGGGCATGACGCCTCGGCTTTCGTGCGTGTCGGAGAGGCGACGTTTGAGGTGCTGATGCCCGCATCGCTCGACGTCCAGCCGGGGCAATGCGTGAGCGTCGCGGCGCGTGCGTCCGCCGTTGTGCTGAAGGGGTGAGAAGGAGTCTGAGGTTAGTCGCGCGCTCCGGGTGGCCTTTGGAGCATGCGACGCTGTGAAGGCTTCGTGCCGCCTCCGTGATTACTGCGGCAAACTCGTTCGGATGGGATTCATAAACCGAGTGACTGGCGCCCCGATCTCGGTCGTACGGCTTTTGGCCCGAGTGTAATACCAGCGTTCGAGGTCGGGGTGAGGATCTGGTCGTTGCTGGCGACGATCCCCCAACTTGGCTTTGTTCTCCGGGCGGCTTCGGTCTCATAAGATCGAGACGCTGGCGAACGCATTCAGGAGTTCTCGGCAGTCGAGACAAAGCGGCGAGACATACGCCTATGATATATTTCTAAGCAATATCTCTCGCACTTATGGCCCCTAGCCGAAGCCCTCTTGACCTTTTGTCGAACCGCGCTCTAATGAGGCTGCGGTCCTCGTAGCTCAGCAGGATAGAGCACCAGATTCCTAATCTGGGGGTCACAGGTTCGAATCCTGTCGGGGACGCCATAAAATCAAGGGCTAAGGCGAAACCGAAAAAGACTTACGGAAGCCGGAGACATCACCGGGGACATCAGAGCAGGAGCCTTTGCAACCCCGTGCATCCTCGTTAACGAATGGCGGCGACCGCAAGGAAGTGGCCTAACGGCAGCGCCGCACCTTCCTTGATCGCGCCTCTTTCATCGGAGGTCGCAATTGACCACCATCGCCCTTTTCGATCTGAACAAGATGTTCGCGCTCGTAATTGCGAGCGCTTGGAAAACGTTGAACCGCCATGAGCGTGGCCGAAAACGGGTGCGACGTGGCCGTCACGACTCGACACGAACATTGATGGGGACCTGATGAAAGATGGCTTGAGATGATGTCGTCGGTATCCTAGAGGTCTTGGCATGGTTGATAAATTAGCCCTCGAAGGTACCCCCATCGAGCCGATCCGGCTGAAGGACGCGCTCGAAGAGCGCTACCTCGCCTACGCGCTCTCCACGATCATGCACCGTGCGCTCCCCGACGTACGCGACGGGCTGAAGCCGGTGCACCGCCGCCTGCTGTTCGCGATGCGACAGTTGAAGCTCGACCCGGCGGGCGGCTTCAAGAAATGCGCGCGCGTCGTCGGCGACGTGATCGGTAAATATCATCCGCACGGCGACCAATCGGTGTACGACGCGCTGGTGCGCCTCGCGCAAAGCTTCTCGCAGCGCTATCCGCTGGTGGACGGGCAGGGCAATTTCGGCAATATCGACGGCGATAACGCGGCCGCGATGCGTTACACCGAAGCGCGCATGACGGCCATCGCGGCGGCGCTGCTCGATGGGATCGACGAGGACACCGTCGATTTCCGCGAGACTTACGACGGCGAGGAAGAAGAGCCGGTGGTGCTGCCCGCCGCCTTCCCGAACCTGCTCGCGAACGGTTCGTCGGGCATCGCGGTCGGCATGGCGACGTCGATCCCACCGCACAACGCCGACGAGGTTTGCGACGCGGCCCTCTATCTCATCAAGCACCCGAAGGCGAGCGTCGAAACGCTGCTCACCTATCTGCCGGGGCCGGACTTCCCGACCGGCGGCGTGCTCGTGGACGACACGGCGGGCCTCGTCGAAGCCTACCGCACGGGGCGCGGCTCGTTCCGGCTGCGCGCGCGCTGGCACACCGAGGATACGGGGCGCGGCGGCTATCAGATCATCGTCACCGAGATCCCTTATGGCGTGCAGAAGTCGCGCCTCATCGAGAAGATGGCGGATCTTCTCCAGGCGAAGAAGCTGCCGCTGCTCGGCGACATCGACGACGAAAGCGCCGAGGACATCCGCATCGTCATCGAGCCGAAATCGCGCAACGTGGACGCGGCGCTGCTCATGGAGCAGCTTTTCCGCCAGACCGAGCTTGAGGCGCGCATCCCGCTCAACATGACGGTGCTTTCGAAGGGGCAGGTGCCTCAGGTGCTGGGCCTCGCGCAGGTGCTTCAGGAGTGGCTCGACCATCGCCGCGTCGTGCTGCGCCGCCGCTCCGAGCATCGGTTGCGCGAAATCGATCACCGGCTCGAAGTGCTGGGCGGCCTGCTCATCGCCTATCTGAACCTCGACGAAGTGATCCGCATCATCCGTAACGAGGACGAGCCGAAGCAGGCGCTGATCGCGCGTTTCGCGCTGACCGACGTGCAGGCCGAGGCGATCCTCAACATGCGGCTGCGCAGCTTGCGCAAGCTCGAAGAGATCGAAATCCGCGCCGAGAACGATCGCCTCACGACGGAGCGCGAAGGGCTGGTCGAGCTTCTGGGCTCCGACGAGATGCAATGGGACCGGATTTCAGCCGAGATCAAGGGCATCAAGAAGCAGTTCGGCAAGTCAACGCCGCTCGGCAAGCGGAAGACCACCACTGCTGCGCTGCCGGACATCGACGTGGCCGTCGAGGAAGCGCTGATCGACAAGGAGCCGGTGACGGTTGTGCTGTCGGAGAAAGGCTGGATCCGCGCGCTGAAGGGCCATGACGGCGATCTCGCCAAGCTTACCTTCAAGACGGACGATGTGCTGAAGGTCGCGATCAAGGCGCAGACGACGGACAAGATCGTGCTGTTCGCCACCAACGGGAAATTCTACACGCTCGAAGCGAGCGAGCTTCCTGGCGGGCGCGGGCAGGGCGAGCCGGTGCGTCTCATGATCGATCTGGACGAGGCGGACGAACTGCTCGAAGCCTTCGTGCACAGGCCGGGCCGCAAGCTCGTTGTGGCGTCGAGTGTGGGCAACGGCTTCGTTGTGACCGAGGACGAGGTCGTCGCGCAGACGCGCAAGGGCAAGCAGGTGCTGAACCTCGGTGACGGAGAACGCGCGGTACTGTGCCGCCCGGCCGAAGGGGATGCGGTGGCCGTGGTCGGCGAGAACCGCCGGTTGCTCGTGTTCCCGCTCGCCGAGTTGAACGAGATGACGCGCGGTCGCGGCGTTCGCCTCCAGAAATACAAGGATGGCGGCCTCGCCGATGTGCAGGTGTTCGACGCGGCGACGGGCCTCAAGCTCGGCGATACATCAGGGCGTGTTCGCACCATGACCGAACTGGACGAGTTCAAGGGCGCGCGCGCTGCGGCTGGCTCGGCCGTACCGAAGGGCTGGCCGAAATCGGGCCGCTTCGGGCTGACGGGGTTCGAAACCGCCTGATCGTCATCGCAAGGCGTTTTCGGCGCTCTCCGGTAGGTCGGTCGGCCTATGACGCGCTGGCGGCAGGGAGCCACACCCGCACCCTGAGGCCGCCTTCCGGCCTGTTCGCCAGCGCGATTTCGCCGCCATGGGCTCGCACGATGTCGCGCGCGATGGCGAGGCCGAGGCCGACGCCGCCCGTCTCGGGGCAGCGGGAATCTTCGAGGCGGCGGAACGGCTGGAAGGCGATCTCCGTCTTGCCCGGCGGAATACCCGGCCCGTGATCGGCCACCGTCACCTCGACGCCCTCCTCCTTCGCCGCCAGAAAAACCTCCGCGCGGCTGCCGTACTTCACCGCATTGTCGATCAGGTTTGCGAAGACGCGTTTCATCGCGGTCGGCTGGCAGATGAGAAACGCGTGGTCCGGTCCCTCATACTCAGCGGGGCGGCTGCGGTCGGAGAACGTATCGCACAGGCTGATGAGCATCGCCGCGAGGTCCACGCGTTCGGCGCGCTCGCCCTTGAGGTCGTCGCCCGCGAAGGTGAGCGTCGCCGAAATCATCCGCTCCATCTCCTCCATGGCGGCGATGAGATCGTCCTTGGTCTCGCCGTCCGGCAGCCGCTCGGCGTCCAGGCGAAGGCCGGTGAGCGAGGAGCGCAGGTCATGCGAAATCGCGGCAAGCATCTGCGTTCGTTCGTCGATGAAACGCTTGATGCGGTCCTGCATGTCGTTCAGCGCCTCGGCGACGACGGTGAACTCGTTCAGATTGGTCATGTCGATTGGAACCGGGTCGCGCGTGCGGCCGAGACGCTGGGCGGCATCCACGAGTCGGCTGAGCGGCGCGAGGACACGGCGCGACGTTATCGCGGACAGAATCACCACAAGCAGGATGGCACACAGGATACTCGCCATCCTCGGATCGAAGAAGGGCGCGAATCGCGGCGGGCGGTTCGGCCCGATCGTGAGCGTGTCGCCGTTAATGCCTTGCATGACGATCTCGAAATCGCCGAACAGCGGAAAATCGCCCTCCCCGGGTTCGAGGGGGCCGGTCCGCATCGCCTTCATGAACTCCGGCGGGACGAAGCGCGTTTCGCCCGGCTCTAGCCTCGGAAATGACGGCGGCCCTCGGCTCGTGATGATGACGCCGGTGCCCGATCCGCTGAGCTCGCTGGCAAGGGTCGCACGAAGCCTTTCATGGAGAGAGCGGCGTCCGGTAAAGGGAAGGTCATGCGGAAGGGGCGGCGGGGTCATTCCGCGCGGGTGCCAGCGGATGTCGAGGCCGGTGCGGGTTGCGAGTTCTCTTGCGGCGGTCTCCCGCTCCGCCTCGGGAACGGCGAAGACGGCGCGCGTCGTTTCGGTCACTTCGGCGATGAGCCAGCGCGCGCTGTAGACCGTTACGTGCGGGCGCGGCATCAGGAAAAAGACGGCCGAGTTCAGCGCCTGCACCGCGAGAAGCGCGATCAGCGTCGTGATGGCGATGCGCGTGCCGAGGCTGAAACGCGGGCGAAGGCTCGGCAGTCTCATTCCGTCACGCCGATTGTCTTGTGTCTTCGACCGCAACCGGCGCGCAGAAGATGTAGCCGCCGCTGCGCACCGTCTTGATAAGTTCGGGCGTCTGCGGGTCGGCCTCGATCTTGCGGCGCAGCCTCGACACCTGCACGTCGATGCTGCGATCGAAGGGCGACGCCACACGGCCGCGCGCGAGGTCGAGAAGCTGGTCGCGCGTGAGAACGTGCTGCGGCCGTTCGAGGAAGGCGAGCAGCAGATCGTGCTCGCCCGCGGTCAGGTCCACGAGCGCGCCCTCGGGATTGCGCAGCGTCCGGCGCACCACGTCGAGCCGCCAGTTCTCGAAGACATAGGTGAGGCCCGCCACCCTCGTTTCGGACGCGGCGTCGCCGGTTCGCCTCAGCACGGCGCGGATGCGGGCGAGAAGCTCGCGCGGACTGAACGGCTTGCACACATAGTCGTCCGCGCCGATTTCGAGGCCGATGATGCGATCCGTCTCGCCCGACATGGCGGTGAGCAGTACGACCGGGATCTTGCTCGTCCCGCGAAGTCTGCGGCAGAGCGAAAGCCCGTCCTCGCCCGGCATCATAACGTCGAGCACGATCAGATCGAACCGCCCCGCCTCGACAGCGGCGAACATGGCAACGCCGTCGGCGACTTCCGTAACACGCATGCCGTTGTCGGTGAGAAAGCGCTTCAGGCTGGTCCTGATGCGCCTGTCGTCATCCACAACGAGAATATGAGGTGTCGAAGCCAAGGTAATCTCCCGCTTACCGGACTTGCGCACCTATAAAGGGGCAACGCTCGCCACGCCACCCTCTGCGTGTAAACGAGCGTTACATGCCGTCGTCTCGCGCCGATCCACTGCCGTACCGTCGCGGCGTAAGTCATATGTGGAGGCGTTCGCAGTATACCTCAGGTAATCACATCCGGCTGCGCGCGCCCGGTACGCTCGCGTATCCCGGCCAGTTCATCGGCCGTTGCGATCAGGTCCGCCAGCGCCTCCTGTGTCTCTTGCGCCAGGCGAGCGGGATCGGCTTCGTAGCGCTCGATGTACACACGCAGCGTCGAGCCCGTCGTGCCCGTCCCCGACAAGCGGTAGACGATCCGCGACCCGTCTTCGAAAACGATGCGCAGCCCCTGATTCTTCGAAACGCTGCCGTCCACCGGGTCCGTGTAGCTGAAGTTATCGGCCATCGCGACCCGGCGGCCGCCCACGGTGGTGCCGACGAGGCCGCTCAGCCGCGCCTCAAGCGCACTCATCAGCCCCTGCGCCGCTGACGTATCCACTCCCTCATAGTCGTGGCGAGTGTAATAATTGCGCCCGTATGTCGCCCAATGTTCCTTCGCGATTTCGGCCGCGCTCTGGCCACGCGCCGCCAGGATGCTCAGCCACAGCAGCACCGCCCAGATGCCGTCCTTCTCGCGCACATGGTTGCTGCCGGTGCCTGCGCTTTCCTCGCCGCAAATCGTGATGCGTCCCGCGTCGAGCAGGTTGCCGAAGAACTTCCAGCCGGTCGGTGTCTCGTAGCAGGGCACGCCGAGCTTGTCGGCGACGCGATCAACGGCGCCGCTCGTTGGCATCGAGCGAGCCACGCCCGCGATGCCGTTGCGATAAGCCGGCGCGAGATGGGCATTCGCCGCCAGCATCGCGAGCGAATCCGAGGGCGAGATGAAAATGCCGCGCCCGATGATGAGGTTGCGGTCGCCGTCGCCATCCGAAGCCGCGCCGAGATCGGGCGCGTCGGCGCTCATCATCAGATCGAGCAGTTCCTTGGCATGCACCAGATTCGGGTCTGGGTGATGGCCGCCGAAGTCGGGGAGCGGTGTGCCGTTGCGTACGGTTCCGGCGGGCGCGCCAAGCTCGCGCTCGAAGATGGCGTGGGCGTAGGGGCCGGTTACCGCGTGCATCGCATCGAACGCAAATGTCAGGCCCGATGCGAACTTTGCACGCAGAGCCGGAAAGTCGAAAAGCTCGCGCATCAGCTCAACGTAATCCGCGACGGGATCGATCACCTCGACCCGCGTATCGCCGAGGTGGTGGCTGCCGATCTGGTTCAGGTCGATATCGGGGGTGTCGAGCGTCAGGATTTCCTTGATCGCCAGCGTTTCGGCATAGATTGCGTCGGTGATCTTTTCCGGCGCGGGGCCGCCGTTCGCGGCGTTGAACTTGATGCCGAAGTCGCCGTCGGGTCCGCCGGGGTTGTGGCTGGCCGACAGGATCAGCCCGCCGAACGCCTTGTGCTTGCGAATGACGCACGAGGCAGCAGGCGTCGAAAGAATGCCGCCCGCGCCGACCAGCAAGCGCCCGACGCCGTTTGCCGCCGCGATGCGAATGACCGTCTGGATCGCTTCCGCGTTGAAATAGCGCCCGTCGCCGCCGACCACCAGCGTTACGTCGCCGAAGCCCTCGGGCGGCCGCACCGCGTTGAACACCGATTGAACGAAGTTCGCGAGGTAATGCCCTTGGGCAAACTCGGTCACCCTTTTGCGCAGCCCGCTCGTGCCGGGTTTCATGCCCTCGATCGGGGTGGTCGCGATACGCTGGATTTTCATGGGAGCTCCGCAGGCGTTGGTTGGAATTGGCATAACCCGCGCCGCCATCTTTTGCCAGCCGGGATCATGACGCGTGATGGGCGCCGGTGAAGCAAGGGGGATATTCCGCTTCCATCAATGTCCGGATTGCACGGGCGAACAGGTAATCATGTAACCGAGCGTTACACTTCGTCGCCTCGCGATCATCGAAATCGGCCTCGCGAACCGTAAGCTCCGGCTATCGAACAAGGAGTATATTCGATGGTTTGCTCACTCTCGCGGGGCGCGCTTGTTGCAGCGCTTCTGGTCCCGTGCATCGCATCTTCGGCTTCCGCGCAGACGCCGGATCGCCCGCCGCTTCCGAACCCGGCGTTCGCCGCTCAGCCTCCGTTGCCGGGCGGCTTCGGTGGACCGGGCGAAGCCGCCGGTCCGGGCGGACCTCGCGGCGACGCTCCGCCGTACTCCCGCGACGGCTTCCGCCATCCACCCCGGCCCCCGCTCGCGCAGGTGCTTTCCACGCTCGAAACCGAGATCGGCATCCGCGCGAACCAGATCGACGCCTGGCGCGATTTCACCGATGCGTTCCTCGCGGTCGCCCAGCCGCCGCAGCCGCCGAAACCTCCGGTTCCCGGTGACGCGCCTGAAAAGGCGAAGCCGTTTGAACTGGCGCTGCGCCTCGCCGAGTCCGCGAGCCAGCGCGCAAAGGCCGCCGAAGCGCTCGTCAAGTCCGTCGAGGCCCTTCGCGCCAAGCTCACGCCGGAGCAATTGACGAAGCTCGCCGATGCGGAAGCCCGGCTGCGCTTTCCGCCGCCCCCTCCGCCGCACGAGCATCGCTCGTGAGGAGATCGATCCTGGCGCGAATGAATGAATTTGATCGGCGATAGGATCAATAAAATCAATGGTATGGAGCGGCGCAGCACGTTTGTTGAACTGGCGCCGCTCCGGAGGAGGGAAGGCCGCCGCGCCTCCCTTTTCCCATCTCCTCCAACCTTGGATGTGGACCTTTTTCGAAGATGCAATTTTACCGGAACGAACGCCTCGGGCTATTTCTCGACGGGCCGAATCTGTTTGCAGCGGCGAGAACGCTCGGTTTCATGATCGATTACGGCTCGTTACTGCGGCTGTTCCGCAACTCGGGCCAACTCATTCGCGTAAACTACTATCTCCCGATCGCCGACGATTTCGCTACCTCGCCGCTGCGCGGCGTCTCGGACTGGCTTCAGTATAACGGCTACACCGTCATCACGAAGCCCGCGAAGGACTACGTGGATGCGAACGGCCGACGCAAGATCAAGAGCGGCATGGACATCGAACTTGCGGTCGACGCGTTGAGTCTCGCGAACTCGCTCGACCATATTGTGCTGTTTTCGGGCCTTGGCGATTTCTGCGGTCTCGTGTCGGCCTTGCAGCGGAAGGGGCGGCGTGTGACCGTCGTATCCACGATCCGCACGCAGCCGCCCATCGTCGCCGACGACCTTCGCCGCATGGCAGATCAGTTCATCGACCTCGCGGACCTTGCGCCCATGATTGGACGCGCGCCCGCAGCGTAGCCTTCACCAGTTGCTCGCTCAGCAGCAGTCCGACTCGGCGGTTTGCGCGCCGGAGTTCGCCTTCAGCGGCACGGGATAGGCGGCCGGCACCGAAGCAATCGCTCTCACGGCTTCGACGTAATCGGCGGGCAGCCCGTAGGCCTTCGCGCCTTCCACGACATAGGCGAGATATTCCGTGCTCGGCGGGCGCTCGTCGCGCAGCGCTGCCTTGCGATACATGACGGCGGTATGAACCGCCCCTTCCGCGTCGATGACTTCGACGGGATAGTGAAAGTAGGTGCCGGTGCCGTTGAGGCGAACGCCCTGAGCGGCGTCGAGTCGGTCTACGTCCAGCCCCGAAACCTTGTAGATCACGCCCCAAAGTGCCTGCCCCGGCGCGGGCAAGGCGGCTTCTTCGGCACCGTCCCAAACCTGCGTATAGCCGTGGAACGACAGCCTGTGGTCGGGCAGGCGCGCCAGCGTTACCGGCTCCGCGCGGATGCCGCGCTCGGCGAGCCAGGCGGGGTTCATGGCAGCGCCATAGATAAACGCGAGGACGGGCACTCTTCGCGGCGAGGGTTTGGCGTGCTTCGAGGAAGACGGGGGCCTTGCCGATAGAAGGGTTACGGACGATGTCATGTCATTCTCTCCTTTAGGCGCAGCCGGACAGGCTGGCAGGCGCGCGGCGGCGCGACGTATCGCAGTCGGGCCGCCTTGTGACGGTGGCCTTCACGCCATGGGCGGGCGGCTCAAGCGTGACGATGGCGGCGTCAAGGTCGAGTTCTGCCACGCGCTGCATGAACCAGCGCGGGACGTGATCGCAGATGATTTCGAGCGTTTCGAACGGCGTCTGCGACAGAATCGGGATCAGAGCCTGACGCGAGTTGAGAAGCGGGTTCTTCGACAGTTCTGCGGCGAGGTCGAAGCGGAAATGCCCGTCGCCGAGGTCTTCGGCCGGGATGAGCGGCTCGGCGGCAGTGACGGGCTGCAACTGCACGAGCTTCTTCCCTTTGGAACCGCATCCGCCAGTATTGCACCCCTCGTGCGCGCTCGCGCAGTTGGCAGCGGCTTCGGCCTTTGCGCGCTCGCCCTCCTCGACGGTCGGCAGCGCATCGAGCAGCGCCTCGCCCGACTTCCAGCTCGCGACGCCAAGCTCGGCGAAATAGGAATAGAAGAAGCCCCGCGCTTCGCTTGAGAGGATGACCTTGCATTCGCCGAACGATGTGACAGCCGTCTCAATGGTTTCGCGCACATCGGGCAGCGAGGCGTCCGCGCTCATCTCGAAGGGGATGTCGCCGATGGTGCGCCAACTCTTCGCTTCGCCCTCGTAGAGCCGGAACCGGCCCTTTTTGTAAAGGCTGGTCAGTTCGCCGTCGTCGTTGACATAAGCTGCGATCTTCATCTCTGGCCTCGTTCCCGGTCTCGTGGCACTTGCACGAGCGCTTCGGGCTTCAGTCGGTCGTCATGAATTCGAGAATGCCGCCCGGACCCTCCCGAGGAAGCGGAGGGTCCGGTGGCGTTCGCGCCGCTCCGAAGGAGGAAGAAGCCGGCGCGTGAGAGGAGGCGGGGCTGGCGCTACCAGACGTTCAGCACCCACTCCTTGTTCTTCTTGTTTTCCATGTCCTGGAACAGCGTGTTGGCCATCTGCTCGGCAAGCCACGCCGCGCCGTTGTAGCCGACGACGGGATAGCGATAGAGGCCCGCGCGGTCGTAGGTCGGGAAGCCGACGCGCACCATCGGGATGCCGTAGTCGATGGATATGAAGCGGCCCTTCGAGTGACCGAGGATGAGGTCGAGTTCGAGCCCCTTGTTCTTGATGCGGTCCTCAAGCTCCCAGAAGTCGGCGTTGGTCACGATTTCCATCTCGTGATCGACGTTCTCCTGAAGCGCCTTGATGCGCGGATCTTCGACATACTTCGAGTTGTCGTCGCCGAGCAGCAGAAGCTTCGGGCGCATTTCGAGGTCGAGGCAGAACTCGGCGAGGCCGATCACGAGGTCCGGCGCGCCGTAGATCGCGACCTTCTTTTCCGCGAGGAACATGTGGCTGATGTCGGCGATGGCGTCGAGCGCCACGCCGCGTTCGTGGACGAGCTTCTTCGGGATCGGCTTGCCCGTCACGTCTGACAATTGCTTCAGGAACGTGTCGGTGTTGCGGATGCCGATCGGCGTCGGTCCAATCACGGACGGCACCTTGTGCTTCTTCTTCAGGAAGTCGGCAGCCTTGCCGCCTTCATAGCGGTTCAACACGAAGGTAGCCTTGGCATTCGCCGTGTTGCGCAGGTCTTCGACCGTTGTATTGCCGTGATTGACGTTGTCCTTCGACGGCAGGAGCGGCGAGTCGAAGCTTTCGATCTCGAAGAGAACGTTCGCCTCGATCTCCATCTCCTTGAGGAGATGCTTCAGCTCCTTCACGTCGCCGGGATTCACCCAGCCCGTGATGAGGGTGATCTTCTCGGACGGCTCGCCTTTCTCCGCGAACTTCTTCACGAAGTCGCGCACGGCGAGGTCGTAGCCGGAGATCATGGAGCCGACGAAGCTCGGCTGATGCATCGCAAGCAGATGAACTTCGCGGCCTGCGAACTTCTCGGCCAGAAGCCCCTCTTCGAGTTTCGTGATGACGCCGTCCACGTCGTCGCCGATAACTTCGGTCGAGCAGGTGGTGATGATCGGCACCACCTTCACATGCGGATAGCGTGAGAGCAGCACGTCCACGGCTTCCTCGACGCGGTTCAGCGCGCCGAACACTGCGCCGTCTTCATGGAGCGACGACGAGGCGATTTCGAAGCTTTCCTTCAGATGCTGCGAGATAAGGAGCCGCACGAACATCACGCAGCCCTGGCCGCCGTGCACGATCCCGATGCAATCCTTCACGCCGATGGACGCGAACTGCGCGCCCGCCGGCTGGCAGGTGAAGATCGGGTTGACGACGCCGGCCCTTTCCTTCGGCACTACATGGCAAGTCATTATCTGTGGTCCTTTTCTAGTAGTGCTGAACGGTCAGTTCTTCGTTGAGCGAGCCGTCGATGGTGAGGAAGTCGAGGCGCTCATGGAGAGCCTTGATCAGCGCCTTGATCTCGTCGTGCGACAGTTCGTTGATCCAGGGGAAGCGCGCGCGATACTCGCGGGCGAGGAGCACGGCATCCACCCAGTAGCATTTGTCGTTCGCCGTCTCGTGCACGGGTGTCTCGCCGCACAGAAGCTGCGCCGTCTGCCCCAGAATGCCCGCGTTCTGCTTGCGGCGGTCCCAAGCGCGTGAGTTGAACTGCCAGAGACACTTCTTCATGATGTAGTTGAGAAGCTGCTCAACCCGATCTTTTGTCAGATCTTCCATTGTCCTTGTCTCTCTTTTACTCGGCCGCAACCGGAGCGGGTTCTTTCTTTGGGAAGACCGGGTAAGTCTTCGCGCGAAGGTCCGGGATTGGGTCCAGCTTGCCGTCGTATTGCTTGAGGATCGGATCGTTGACCACTTCCGGCGGCAGGGTCGCGTCGGAGAGCATCTTGCGGGTGAGGAAGCCATTGTCGGTCGGGATCTCGTCCTTCGAGATGTCGAGGTTCGACAACTGGTGCATCGGCGAGTAGATCGCGTTGTAGATGTCGCGCGCGAAACGCACCCAGCCCTCGTAACCCTTGTAGGGGCCGTTGTGATAGCCGTGCGCGTTGAGGTACGGAACGCCCGCCTTCTTCGCGACTTCGCCCGGACGCTTGCCGGTGAAGATGACGTCCGGCTTCAGCATCTCGATAGCTTCGAGACCTTCAAGCTCATTCGGGTCGTCGATGGCGAGCGCGCCCTCGGAGCAGCGCGAGATGCCCTTCTCCATGTCGCCCTGATGGCCGAACTTCGTGTAGACCGAGACAACCTTGAGGCCCATTTCCTCTTCGATGACGTGCGCCCAGTGCCAGAGCTTCGAGCCGCCCGGCCACAAGCAGACGCGCTTGCCCTTGAGGCGCTCCTTGTACCAGTCGAGCTGCGGCTTCCACTTCGCGGTTTCTTCCGCGATGATCGCTTCCGCGCGGTCTTCGATGCCGAAGAACAGGCCGATCTTGCGCAGCGAGCCGGAGAGCGGCTCGAAGCCGAAACCGTCGATGTCGAGGCGCGGGATGCCGTAGCGGGCGCGAAGCTCGTCGCAGATATATTCGGCGGAGCGGGCGCATTCGAGCACGTTCAGATGAGCGCGGTGCATCGCGCGCAGGCCGTCATAGCTGCCGTTGCCGGTGAAGGTCGACAGCACCTGGATGCCCATGCGATTGAAGAAGTCGAGCATCACTTCCTGGTCGCCCTGGATGTTATACTCGCCGACGTAGTTGATAACGTAGTCGCTCGTGATCTCCGGCTCGACGGTGCCGACCTTCTGATTGATCCACGCGATGTTGATCTTGTGGTGACCGCCCGACTGGGACGGACCGGCGAAGCCCGGCGAGTTGCAGACGAAGATGTCCACGTCGGGCCGCTCTTCCATCACTTCCTGCGCGATGGCGTCGATGTCGTCGCCGATCAGCGCGGTTGCGCAAGTTTGATAGATCGTCATGCGCTTTATTTCGGGGAACGCGTCGAAAGCTTCGTGGATGTTCTTCTTCAGAAGCGGCTCCGCGCCGAACACGATGTGCTTTTCCTTCACATCGGTCGCGAAGGTATATTTCAGCTGGAAGTTGTTGTTGTCGGAGATGTAGCGCTTCGTCTGCCACGTGTCGTAGGTGCAGCCGACGGGGCCGTGACTGATATGGATCACGTCCTTCATCGGCGTGCCGATCACGTGCTTTGCGCCGCAATAGGCGCAGCCGCGTTCGGAAATCGAACCCGGAATGGTGTTGAGATATCCCTTCGGCAGCGCATGGCTCAGGTCTTCGCCCGGGCCCTTGATGACCGCATGCTGCTTCCTTTCGGGGATGCACTTGCTGGCTTCAAATTCATGATACGGCATGGTTCGGTTCCGTCCGGTGTCTTGGGTCGCATTGGGTGTGGCCGAGCCGCTTGAGAGGGGGTGCCCGACCCGCGAGGCGGCATGAGCCGCCCGTGCCCTCCGGACGTGTCCGGATTGCCCGTATTCTCGCGATGTCGGTTCGTTCTCTTTCGCGGCTCGACCGCAAGAGCCCGTTTCGATCATGTTGCACTGCAATCTGATCGGATCCGGCTCCAGGACTTCAGTCGAGCAGGCCGTATTTCACGACCATTGCTTCCAGCTCATCCATGTTGAGCGGCTTCGGAATGACGAAGTCCTTGTTCTCAAGGATTTCCTTGCCAAGCTGCTTGTATTCCTGCGCCTGATTGGCCTCGGGATCGAATTCCGTCACCGTCTTCTTGTTGAATTCGGCCTTCTGCACGATGTTGTCGCGCGGAACGAAATGGATCATCTTCGTGCCGATGGCGGCGGTGAACTCGTTCAGGAACTCCTTTTCACCGTCGACCATGCGGCTGTTGCAGATGATGCCGCCGAGGCGTACGCCGGATTGCTTGGCGTACTTCACGAGGCCCTTCGCGATGTTGTTCGCCGCATAGATCGCCATCATCTCGCCGGAGGCGACGATGTAGACTTCCTGCGCCTTGCCATCGCGGATAGGCATCGCGAAGCCGCCGCACACCACGTCGCCGAGCACGTCGAAGAACACGAAGTCGAGGTCTTCGGTGTAGGCATCGTTTTCTTCCATCAGGTCGATGGCGGTGATGACGCCGCGGCCTGCGCAACCAACTCCCGGCTCCGGACCGCCCGATTCCACGCAGCGGATTTCCTTGAACCCGGTCTTCACGACCTTATCGAGCGTGACCTTCTCCGCGCCGTGAATGCGCAGCGTATCCATCACGGTTTCCTGCATCTGGCCGCCAAGGATGAGACGCGTCGAGTCTGCCTTGGGGTCGCAGCCGTGGATGAAGATGTGCTTGTCATGGAAAAAGGCGAGCGCGGCCGCGGTGTTCTGCGTCGTGGTAGATTTACCGATGCCGCCCTTGCCATAAATGGCAACCTTGCGAGTCATAAAGGGGTGCTCCTGAGAGTGATCTTGCGTTGGCGGCCATCTTGCCGCCTTCACACCCCTATAAGAGCAACCCGCGTGCCAATTCTGGCGATGCGGGCGAAAAAATAAGAATGACATCAAAAATAGTTCAAACTTCGCCTGAAGTGCTGTTTATACTAACAATAATAACAGAAATGAAAAAATAGAGTCCCTTTTTACATTTGTGAAACTTCTTGAGGCATCGCCTTTCGGCTTCCTTCGGGCTCCGCAAAGCCCTAACGGTAAATCTCGCCCGGCTTTCGACCAAAATTGTAAATTCCCCTATCGGTCAAGTTTGGGGCACGGTTTCACGAACGTCCGAGGGTGCTTAAAAAAGCCGAGCATGCGATGGGCTTCGTCCGGGCGACAAAATCCGCAAGCGGCCTATGCGCCTTTCGCTGCCACCATGGGGCGATCGGGAATTTCGATGGTGGGGTGTGCGCTCGCCTGAGCTTTGCGTCAGCGACGTTTTGTCGGCTTTGCGATGCACCGGAACGTGGCGCGCTGGATGGGCATGCGCCGAAGGGCGGTGCTATAGAACGGCCGCCATTTTTCACTCTCAACAATGAGAGGGCGGTTTTGATTCCATCAAAGCGATAACGCTTAACGTATGCCCGCGTTCACCTTGTCGGAGCGCTCGCTCCCGCTTCCACTCTGCGGCTTGTACGCGCCCGATCGGAAGTTCTTGTAATTGATGCCGTATTTCTCCATCCGTACGCCAAGCATCCGGCGCGTGAGCCCAAGCTCCTGCGCGGCCGTGCCAATGTTACCGTTGGAGCTTTTCAGCGCCTCGACGATCATCTCGTATTCGACCGCGCGCACCTTTTCTTCAAGGCCCACGCCGAAGCCCGTGCCGCTTTCCTTTGGCGTTTGCAGCGAGGGCGGCAAATTGTAGGCGTGTATCACCTCGTCGTCGGAGAGGATGACCGCGCGCTCAATGACATTTTCCAGTTCGCGCACATTTCCGGGCCAATGATACGCCATCAGCATATTCAGCGCGGGCGTTGAGATACGCTTCACGCTGCGCCCGTTGGCCTCGCAGGACTTCGCGACGAAATAATCGGCGAGCAGGATCACGTCCGAGCCGCGCTCGCGCAGCGGCGGCACGGTGATCGGCACCACGTTGAGCCGATAGAACAGGTCTTCGCGGAACAGGCCGTTTTCCACCATGTCGGGTAGATTGCGGTTCGTTGCGGCGATGATGCGCAGATCGACCTTGATGGATTTGCCGCTGCCGACGCGCTCGACGGTGCGATCCTGAAGCACGCGCAAGAGTTTCGCCTGCACGGTGAGACTCAACTCGCCGACCTCGTCGAGGAAGATTGTGCCGCCGTCCGCCTGCTCGAAGCTGCCTTTGTGCGTCTGAAGCGCGCCGGTGAACGAGCCCTTCTCGTGGCCGAACAACTCGCTCTCGGCGAGCGCTTCGGGGATCGCGGCGCAGTTGAATTTCACGAACGGGCCGTCGGCGCTTGCGCTGTTATAGTGGATCGCGTTTGCCACCAACTCCTTGCCGACACCGCTTTCGCCGAGGATCAAGATTGTCGCGCGCGTCGAGGCGACCTTGCCGATGAGGTTGTAGACCTCCTCCACCATCGGTTTGGAATTGCCGATGATGTTCTTCGGCTTGTAGCGCTCCTTCAGCGCGTTCTTGAGGCGGCGATTCTCGTTTTCGAGCCGCACCTTGTCGTTGTTCGCGATGAGATATAGCTCAACGGCCGGCGCGATCATGAGCGCGATGGCCGCGAGAAATTCCGCATCCTGCTTGAAAAGATGCGGGTTGAGATAGACGCGTTCCGCGCCGATGGCTCCGAGAACGCGCTGTCCGAGCAGGATCGGCACGCAGAAAAATGTCGCCTTCGGGTGTTTGCGGTCCTCGTGCGCCTTCGTGCGGTCGAGGAAATCGGTGCTGTCGTGCAGGCGCGGCACGACGATGAGCTTGCCGCTTTCCACCACCTTGCCGGTGACGCCTTCGCCAAGCGAATAGATGCCGCGCTGCTTCTGCTCATCGGTGAGGCCAAAGCTGTCGTGGATGAAGATCGTCTCGGACTGGCGGTCGTAAAGCGTGATCGCGCCGCGATGCATGCGCAGCGTCTCGCGCATGACGTCGAGGATGATGCGCAGCGGCTCGGTCAGATCCTGCGCGGAAGAAATCGCGCGGTTCAGCCTGTAAAGGATCGGCAAGACGTTCGCGCGGCACTCGCCGGTGAAGCAATGCGTGAAGTCATCGACGGGCGAACCCATGTCGAGGTCGAGTACTAGAGTGTCGTCCATTTATCCTGCCTTCAAAGCTCCTGCGATCACGGCCGACCCGCCAAGGCGGCATTCCCGGGGGCCGGCCGATTCCGTCGAGCTGAGCCACGTGTCGCCGCGTGTTGAAGACGCGGACTGCTCGGTGACGCAGGCATGCAAACTATACGCCAAGCTATATATATAAGGGAATAGCTTTATTCGCTCCAAATCCAATTTTCAGCGCCTGTCGAAAAAACGACGGGTTACGCGTTCGTGGGGGAGATCAGCGCCATCAGATTGTCGTCAAGCCGACGCGCGGCTTCGTTGAAGGCTGGCAGCCGCGCCTCCGTCTCGCCTTCCAGCGCCGCCGCGCCATCCTTGCCGAGTGCTTTTTCGAGGCTCGCGGCGTATTCCGGGATGTCGCGCCATTCGGGCACCGTGTCGGGCGTGATCTCGACATGGTACTGGAAACCGTAGGCGTGGCGGCCGACGCGGATCGCCTGCGTGGTGCATGCTGCGTTGGACGCGAGCACGACGCCGCCCTCGGGAAGACGCTTCACTTCCGAGCCGTGCCACTGAAAGATTTCCGCGCGAGGCGGGAAGCCCCGAAAGATCGGATCGGCAACGCCCGCTTTGGTCAGGTCGACATGCGTGAAGCCCACCTCAGGCGCGTCCATCGGGCCGACCTCGCCGCCAAGCGCCGCGGCCAGAAGCTGATGCCCAAGACAGATGCCGAGATACGGGCGGCCAAGCTCGACCACCCAACGGCGGATCGCGCGCTTTTCGTCCGCGAGCCAGGGTAATTCGTCTTCCTGCCACACATCCATCGGGCCGCCCATGGCAACGAGCAGGTCGAACTCTTCGAGGTCGGGGATCTCGTCCCCTTCGTCGAGTTCGACCGCCAGCACCTCATGGCCCGCGTCGAGCCAGAAATCGAGGAAGACGCCGGGATGTTCAACCGCGAGATGCTGGAAAACGAGAATGCGCATGTGAACCCCCGAAGCGTTTTCGCGCGAAACGGAGCCCGCCTCGCGCGATGAAAAACATGTCAGAAAGATAGTAGCAATCTAGCCGATCTTGAAGTCCTTCACACCGGCCGGCATTTCCACGCCCGGCAGATTGCGCGGGTCGGGGATCGGTTCGCCGACATCGAAGCGGATCGGGATCGTACCCGCCCATGCCGGAAAATCATAGTCGGCGTCATTGTCTTCGGGATGACCGGTGCGCACCTTCGCGGACGCCTCGTCGAGCGAAAGCGACAGGATCGTGGTTGCGTTCATCTCGGCCTCGGTGACGGGGCGCAGACGATCCCATTGGCCCGCGACATAGCCATCGACCATGCGCTTCAACTGCCGCTCCTTCTCCGCGCGGTCGGTAACTTGCTCGGCCTTGCCCAACACCATCACGGAGCGATGATTGACATTGAAGTTAAAAGCGGCGCGCGCCATGACAAATCCGTCGAGAATCGAGACGCAAAGACAGACCTCCGCGCTCGTCGAAGCCTTCATCGCGCGCCCCGCCGCTGCGCCGTGCCAGTAGATGCGGTCGCCCTCGCGCCATTGCATCGTCGGCGTCACGATAGGCTTGCCGTCGTGGATAAACGCCACGTGGCAGAGCGGCTGCGCGTCGAGGATGGCGTGGATCGTGTCCTTGTCGTATTTCGCGAGCCAGCGATAGCGGTTGACGGTCGTGCGCGCGCTCGGGGGAGTGCTGTTCGGGGCTTCGGCCTCGGTCATGATCGGGAACCTTTCTTGTATTACTCTATATATAAGTTCCGTTAGCAAGATCGAGGCCAGGCTTCAGCTTGTGCTCTGGCGCATGCGTTTGGTGCGCCTTGCTCACGCCGCCCGAGCAAACGCCTGCGCCTCAAATCACTGCGCTTGGCAGGCGCGCCCAACGTGGCGGATCAGCGCGACCGCATCCGCCGGGGGCTTTTTCTCGACGCGCCGATATTCGCGGCAGTCCGGCGTCCGGGTCACAAGACCTGTGTCGACCATCTCCCGCCTGAGCAGCGCGTGATCGCCGAACAGGTGATTTGCGTTGAGAAGGTCGTTGACCTCGCGCTCGTGGAGAACCAGACCTGCCGGCCACCGCGACCACATCACCCAAAGGCAGAGATCGCGGTGGCTTGCCTTGGAGGGCCAGCGGATGAAGCGCCCGGCGGCATCGAAATACCGCGCGAGGCGCTCGACGCGAACGAAATCCACCGGCTCCGGCGCAGTAGGCGTGCGTTCGAGCTTGGCTTCTGCCTCTTGTTGCGCCCGGAAATGCTGAAAGTTGCGAAATCCTGCTCCCCGCGCGAGCATGTTGAGCAATTGCACGTGGCCGGGCTTTTCTGGCGTGGTTTCAAGCTCGCGGCCGAGTGAACGGGCGAGTGCCGAAATATCGGTGGCGGCGTAGGGAAATACGGTTCTGGACATGGCTCATCCTCATGGCGCCAAACCGCTTGGAGAACGGGTCGCGGGTCGCTCTTGACGACTGGCACCGAGGGTGTCCCGTCGAAGGATAATGAGGGCAGGTTTAGCTTCCCACAGGGGAACAGCGACGCCTCGGTGAACTGCCGACCGCCGCGAAGGATAATGCCAACGCTCTATTCGCGCAAGATCGAACGCGAAGCTTCCGCTGCGGTGCGCTGCCCGTTACCGCAGCAGATCGTTCAGCGCGTCGGCGGGGATGGCCTTTTCGAGGTTGTTGAACTGGCCGAAGGCGAAGATTTCCTCGGCCTTGAGGCGCAGATTGCCGAGCAGCGAGCGCATCAGCGCGGTGCCGAGCGCGACAGACGACGCGCCTGCCGCGTTCAACGCCTTGAGATCCGGCGCGGGTGTCAGCCCGACGGTGATCTGGAGCGGGCCGTCCACATGCGCGGAAAGCCGCTCGATAATCTGGATATGCTGCACGCCGGGCACGGCGATGCAGTCCGCGCCCGCCGCGAAATAAGCTTCTGCGCGCTCGACGGCGGTTTCGAACGGCGAATACGGCGGCGGTTCGAGCAGGAACGCCTCGGTGCGGGCCGTCACAACGGCTGGAACGCGGGTTTCGAGCGCGGCCGCCTTCGCAGCCTTGATGGCCGCTGTCATGTCGTGCATCGAGGCCATGCCGTGCTGGCCGCCGCGTCCGCCGTCGCCGATGGTCACGCCCACGCACCCGGCCGAGATTACGGCGCCGACCGCGCGGCCGATCTCTTCCATGGACCGGCCGATAACGCCTTCGAGGTCCGCGTTGACGGGTACGGAGAAATTCATGGCGACGCTCTTCGCAGTCTCGACGAGCGTATCGAGCGGCACGCGGTCGCTCGGCAGCAGCCCGCACGACCACGCGACGGAAACGGGCGATATGCCGACGATATCAAAGCCGGCGTCGCCGATCACGCGCGCGGAAATGACGTCCCAGACCTCGGGCAGGATGAACGCCTCGCGCGCCTGCAAGCGCTTGCGGAAGCGGCGAACCTTTTCCTTTTGATCCCTGAGGGCGTTTTCGTCGATGCCTGCTGCGTGATCGGAATCTGCGACATGGCTTGAAATCATATCACACACTGCCCCTGCCCATTGGTCCGCGTCATGCGAGGCGACGCCAGATAAGAGTGTTTTTGGGTTAAATGTCCTTCGCCGATCCCGCAAGCAAAATGCGGCCTTGCAATGGCGCGTCCCATGCCGTCCACACGCGCTTTCCGCCCGGCGTGCAACCTTGGATCGCTTGCTCTTTTTGGCTCGGGTGCGGGCGATGTTGGAACCTCCGAAAGCGACGCCATATCTACCGGCGGACCTGCCTTCAGACCGGACTTGTATCATGTTGCCAGCCTCGTCACGCCGAACCGCCGCCGCCCGCGCCGCCATGGCGCTCGTCGTTCTCGCCGCGCCGCTGGGGCTGGCCGTTTCACGCGCAGCCGACGAGCGCTCCGATGCTGCGACCGCTGGCGCGCAAGCGGTGGAACCCGACACGCGCGGGCTTCAGTCGGACGCGCTGCTTTCTGCCATCGACCGCATCCTGAAGCGCGCGGCGGCCGAGCGCGAGGCGGCGAAGACGCTGCCGAACCGTGACAAGTTCCTTTTCGAGCCGGTCTTCACCGAAACGCGGCAGGACCGGGAGAAATCCGTTCGCGCGCTGCTCGACGGCGCGCTCTCGATCGTCACAGACGCGCCCGTTCTGAAGTTTCAGGAGGACATCGCCCGCCAGCGCGAGAAGATCGCTGCGAACCGCGACCGCATCGCATCCTTGCGCGAGCGCAGGCTCGACGCGCCGCAGGGCGGTGTCTTGCCGGGTATCCTCACCGAAACGAAGGATTCCATCGACGGGGCCATCGCCGCGCTTCAGGACGACATTAAGGAGCGCGAGTCCGACATCCTCCGCGTCAAGCAGGAGATCGGCAAGGCGCTCGATGTGGCGGGGATTCCGCTCAGTCAGGATCAACTCGACCTGTTGCTCGACAGCGTGCTCGGCGGCGACCTTCTCAGGCTGATGACCGCGTATGAGGTTGCGAAAATCGCCGACCGCAAGCTTGCGGCGCTCGTGGTGCAGTCGAATGACGACCTGAAGGCCGCGCGGCGCTATTTCGCGATGCACGCGGCGCTGTTCGCGCTTCTCGTGCAGGCTCAGGAGTTGCTGATCGAAAAAATCGACAAGGTGTATATGGCGCGGCTCGACGGCATCATCGGCGACATCGCGAGGACGGGTGCGAAGACGCGGGATCTGATGGAGTCGGCCACGCGCGACGATCAGCGCCGCACGCTCGAAGCGAACGCCAAGGCGCAGGAACTCTCACGAAAAGTGTCGGGCTTCTATCGCGACTATCTCGCTACACAGCGGCGACTTCTATGGCAGACCCGTGAAAAAACCCTGTTCGATCTGAATGTTGCCGACAATACCTACGAAACTGTTGAAGCGAGCTTTCAGTTGAAAGCGCTAATGGACGAAGCAAAAACGTCGTTCGATTCTTTGCAGAAGCTTGACGCTCCCGGTTTCGAGCAGATTTTCCGCAATGAAAATTTAAGGCGGGAATTCGAAACTCTGACCCGCAAGCTCTCGCCGGCATCGTGATGGCGGGAGCTGTCTCCCCGAATCAACAGGGCGGGGAAAATCCGACTGCATCGCGGCCTTTGCGCTTCGTCGAGCATGCGGTTCCGATCTATAGTTTTGGCGTCTAGCGGGACGATGGGTATTTCGAGATGCGGTTCGTACTAAGTCTGATTTTGGCAGGGGGCGTCTTTTCGGGCGCGCTCGCAAGCGACAATGACTGCGCGTACGACCCGAAAACCTCCGCGATGTCGCGCATCATCGCCGCCGACTCAACGCACGGCGCGCTTTACGGCACGGCGCTGAACGCACAGTCGAACCGCTCCTATTCGCGCACGCTCAACCTGCGTGATCGAGAAGTTGTTCTGACCTTCGACGACGGCCCGCTGGGTACGAACACGCGCACCGTGCTCGACACGCTCGACAAGCATTGCGTGAAGGCCACGTTCTTCTCCGTGGGGCGCATGGCGCTCGCCGATCCGAAGCTGCTCAAGGAATACGACCGGCGCGGCCACACCATCGGCACGCACACATTTTCGCATCCGTTCGCCATGGACCGCATGCCGCCGCAGGACGCCATAGCCGAGATCGAAAAGGGCTTCGCGGCGGTGAGCCATGCGCTTGGCAAGCCCATCGCGCCGTTCTTCCGTTTCCCCGGCCTTCGCGATTCACCAGAGACCGTCGCCTATCTCGCCAGCCGCAACATCAGCACGTGGTCGGTCGATGTGATCTCCGGCGACACGGACCCCGGCGCGAATGCCGCCAAGGTAACGAAGGACGTGCTGGCGCGCGTTCGCGGGGCAGGCAAGGGCATCATTCTCTTCCACGACATCAAGAAGCCCACGGCGGAGGCGCTGGACGGGATCATCACCGCGCTCAAGAAAGACGGCTACAAGTTCGTGCACGTCGTTTCCAACACGAACTACAAGCCGAATCCCGAGATGGTGGCGAAAACCGACGCGTTCCGCACACCTCCTGAGATGGCGACCGTAACCGGCCGGTGGACGGCGTCCGCGGCGACGGTCGGACGCCCCGAGATCAAGGCGGGCAGCGTCGACGTGATGCGGACCGAGTGGGTCGAGTTGAAGCTCGCGAACGAGCAGCTTACCGGCAACGCGCGCTCCGAGACGGCCAACGTAGGCGGCGGCAACGGCCAGACGGCTAGCGGCTACGTGGCTACCAGCTCGGGTGGTGGCGGCAGCGGCCAGACCGGCGGTGCCTATATGGCCAACAGTTGGCTCGTGACGGGCCAAATCCAGTAACGACGCGTGGCGAACGCCAGCGCCTGTTCGATCGGTCGCCGCACGGGAGCGAGGCGTTCCTAAGCGGCGTACGGCGACTTGCCCTCATGCGTGCTGCGATGCGCGGTATGGCTGTTGGCGGCAACGCGAGCCCGACGGCATAGCGCAAAGCCCGCGTGCGAGCGTGAAGGAAGGGGACAGCGCTCAATCGCAGCTTGTTGTGGCCTTTCGCGATCCGCTATGTTTGCTCCCTCAAAGGGGTGGCGAGCAGGCATGAGACAGGACGAAGCACTTCAAATCCTCAAATCGGGGGCGAGCGCCTTCCTCACCGGCGAGCCGGGCAGCGGGAAGAGCTACATTGCATCGCGCTTTGTCGGCTATCTGCGCCGCGAGGGCATCGCCGTCAGCGTGACCGCCTCGACCGGCATCGCGGCCGCGCAACTCGGCGGCATGACGGTGCACGCGTGGAGCGGCATCGGCACGCGCTCGACGCTGTCGCGCTCCGACCTCGATTTCATCGCGCGCAACCGCCGCGTCACCGACCGCATCAAGAAGACGCGCGTGCTCATCATCGACGAGGTGTCGATGCTGTCCGGGCAGACGCTCACCGCCGTCAGCCAGGTCTGCCAGTATGTGCGCAAGTCGCCCGCGCCTTTCGGCGGTATCCAGACGGTGTTCGTCGGCGATTTCTTCCAGCTTCCGCCGGTGGTGCGCCGAGACGAGCATCCGGGCGCCGAGACGGAAAGCCAGGACGAGGCGGACGCATCGCCCTTCGCCTATGCGAGCCGCGCGTGGCGGGACCTCGATCCCGCGATCTGCTACCTCACCGAGCAGCATCGCCAGACCGACCGCGAGTTCTCCGAGCTTCTCGGCGCGATCCGCTCGAACGCCTGCCGCCGTGAGCATCTCGAAATCCTCGGCAGCCGCAAGCCGACGCGCGAAACGCTGCCGCACGGCATCACGCGGCTCTACACCCACAACATGGACGTGGACCGCATCAACTACGCCGAACTCATGAAGCTGCCCGGCGAGCCGAACGTCTTCCTCATGAGCACGATGGGCGACAAGGTGCTGTCCGAGGGGCTGAAGCGCGGCTGTCTTTCGCCGGAAGAACTGGCGCTGAAGCTTGGTGCGGTGGTGATGTTCACCAAGAACGACCCCGAAGGCCGCTTCGTGAACGGCACGCTCGGCGTCGTCTGCAACTTCGACCGCGACGGCGGCTGGCCGGTGGTCGAAACGAAGAGCGGCTTTACGGTCACGGCGAAGCCCGCCGAATGGAAGGTGCAGGAAGACGACGCCGTGAAGGCGGGCATCGAGCAGGTGCCGCTGCGCCTTGCCTGGGCGATCACCGTGCACAAAAGTCAGGGCATGTCGCTCGACGCGGCGCTGATGGATCTGTCGAATGCGTTTGAATACGGGCAGGGCTATGTTGCGCTGTCGCGGGTTCGCGCGCTCGGCGGCCTGCATCTCCTCGGCTGGAACGAGCGCGCGTTGCGTGTGCATCCGGAAGCGCTGGCGAAGGACGCCGATTTCCGCGAGGCTTCGGAGGGCGAATCCGACCGGCTCGCCGCGCAAGGGGCGGAGGCGATCGAGGCGCTGCGCGTTTCGAACCTGCGTGACATGAAGGGGCTGCCCGCCGGTCCGGCCGCAGCGCCGCACACTGCAACCGCCGCCCAGCCCGCACCCACCGCAGACGCGGATCATGGCCGCATCGCGAACGCCTACAAGAAATGGAGCGAGGAGGAAGAGGCCGACGTGTCGACTCGCTACAAGCGCGGCGAGAGCGTCAAGGCCATCGCCGCCGCTGTCGGCCGTCAGGAAGGCGGCATCCGCGCGCGGCTCGTGAAGCTCGGCCTCATCATGAAATAGCGGCGCCGCCCGCGAAAGATGACAGGGCGAACGAATTCTGCTTTCTAAGCTCTCGAAGAAGAACACCGGCCCGCGTTTTCCTCCCCACCGAAGACCTCATGCAACCCATCATCGCCGTCTCGAACGTCAGCAAAACCTACGCCTCGGGCCTCGTCGCGCTCAAGGGCGTGAGCCTCGACATCGCGCCGGGCGAGATTTTCGCGCTGCTCGGGCCGAACGGCGCTGGCAAGACGACGCTGATCAGCATCATCTGCGGCATCGTCAACGCGAGCGGCGGCACGGTCACGGTTGGCGGCCACGACAACGTGACGGATTATCGCGCGGCGCGCTCGCTGATCGGGCTTGTGCCGCAGGAACTCGCGACCGACACGTTCGAGCAGGTGTGGGCAACGGTTTCGTTCAGCCGCGGTCTTTTCGGCAAGGCGCCGAACCCCGCGTTCATCGATCAGGTGCTGAAGGATCTCTCGCTCTACGATCGCCGTTACAGCAAGATCATGACGCTCTCGGGCGGCATGAAGCGCCGCGTGATGATCGCGAAGGCGCTCGCGCACGAGCCGCAAATCCTGTTCCTCGACGAACCGACTGCGGGCGTCGACGTCGAACTGCGCCGCAGCATGTGGGAGCTGATCCGCAAGCTGCGCGAGGCGGGCGTGACCATCATCCTCACCACGCACTACATCGAGGAAGCCGAGGAGATGGCGGACCGCATCGGCGTCATCAACAAGGGCGAGATCGTGCTCGTCGAGGAAAAGGTGGAACTGATCCGCAAGCTCG
>NZ_JFZJ01000002.1 GCF_000636015.1 Rhodomicrobium udaipurense JA643
GTCGAGGTGGTTCGGGCCATTTCGATCTGTGCGCACGGAGGCGGGTGCGAGCTTCTTCTATAGAGCGTTTCCATGCTAGCAGCTCTGCGTCAAATCGGGCCCGAAACTTAGAGTGTCGTGCTGCTTCTGATTTATGGCACCACGCTGGTAGGGGCGCGAGCATGAAGCGACACGTGATCCGCAAAGTGGGCGCGGGTTCCGCTACTCAAACGAATCTTGGAGCGCCCTTCTTTTCAATCAGAGGCGACATTCGCCAAACTGGCTTTTTGGGTGTCTCAAAGGACGCATCATACTCCCGCAACCCGAAAGGCATGCAAAGGCCGTGATGCCAGATGAGCGCTTTAAAAGTGGTCGGAGTGGAGTGATTCGAACACTCGACCCCCTCGTCCCGAACGAGGTGCGCTACCAGGCTGCGCTACACTCCGACTTGATCGCATCGCTGCCGATGCGAAGGATACCGCGTCGGTTCTCCCTAACGCGTTCGCCGTATATACCCGCCTCGCTGGCGTATCGCAAGCGCTGAAAATGCGCTTCTTTCAATTTGTTGGAAGCCGCCTGGTTGCGCGCTTACTTCCGTCTTTCTGTAGGGGGATGGCGGCTTGCTCATGCCAATACGGGCGATTCCAGACCGTCCGCCGCCTGTGCAAACGGAAACTGCCAAGGACTTGGAAAGGCAGGAAACGCTTGAGCCGGATTTGATCTGAAACAGCCCTGTTCGGCGAGCCCGCCTCTTCTAAACTTTGAAGACGGCGCAACCCTTTATGCAACGGCTGAGGACGCTCACAAATTGAAGCGCCGCGCGCTTTTGTTCTCCACCCGAAAAGCAAAGTGCTACAGAGTCATTTCGCGTATATTTAATCAAAGTATCGATGTGCCGCGTTCCGACCAGCCAACCGGCATCCACTTCGCGTGCAATCACCTTAGACGGGCCTTGGTTATCTCCTAACCGCGGACCAGTCATCCGACAGCTCCAAAGCTAATCGACACTCCTGAATGAAAAGAGACTTTCCAAGCCGGGTATCGGATGACCGGTCAACGTCGACGGTTTGTGGCAGGACGGAAGGAGCGCAAGACCCCGCAAGCGCTAGCAGAGCAGAGTGGGTCGCGCCATCGATGCGAGCCGCGCTGTGTTTTTCTCGCGGGCCGCCATTTTCAGCTTGGCCGCGTAGATGGCAAGGCAATCGGAGAACTCGGAGGCCTTTTCCGGTGAAAGCTGAATGAAAGCGAGCGCTTCTCCATCGCGATCCTCGATCTGGATGGTGATTTTCTTGTCAGCGTCCTCAGCCCAAGCCCGAACGACCGCCGGTTCGCGCTTCGATTGATCCTTTTTCATGTCTGCTTCCCCTTTACGAGTACATGTGCCGGCCAGCCCGAGGTCCGGCTACACGCAAAAGTAAGCAAAGAATGTGCCGATTCCACGTCAATGCGTTAACCAAAGACTCATTTCCAGAGGGTGGTGCCTTGAACCCGTAAGAGGGAAGCCGCAGCGAAAAATTGAGCGGCTTCCGCATTCTAATGAAATCAGTTGCCGCTGTAGAAGGGGTTCGACGGAACCGAATTGGCGGCGTTCTGCACGGTTTGCGTAGCTGCGCGGGAGCCTTCCTTTACCGTCTTGACGGTGATCTCGCGAAGCTCTTCCAACTGGTGGCTGAAGGTTTCCATCTGGTCGCGCAGGTGAGCGTTTTGCAGTTCCACGATCTCGCTGAGATGCTTCGCATCGGTCAGCTTGAGCGCGAGGCTGAAATTCGCATCTGCATTTTGACGCGTGAAGGCCGCGATCTTTTCGTTAAGCTGCTTCAGGCCATCGGCGGCGGGGACAGAAGACGTGTCCACGCCCTGGAGAAGCTTTTCGCTCGACGCTGCGAACGTATCGAAAGCCTTCTGCGCCTGCTCGATGCTCGTCTTGAGGATGCTGCGTACGGAATCAGGAAGTTCGCCGAAATTGGGTGTATTGGTCATGTTCATTCTCCCTTTGATTTGCGCGGCGAAGTCGAAACGGGTGAATTGCCGTATTCCGCTATAGGCAGACACGGTTAGTATCCTGAATATTGAAGATATACGTCAATTTAGCAAGCGCTCGCGGCGTACTCTTCGAGGGCGGCCGTTCGATTTTCCGTGTCGCGTTTCGAACGCTCCATCCGGGAGAGGCTCGAACCCGACATTATGGCGCTCGCGGCCGTGCAACCGGGCAGACGACGGGTCATTTCATGACCCCGCAGCATCGACACGGTGGCGAAAACATCGGTTCGTTTGCAATCGCGTGGTGATTCGCCCAAAGCCGTTCGCGGCGTCGGCTCGAATCTTTTGCGTCTTCGTCAGGCTTCGACGTCACAAGGCAACGGCGCTTTTGCGTTGGACTGTGTGGGAATGACGTCGCGCGGTGGCGCGCAGGTACCTGCGCGCGGGCAACATTGCGTTGCACCCGAGGAGACATGCCGAGAGAGCGAACTCGGCGGGACGATCTGACCCGTGAGGCGACTCGATCATGTGCGGGGGCTGTGATTCCGCCGCAGGAGCGCTATGGCGCCACAATTGTTTGTGCAGGAGTGGATGCTTATTAAAGTCAGCGAAACCCGCGCCACGACTCTATGCTCTGTTGAAAGCAGGGATCTTCGTTAGCGTGTCCAAAAAAGGCGGCAAACGGTCTGCGCAATGGTAAGGCGAAGGGCTAGCCCCCGCTCATTTTACGCCGCCGAATCGCAGATCAAGCACTGGCCGCCGAGCATCGTGTCCGCGCTCCAATGATTCCATTCGAGCGCGGATTGGCAGGTGGCGACTGCGGCGTCTTAGGCGGCAGTCTCGGCCGTAGCAGCGGCGGCGCGCGCCTTCGAGACTTCCTTCTTCAGGCGGCGAGCCTTAAGCGAAAGTTCTTCGTCGCGGGCCTTGAGCAGGAAGGCGTCGAGGCCGCCGCGATGCTCGACCGAGCGCAGGGCATTCGCGCTGATGCGCAGACGCACGCCGCGACCGAGCGAATCGCTGATCAGCGTGACGTTGCAAAGGTTCGGCAGGTAGCGCCGCTTCGTCTTGATATTGGAGTGGCTAACGAGATGACCGACGAGGCCACCCTTGCCTGTGAGTTCGCACTGGCGCGACATGATCGGACCTGGATATTGGAATTGGAAGTAATGGCGTGCTCGCCTATCTTTGGTTCATGTAACGCCTGAGGCAACGCGGGTCAAGCCTCCTTTGCGCGGTACTCCCCGCCCGTACCCGGATGAAAATGGATTCCTCAAGCGGCTCTGGCCATTACGTCATCCGATTGGTATCAGAGACGAATTCAACGATCCGGCTGATCTAACCCGATATCCGGCTATGTAATTCCCATGGTCTCGCCCGCTGGACGAACCGTCGCGCCGTCGCTATCGTGCCTTTATTGCGCGCACGGCTTCGCGGATTTCTTCGAGAATCGGCTTGAGATTCTTGCCGGGGCAGTTCGTCTGGTCGAAATCGCCATGCCCGGAAATCGCGCTCGCGGGGATGCCGTACGATGCGGCGAGCCACGTCACAAGGCGGGTCAGCGATTCGGCCTCCGCCTGTGACGGCTGCTCGCGCTCGAAATCGCCCTCGACCGCGACCTGGATGCGATCCTCATTGTCGAAGGCGGTCACGCTGTCGCCGGCGAAGGAGAGGTCGCGGCCTTCGCCGATGCGGCCCGAAACGTCGATGTAGTAGTGATAGGGGACGTCGCCCCACGCCGTTTTCGTCAGGAAGCCCACACGGCCGGGCTTGAATGCAAACTCTTGCAGGCCCCGCATCTTGGCTTCGAGGCTGACTCTTCTTTGCTGGCGATTCGCCGTGTGATGGATGATGATCTCGGTCGGCTTCTGGTCGTGCATCAGCACATAATTTGGCGGCTGCGCGCCCCACGCCGCGCGGGGAACGATATCCGGCACCGGATTGTCAGCAAAGGCTTCAGTGCCGGAGGGTGCGAGAGAAAAAGCGAGCACAGCCGCGCAAAAAATAAGCGCGCTCATCAACCGGAGCCGGCTATGGCGAGGTCTGGTGCCCAAAAGTACATCCACGGAGGGGCGGCCGGTCTGCCGGTCCGGCGCGCATTGTCTTCATTACGCATCGTCTTAACAGTATCGGCATGCCGGTGGAAGGCTACCAAAGGCTTTCGCAAGGAAAAAGTAAGCGGGTGTCTGCGCGGCGCATAGCATTCCCGTGTCGCGGGTTTCGCGCAGGCGCTCAACCCGTGCGCATTGTGGAAAATCGCATACACTGCAAGCAAAGCGCGCTAAGGGGAGGGCATGGAACAGGCGTCGCGAACACTCCGGTTTTTGCAGGGCGTCCCGGCCTTTGCGGGGCTGAGCGGGGCCGAGCTTGAGCGCGTCTATGCCTGCACGTCGCTGCGCGTTGTAGGGCGGGGCGAGATCGTCGCGATGGCAGGGGATCCCGTGGACGATCTGGCAATCGTCGCTTCGGGGCGACTGAAGGCGCGGGAGGGCGGAGCTTCCGGGCATGAGACCGGGCAGGGCGACGCGGTCGAGGCACAAGCGTTCTTCGGCCGAGGTCCGGCTTCGTCGACGCATGAGGCGCTGCGCGAAACCGTGCTGCTGTCCATCGCGTGGGACGATCTCGTGGCGGGCTACGCGGCGACGCCTTCGCTCATCGGCTCGTGCTTCTCGCGCGCGTTCAACGGTCATGCCGCAGCAGCCAATCGCCTGAAGGCGTCGTCGCGCCTGCTCGTGTGCCCGGCGGGCGCGAATGCGCGCCTCGACAAAGCGACGCTCGACGCCCTGTTGCTGGCGCTCGAAGAGACCGCCGAGGTCCGCGTGCTCCGGCAAGAAACGTTCGGCGGCAGCCTTCCGGGCGCGCTGGCCTTCGACGACCCCGCGATGGCGCACTGGCTTCAGGAACAGGAGCTTAAATTCGACGTCACGGTGGTGATCGCCGATGGCTCCGATCACGCCTTCGCGGCGGACGCTGTCTGCGAGGCCGATGAAATCGTCTTTCTGGGGCAGGGCGGCGCGACGGAGCTATCCGACCTCGAACGGCATGCCATCGAGCGGCGCGGGCCGGAGCGGTGCAGCCTCGTCGTCGCCAGCGACGGCATCGAGGTGAGGAAGGCGGCGGAGTGGTTGCCGCCCCGACCCTATCGAACCTCGCTCTTCATCGATTTCTCGGTTCCACGCGCGACGGCGCAGCTTGCCAGCGCGCTTCTCGGGCGCGGAAATACCATCGCTGTCACCAGCACGGGCGTCTACGCGGCGGCGATCCTCGGTGCGCTTCAGGCTTTTGAGGCAAGCGGCGCGCCCGCAACAGCGCTCGCCGCTGCCGGAAGCGCCGTTCTGCCCGCGGGGATGCTCGCCTGCGGTGTGACGTTGGCGGACGCCGAAGATCTTTTCCGTGAGCTTGCGAACCCGCTGCTGTGGAAACGCGCGGGCCGTGCCGAGGTTGGACTATACGAGGCTTTGGCTGTTGACGCGGTGCTTGGCTCGGCGCTCGCCGGGCTCGACATCGCGCTCGCATCGCGGCCGTTCGCGGCGCTTTCGCTCTCGCTGTCGAAAGATGCGCCCTCTGTCCATTGTGGCGGCGGGCTGCATGCCGCAGTTCGAGCCGGTATCCTGCCGCCGGGCCTGCTCCCGCCGCTCATCCCGGAAGATGGCGCGATCCTTGTCAGCGGCGAATGCGAGACCGAAGCGCTTCTGGAAGCGGCCGAGCGGCTTTCGTCGGCGCCGCCCGTTTTCCTGCATCCGGCCGCGCCGGGCCTCGGCGCGTCGCCGATGTCGTACCGGCAAGCCGTGGGCGGCTCCCAGTTCCGGCTCGCGCCCTTTCAGTCGCCGGGGCCGATCGACAAGCGCCTGCGCATCGAAAGCGTGCTTGGCGCGTACCAGTCCCGCCGCCGACGTCCGGTCGATGGCGCGCCCGTCACTTACGCCGTCCCCGTTGCCGAGGGCATAAGCCCCACGGATTGGGGCGAATGGGCGCGGCTCAGGGATGCGGCATTCGACTCGATGTCGGCCGAGATCGAGAAGACGCGCGCGACATAACTTCAAGATCAGATGAGGCCGTGCGATTGGGCGAGGGCGGCCAGCGGGCGCTGTGGGCGCGGCCCGACTTGCGTGATCACTTCCGAGGCGCACAGGCTGCCGATCTTAGCGCAGGTTTCGAGGTCGCGGCCCGTGGAGAGGCCGAACAGAAAGCCCGCCGCGTAGAGATCGCCTGCGCCGGTGGCGTCCACGAGCTTTTCGATCTTCACCGCGGGGACGGTGACGGTGGTCTCGCCTTCGAGGATGACGGACCCCTTCTCGCTGCGGGTGATGGCGGCAAGCGCGCATTCCGAACGGATCGCCGCGCAGGCTTCATCGAACGACGCGCCCGGATAAAGGGCGAGCAACTCCTTCTCGTTCGCGAACACGATATCCACGCTCTCGCGGATGAATTTGCGGAAGCCTTCGCGGTGACGGTCCACGCAGAACGGATCGGACAGCGTGAAGGCGAGCTTCGTGCCGCGCGCATGTGCGACTTCGCCGGCCGCGAAGAACGCCTGCCGCGCCGGGATCGGATCGAACAGATAGCCTTCGAGATAGACGATCCCTGCCGCAGCGATAGCGTCCGCGTCGAGATTGGCTTCGGAATATTCCGCCGCCGCGCCGAGATTGGTGTTCATCGTGCGCTCGCCATCGGGCGTGACGAGAATCAGGCAGCGTCCGGTGGGCGTGCCGCTGCCGTCCTTCGCGCCGAAGAAGCTGACGCCCGTCGCCTTGATGTCGTGCGCGAAGGCGTCCGCGAACTGGTCCTGACCAACCTTGCCCGCAAAGCCGGCCTTGCCGCCGAGCGAGGCGATGCCCGCGCAGGTGTTTGCCGCCGAGCCGCCGCTCGCCTCGACCGCCGGTCCCATGCGGCTGTAAAGCGCGGTCGCCTCTTCCGGCGAGGTAAGCCGCATCGTGCCTTTCACCAGCGAAAACTCTTCGAGGAGGCTTTCCTCGCAGGAGGCGATGATATCGACCAGCGCATGGCCGATCCCGAGCACGTGAAGCGATTTCGTCATGGTTTTTCGTGTTCCGTTTCAGTTGACGCTAGCGCCGCCGCTTGTCGCGGGGGATGGAGTTTTCGGCTCGAACCGGCACAGATCGGCGATGAGACATCGCCAGCATTCCGGTTTTCGCGCCTTGCAGACGTAGCGCCCATGCAGGATGAGCCAGTGATGCGCGTTCAGCGCGAAGCGGGCGGGAACGACGCGTTCGAGGCCCAACTCCACCGCGAGCGGCGTTTTCCCCGGCGCGAGCCCGGTGCGGTTCGCGACGCGGAAGATATGTGTGTCGACGGCGATGGTCGGCTCGCCGAAAGCGACGTTCAGCACGACATTCGCCGACTTGCGCCCGACGCCTGGCAGGCTTTCGAGCGCATCGCGGTCTTTCGGCACCACGCCGCCGTAGGTTTCGACGAGCGCCTTCGAAAGCGCCACGACGTTTCTGGCCTTCGTGTTGAAAAGCCCGATGGTCTTGATAGCGTCGCGGACCTTGTCTTCCCCGAGCGCCAGCATTTTTTCCGGCGTGTCCGCCATGGCGAACAGCGCCTTTGTTGCCTTGTTGACGCCCGCATCGGTCGCCTGTGCAGAGAGCACCACCGCGACAAGGAGCGTGAACGGGTTCACATAGTCGAGTTCGGTGCGCGGGTCCGGCATGGCCGCCGCGAACCGGGAGAAAAGCTCACCGATCTCCTCCGCCGAAAGAAGGGAAGAGGTGCTGCCCGTCCGTTTCTCTTTCGTCGCGGGGGTCAGCCTGGCCTTCGCCTTTCGGCCTCCCGCAACACAGGGCTTTTCCATGTCGGGCCGGTGAACCGGGTTACAATGCTCTGGTCAAACTCCGGCGGCGGGTATCAGCTGCGGAAAGCAAAGCCGGAGTTTTCGCTTCCGCGTGTCTTTGCTGCCTCATCGCGAGCGCGGGCGCAAGAGCTTTGTCGTACGAAAGGCGTAAGCGGGGCATTCTTGAGCGTGGCGGGCCACGTTTACGCCCGGTTTTCGCCATATTCCACACGCCACCAGCGATTTACGCAGGCACGCGCGGCGCCGAAACCGAATCGGGCGTGCCCTATCCGGTTTCGGGAAAGGCGAGACTACGCGGTAAGCGTCTTCTTCGAAGCGGCCGACCCATCCGGGTTCAGGCGATAGACATAGGGCTCGCCCGTGGCGAGGTTGAGCTTCAGGATTTCTTCGGTCGAAAGCCCGTCGAGTTTCATGATCAGCGCGCGGAGCGAATTGCCGTGCGCGGCGACGATCACATTCCGGCCCGCTTTCACCTGCGGCAATATTTCCGCCTCATAATAGGGCAGCACGCGCGCGGCCGTGTCCTTCAGGCTTTCGCCGCCGGGGGGCGGGATGTCGTAAGAGCGACGCCAGATGTGCACCTGCTCCTCGCCCCATTTCGCGCGCGCGTCATCCTTGTTGAGGCCAGCGAGGTCGCCATAGTCGCGCTCGTTCAGCGCCTGATTCTCCACGACCGGAATGGTGCGCTGGCCGAGTTCGTCTAGGATGAGCGACAGCGTGTGCTGCGCGCGTGTGAGCGCGCTCGTAAACGCGATGTCGAAGGCATAGCCGTCCTTCTTCAGGAGTTCGCCCGCTTGGCGCGCTTCGTCGATGCCCTTTTCGGTGAGGTCGGGGTCGCGCCAGCCGGTGAAAAGGTTGAGCTTGTTCCATTCGCTCTCGCCGTGGCGAACGAGCACGAGCACGTTGTTCATTGCTGTATCCTTCGAGTTTCGCGAAAAAGCGGGGTGTTAAAGCCCTAGCACGTTGCGCATTGAGAAAAGACCGGGGCCTTTGCCTTGACCCCAGAGCGCGGCGGCGACGGCGCCCCGCGCGAAAATCTGCCGGTCTTCGGCGCGGTGCGACAACTCGATGCGCTCGCCGGCGCCTGCGAAGATCACGCTGTGATCGCCGACGACGGAGCCGCCTCGAAGCGCGGCGAAGCCGATCGCGCCGAGCGGGCGCTCGCCCGTATGGCCTTCGCGCGCGGTGATCTTGTGATCGGCAAGCTGGATGTGACGGCCATCGGCTGCCGCTTCGCCCAGAAGCAGCGCTGTGCCGGATGGCGCGTCGACCTTGTGCTTGTGGTGCATCTCGATGATTTCGATGTCGAATCGTTCGTCGAGGGCGGCGGCGGCTTTCTCCACCAGCGCCGCGAGCAGATTCACGCCGAGGCTCATATTGCCGGACTTGATGATTGTGGCGTGGCGTGCGGCAGCCTCGATCTTCGCCTCGTCGTCGGGGGAAAAGCCCGTCGTGCCGATCACATGGACGATCCGCGCCTGCGCGGCGAGGCCAGCGGTTTCAACGCTCGCGGCAGGGGTTGTGAAATCGAGCACGCCGTCGACATGGGTGAACAGCGAAATGGCGTCGCTCGTGATCGCGACGCCGAGCGGGCCGACACCGGCGACTTCGCCCGCATCCTTGCCGATAAAGGGCGAGCCCGCGCGCTCGACTGCGCCTGAGACGTCGCAATTCGGTGTTTCGTGAATGGTGCGGATCAGCGCGCGCCCCATTCGTCCGGCAGCGCCCATGATTGCCAAGCGCATGGCTTGTACCTCGCCTGTTTTGTTTCGGCGCATATCATAAGGCGGATGGGATTACGAGTCCTACGCGCTGCGCGTCCCAGCTCGAATGTCGATTATGAAAAGCAAAAGGGCGCGGCCTTGCGGCGCGCGCCCCTTGTGAAATCGGAGAGAAGCTTTCCGCTTACATCTCGCCGCCGCCGAAAGAGACGGTGCGACGGTTAAGAACGAACCGGATCCAGATCGTCAACAGGAATTCCGACGCGCCCGCCACGATCAACACGGCCAGCGAATTCAGCTGATAGGCCGAAATCTGTTCCTTGAACGTCGGGCTGATGATGATCTGCACGAGGATCACGAGACCCGCGACGACCGGCGCGATGGCGAGCACCGAATCGAGCACGCCGAGCGCGCGGATCTGGCTCGCGGAGAAAAGCAGGAACATCATCTGAATGATGAGGTAGAAAAACCCGATCCAGACAGGCACGGCCCAAGCCACGCCGCCGGTCTCGCCCGGCGTATAGTCCGGATAGGAACCGATGAAAAATGCGCCGCCGATTGTGGCGAACAGAGCCAGAAGAATGCTGAACCATTCCTCGGGGTTCGTGCTTGCGCGACGCCGCCGATCGTCCTCAAATGACATGATTATCCCTTCCTTGAGTCTATTGCGTGAAAGCTAACCGCGTCGTGCAATGCCACCTTCGCGGCCGTCACGGCGCCGGAATTCGTGTCTGCATCGGAATGGCCCCTCGTGGCCCGATGCACAGGCGAAGGCAAGTTCCGGCAAAACCGGAAAGCCTCGCCTACACTGGCAAGGCCGCCCCCATGGAAGATCAGGTGTAACCCGCCACCGATCCGTGCAAGATCCGATGTCGGAATTTTGACGGGGGCGCGGCAATTGTACCAACGCCCCCAGATACAGCCATGAGCGTCCGGGGATCAGCCCTTTTTCCGGCCGTCCTCGATCGCCTTCAGAATGAGGTCGCGCGCTTCCGCTTCGCCGCCCCAACGGTCGATCTTCACCCACTTGCCAAGTTCGAGATCCTTGTAGTGCTCGTAGAAATGGGAGATGCGGTTGCGAAGCATGTCCGGCAGGTCGGTATAGTCCCGGATGCCGCGATAGGTCGGCGAAATCTTGTCCGAGGGCACGGCGATGATCTTTTCGTCGCCGCCTGCTTCATCGCGCATGAAAAGAACGCCGATCGGGCGGCAGTTGCAGATCGCGCCCGGCACGATCGGCCGATTATTCGCGATGAGCACGTCGAGCGGATCGCCGTCTTCCGACAGCGTGTGCGGCACAAAGCCGTAATTGCCCGGATAATGCATCGCGGTGTACAGCATGCGGTCGACGAACAGCGTTCCCGACGGCTTGTCGAGTTCGTACTTGATCGGTTCGCCGCCAATGGGAACCTCGACGAGCACGTTGATATCGAAAGGCGGGTTGTTGCCGATCGGGATGGAGTCAATGCGCATTCGTTTGCCCTTGTGATAATTTGAGCGTGTCGTAGCGCAGTCGGAGCCGATTTTCCATCTTTTTGCGGCGATACGGCGCAGATAAGCCTTGCGCCGTACGGTTACTTCTTTAGAAGCAAAAGACAGTGGGGGGAATAGTTTTCATGCAACGCGAGCCGGTTTTCCCGATGCCCACGCCTCGTTTATTTGCTTATGCCCTTGCGATAACGCTTGGTATGACCGCTCCGGCGCTTGGCGGTGAGCCGCGAGAAATCCGAGGCTTCGTCAAGACCATATTCAAGGAGAATATCGAGGACATCAAGACCGGCATATACTGCCGTGCCTTCTCCTGCGAGTTCGAGGTGGAGAGCTTTTTCGCCACCGAAACCGATCCCAAGACATATGCGCTTTCCACGACCGGCTGGCTCGAAGGTACGATCCCCGGGCTTCACGGCTCCGCAAAGCGCGCGATGGGCCTGACCGCGTCCTATACGCGCGGCACCTGCATCGTGAAGGATGTGAAGCCGATCTTCGACAAGACGACGAACAATAACGGCTGGGGAGCGTCGAAGATCGAGGCGGTTTTCAAGCGGATCGAAATTCCGGCAATCGTCGTGCTGTCGCCGGAAGACTGCAAGAAGGTGGACGAATACATCTTCGCCGGGTCTTAAATCGCGACGGCAAAATTCCGGCGGACAGACACAAAGTGGAAAGGCGCTGCTGCGGGCACGCGCCGTTCTCCGCTCCGCCAGCCGCGCCCCGGCTTTCGCGCGGGAACGCCGCCGCCCGGACCGCGATTTACGCGCTGAGCTTCTCCATGACCTTGTCGCTCATCTCGAAGTTCGCGTAGACCTTCTGCACGTCGTCGGAATCTTCCAGCGAATCGATCAGCTTCAGAAGTTTCTCGCCCTTTTCCTCGTCCACCTCGACGGTGTTTTGCGGTCGCCAGCCGATGGATGCCGACTTCGCCGGGCCGAACTTCTTTTCAAGCTCAGCCTGAACTTCGCTGAAAGCGTCGATGGTGGTCGTGAGCCAGTGCGCCTCGGCATCGGTGTCGCAATCGTCCGCGCCAGCTTCGATGGCGGCTTCCAGCATCTCCTCGGCGCTGCCGGCCGACAGCGGATATTCGATCTCGCCGACGCGGTCGAAGCTGAATGACACCGCGCCCGTTTCGCCGAGGTTTCCGCCGTACTTCGTGAACAGCGAGCGCACCTCGCCCGCCGTGCGGTTGCGGTTGTCGGTCAGCGCTTCGACGATGATGCCGACGCCGCCGGGCGCGAAACCTTCATAGCGCACCTCGACATAGTCCGCGCCGCCCGCCTCCTGGCTCTTCTTTATGGCGCGTTCGATGTTGTCTTTCGGCATGTTCTGCGCGCGCGCCGCAAGAATGGCGGTGCGAAGGCGCGGGTTCATGGCGGGGTCGGGCAGACCGACCTTCGCGGCGGCGGTAATTTCGCGCGCGAACTTGGAAAACATCTTCGAGCGCTTCGCGTCCTGAGCGCCCTTGCGATACATGATGTTCTTGAATTGCGAATGCCCTGCCATGGGTAGCCTTTGTGTTCGTCTCGAATTTGTCCGCTGATTGGATGCGTTGTCGCAATTTTCACGCGCGAGCACAAGATTTGCGTCGCGTTTTTGCGTCTGGCAAGTGCGCGCGCATCTCGACCGCCCACGACATGGCCTGCTTCAACCTGCTCGGTCGTGCGCTTCGGCGCCCAAGCGATTCGTTGTCTGTCATACCCTGCGGTGGTACAAATTTCCGATGCGGGAAGGCAAGGACAAGAGGCTGCGACGACTGGCGCGCATCGAAGGTCAGGTGCGCGGCATCGCGCGCATGGTTGCCGATGAACGCTATTGCATCGACATCATTACACAGATCGCGGCGGTGCAGGCTGCCCTTCGCAAGGTGGAAAGCGAAATCCTGGAGAACCACGTCAGCCATTGCGTCGAGCATGCAATCCAGAGCGGCAACGCTGAGGAACAGCGCACCAAGGTAGCCGAGCTGATGGAGGTGTTGAACCGTCGTCTGCGCTGATACTTGCAGCGTTAAATTGCTGTTACGTTTCTGTCTTAAAGAAAGGCGATAATGACGCGGGCGGACTCGGCTTCATCCAAAAAGGGGGTTATGGCGCATGGCGCTCTTCCCGTTCCTGGTCCGAATATCCAATGCATTTTCGCAGCCGAGCCGGCCTTCAAGAAGGAATAGGGAAATGACTGCCCACACCGTCACCGCCTACGATCAGGAGCTCAAGGCTCTCGAAAACGCCATCGCCCGCATGGGTGGTCTCGCCGAGCAGCAATTGCGGCTCGTGCTCTCCGCCGTCACCGAGGCCGATCCGGAAAAGGCGATCAAGGTTATTGCTGGCGATCAAGTGATCGACGCGGTGCAGCGCGAAGTCGAGGAAATGACGGTTCAGCTCATCGCGCGCCGCCAGCCGGTCGCGGTGGACCTTCGCGTGGTGCTGGGCGCGCTTCGCATCGCGAGCGACCTCGAACGCATCGGCGACCTGGCGAAAAGCACGGCGAAGCGGCTCGCGCAGTTCGATGAAAAGGCGTGGCTCTCGCCCATGACGAGGAGCCTCACCGCTATCGGCGATCTGGCGGCCCTTCAGCTCAAGACGGTGCTCGACGCCTATTCGCAGCGCAATCTCGATCAGGCGCTGCTCGTCTGGAACCGCGACGAGGAAATCGACCGCCAGTATAACGCGCTGTTCCGCGAGTTGCTCACCTACATGATGGAAGACCCGCGCACGATCACCTTCTCGGCGCATCTCCTTTTCTGCGCGAAGAACATCGAGCGAATCGGCGATCATTGCACGAACATCGCGGAAATCGCGGCCTACATCATCACGGGCGAGCCGCTCGTCGAGAACCGGCCGCGTGCGGATATCGCGCCCGTCCCGTCGGAAGGCTGATCGGAGGCGCGCACGACGCGCTTCAGCCGCCGGGATCATCATTGGATGCATGCGGCTGCCTTTCGTCCCCGGCGCGCGAGCTTCAATCCGACGTGAGAGCCGTGGAAGTGTCGAGCCGGCCTGGTTGAAAGCGGCTGCGCGCGGCGTAAACTCTCTTGTCACATATGCGGAAAACGCAAAGGGAGGATACGGGATTGAAAACGCGCGCCGCCGTCGCATTCGAGCCGAAAAAGCCGCTCGAAATCGTGGAAGTCGACCTCGAAGGGCCGAAGGCGGGCGAGGTGCTCGTCGAGATCATGGCGACGGGTATCTGCCACACCGACGCCTATACGCTCGACGGCTTCGACAGCGAGGGCATTTTCCCGTCGATCCTCGGCCATGAGGGCGCAGGGCTGGTGCGCGAGGTCGGCGCGGGCGTGACAAGCGTCAAGCCCGGCGACCACGTCATCCCGCTTTACACGCCGGAATGCCGCCAGTGCAAATCCTGCCTCAGCCGCAAGACGAACCTCTGCACGCATATCCGCGCGACGCAAGGCAAGGGCTTGATGCCGGACGGCACGAGCCGCTTCTCCTACAAGGGACAGACGATCTTCCACTATATGGGCTGCTCGACGTTCTCGAACTTTACCGTGCTGCCCGAGATCGCCGTGGCGAAGATCCGCGAGGACGCGCCCTTCGATACATCCTGCTACATCGGCTGCGGCGTGACCACGGGCGTCGGCTCGGTGATCTTCTCGGCGAAGGTCGAGCCAGGCGCAAATTGCGTGGTGTTCGGCCTCGGCGGCATCGGCCTGAACGTGATCCAGGGGCTACGCATGGTGGGCGCCGACAAGATCGTCGGCGTCGACATCAACCCCTCGAAGGAGGAATGGGGCCGCCGCTTCGGCATGACGCATTTCGTCAACCCGAAGGACGTGGGCGACATCGTGGCCCATCTCGTGAACCTCACCGGCGGCGGCGCGGATTACAGCTTCGACTGTACCGGCAACACCACCGTGATGCGGCAGGCGCTCGAATGCTGTCATCGCGGCTGGGGCACGAGCATCATCATCGGCGTGGCGGAAGCGGGCAAGGAAATCTCGACGCGGCCGTTCCAACTCGTCACCGGCCGCGTTTGGAAGGGCTCGGCGTTCGGCGGCGCGCGCGGACGAACCGACGTGCCGAAGATCGTCGACTGGTACATGGAAAAGAAGATCGAGATCGACCCGATGATTACGCACAGGATGCCGCTGGAGAAGATTAACGACGCCTTCGATCTCATGCACAGGGGCCAAAGCATCCGCTCGGTCGTCGTGTACTGATGTGCACCAAACGTATGCGCCACAGCACCAGAGCGTTTCTTTTTCAGGCGGGCTTCTGGAGACGCTCTGTCTCATTGCTTTTGCGCTACGCTCACGCCGGTAACCATGGGGCGATCCTGCTGCGGAGCGCCATTGCCGCGCCCAAGCTCGGTGTTCATATTCGCCCTATGCCTATATTTTCGACAGCACTTGCTTTGTTTCTTTTCCTCGCCGCCGGTGGCCTTTCGGCGGCGGAACGCGTTGCGGTCTTCGATTTTGAAATGATCGACGCGAATTCCGACGCCGCGAGCCTTGGCAGCCGTCCCGAAGAGGCGCAGCGGCTGAAGGCTGCGGCCACCCGGTTGCGCGAAGCCCTCGTCCGCTCCGGCAAGTTCGAGATGGCGGATTTGACCCCGGTGGAGCCGTCCGCGCGTGCCTTCAGCCTCAGCGCGTGCAATGGGTGCGACGGCGCGCTTGCCCGGAAGGTCGATGCCGTGATTTCCATCACCGGATCGGTGCAGAAAGTACAGGATGTCCCGCGCGCCATGGCTGTTTTCGTCCGCGACGTGGAGACCGGGAAGCTTCTCGCTAGCAAGAGTGTCGACATACGTGAGGACACGGACGACGCCTGGAAAGGCGCCGTCGATGAACTCGCCGCGACCTGCGTGCTTCCCCTGAATTTCGAAGATAACTGAAGTTTGCGGTTAGCTGCGCCCGATCCGCCGGTAAACGAAGGTCGGCGGGGCGGCGGCGCTCACCTCGGCAAACCCGGCCATCAGCCCGTGATGAGGCGAGAGGCTGCACGCTGGGTCCGTGGCTTCGGCGTCGCCCGTGAGCGCGAACGCCTGACACCGGCACCCACCGAAATCGACCGTCTTGCGCGGGCAGGAGCGGCACGGCTCCTTCATCCACTCATCGCCGCGAAAGCGGTTGAATGCCGCGCCGTCATACCAGATTTCAGCGAGCGGCTTGTCGCTCACCGTGTCGAAGGGCAGGGGAAGGCTTTCGACGGCGTGGCACGGCAGAACCTTGCCGGAAGGCGTGATGGTGATGACGTCCTTCGCCCAGCCGCCCATGCACGGCTTCGGGAATTGCGCGTAGGTGTCGGGCGTCACGTAGTCGATGCTGAGCACGCCCTTCAACCGCTCGCGCGCTTCGCCGACGATGGCGGCTTCTTCGAGGACGGCGTCATAATCCGGCACCAGCGCCGCGCGGTTCTTCGCCGCCCAGCCGTAATATTGCACATGCGCGATTTCGAGCCGGTCGGCGTCGAGTTCGAGCGCAAGCTCGATCAACGCGGCCGCCTGCCCGATATTGTGGCGGTGCGTCGGCGCGTTGAGCGTCAGCGGAAGGCCCGCCTCGCGCACCCATCGCGCCACCTCAAGCTTCTTTGCGAGGCTTCCCGTGTGATTGCCGATGCGGTCGGACATCTCGGCGTCGAGCGCCTGAAGGCTGAGTTGCACATGATCGAGACCGCAATCGGCAAGCCGCGCCACGCGTTCGCGGGTCAGCGTTACGCCAGCCGTGATGAGGTTCGTGTAGACGCCGCGCGCCGAGAGCGCCGCGACGAAGTCTTCGAGGTCCGCCCGAAGCGTCGGCTCGCCGCCCGACAGGTGCACCTGAAGAACGCCGAGATCCGCCGCCTGCTCGAACGCGGAAAGCCAACCGCGCGTGTCGAGTTCATCCGCCGCCTTCAAGAGGTTCAGCGGGTTCGAGCAATAGGGGCATTGCAGCGGGCAGCGATGCGTCAGCTCCGCGAGCAGTCCGAGCGGCGGCCCGGCGCGCGCGGCGGCGTTGGCCGTCACAGCGTCAGCAGGCGCAAATCCATCCATCCCTGTATGAACTCCAGCACATCGGCTTCGATGGTCTCGACGGGTGCGGCGTACTCGGCGGCGAGCGTCGCAGACATGGCGGCAATGGTTCGCTCGCCGTCGCAGAGCTTCAGAATGTCGACGGCGATGTCGTCCGGCCAGTAGACCCGCTCCGGCGCGAGCACAGCGTGTCGCCCGCGCACCGGATCGAACCGCAGGCGCACATGCCTCGGCATTTTTGGCGCGCTGCGCGCCGATACGACAGCTCGCTCGCGCAGCTCGCAAATCATGGACGGAAAGCTCCAGGCGCGATCAGACCCGGCTCGACATAGGCGAAATGCAGCGCATCGAGTTGCGCCCAGAGCACCTGCGTCTTGAACAGGAGCGCGTCCGCAACCGCCTGCTGCGCTTCCGCCGTCCGCGCGTGCGCCTTCACATAAGTCAGCGCGAAATCGACGTCGCGCGGGGCTTGGCCGAGGCGGCGCGTGAAGTAGCCCATCATAGCGTCGTCGATGAAATCGAAATTCGCGAGCATGCCGGAGATGCGCTCCGAGTGGATGCCGGGCGCAAAGAGTTCGGTGAGCGAGGACGCGATGCCTTCGAGTAGCGTCTTCTCGCGCACGAAATTGAGATAGGCGTCGCAGGCGAAGCGCGTGCCCGGAATGATGCCGCGCGTGGACTCGACATAATCGCGGGGCAGGCCCAGAGCGTCCGTCAGGCGAAGCCAGCGCACGATGCCGCCCTCGTCGTCGCCGATGCCGTCGTGATCGAAATAGCGATGCCGCCATTCGAGGCGCGTCGCGCGGTCGGTCATCTTCGACATCAGCGCCGCATCCTTCCGTGGGATCGTCGCCTGATAATAATAGCGGTTCAACGCCCACGCCTGCACCTGCGGCTTCGAGAGCTTGCCGCCATGCAGCAGCTTGTGAAACGGGTGCAGATTGTGATAGCGGCGCGCGCCGATTTCGCGGAGCAGCGCTTCAAGGCCGTCCGGCGATAACCCGGCTGCGGGAACCGTCGTATCGAGAGCGGGTGCGGTCGCGCTTGCCGCGATGAGTTCAGCCGCGCTCATGGTTCGGATGCCATGCCGGTAAGTGCCACGTTCAGACCTCCGCGAGTCAGCCTCCGCCGCTGCCCGCGCAGTGGCGCTCGGTTGGCATAAACCCGCTGCGGCGACTTGGTGCCATCGCGGTGCGACTTTGGAGGGCTGTGTCTGGCCTTCGCTTGCGTTTGCGATCAGGTGCTTTTCGATGGGATCAAAGCACCTTTGCCGATCATGCCCTTACGCGAGCGCGAAGAAGCGCGACGCCTTGTCGAAATCGTCGGAGCGGCGCTTCAGGCGCTCGGCGGCGTCAAAATCCTGGCCCCATTGCGCGGCCTGCCACGCCTCATCGACATGCGCCGCTGCCCACGTCGCCGCCAGATCGAGGAACCCATCCACATGGGCGAGCGCGAGCAGTGCCGATCCCGTGAGCGTCGTCATCATGTGCAGTGCGGCGAGCCGGAACGGGCCGTAGGCGGCGACGACGTTGCGAATGGCTTCGATCGACGCGGGCGGCTGCGCGACATGGCCGACGCCCTCGGCCACCTCGAACGTCGCGCCATATTTCTCGCGGATGAAGGCGAGCACCGGGTTCCAAAGCTCGGCCTGCCGGGCGGCGAGCGCGGCGGGAAATGGCGCGCGGTAGCACAGAAGGTCGCTCGCGGCGAAGGACGTGATTTCGTCGACGACCTCGGCTTCGCGCGGCGCGACCGCGTCGGCGGCGCTGTTCGCAAGCCGCGTGAGGAACAGGCTGTGCGGCGCGATGATCTCGCCTTGCTCGTTCCATTCCCCGGCGATGGCGTCGGCGAGGGCCCGAGTCGGCACGGCGAGCGCGCGGCCGGCGGGCGTCTTTATGGTGCGCCCATCGAGATGGATCTGGAACGCGCCGTCGTGCTCGGCGACGGTGGCGTCTTTATAAAAGCGTTTGAGGGTCTTCTGTTCGGATGCGGTCATCGTTCGTCCGTCAGAGTTTGTTGCGGCGCGCCGCGCGCCAGATGCGCCAGAACCGGCCCAGCGGGTTGAGCGTGACGCTGTCCCGCAAGGGATGAAAGCTCGGCGCGGCCATCGCCTGAAGATAGGGCTCGACGAGCGCCAGAGGAAGGAAGGCCGCGCGCGCGTGCGGCGCGATGTGCGCCTGCTTCTCGCGAAAACGCTGAAGGGCGGCTGCTGCGTCGGCGCGCAAGTCGGCGAGCGCGGCCCGGAGTTCGGGGCTGACTTCACCGCGCCCCATGGCTTCGAAATCGACGCCCTTCGCTTCAAGGAGCGCAAGCGGCAGGGGCAGGCGACCGCGCGCGACGGAGGATGGCAGCGCACGCACTGTTTCGAGGATGCCGAGCGCCAGGCCGGCCTCGCGGGCGGCGGCTTTCGTGGTGTCGCTTCGGTCGCCGAGCGCTGCGGCGGCGAGTTCGAACAGCGCGCCTTGGGAGTCTTCAACCAGAGCTATGAACTCCGCATTGTCGGCGGGGCTATCGCCGAATAGTTCGGGCACGCGCGCGTCGACCATGGCGATTAGGCGCTCGCGGGGCAGGTTATGCGCGGTAACGGCGGCGTTAAGCGCATCGGCGATGGGATTGCCGGTTTTCTCGCCCGTGGCGGCGGACTCGATCGCATCTCGCCACCATTTGAGGCGGATCTGCCCGGGCAGCGGCTCGCGCGCGACCGCAAGCACGTGGTTCAACTCCGCGTTGAAGGCGTAGAGAGCGAGAAGCGCGGGGCGGGCCGCATCGGGCGCGAACAGCGCGCTCCAGTAGCGGTCGCGGTCGCGCGTGCGGACGAGTTCCGCCGCGCTCAGGTCGTCGGCGCGCGTGTCGGCGGCTGGCGACATGCGGGTCAGTCTCTCGGGATCGGAAGCAGCGCGGCGGTGAAGCGGCGACGCTCGGCGATGAGCACATTGTAGGTGCGGCAGGCCGCCGCGGTGTCCATCGTTTCGAGGCCGAGGCCGCGCTTTTCGATCTGGCGCGCGAAGGCAGGGGAGGCGAAGCGCAGGCTTGCGCCGGTGCCGTAGAGGAGGAAGTCGCCGGGCGTTTCGCACGTATCGAGGAAGCGGAGGATATCCGCCTCCCGCGAGTCTTCGGGCGCCGTCCACGCGAAGACTTCGGCGGTCGAGACGAGGAGCGCCGCATCGCGGATCTTGCCCGCGAATTGAAGCGTGCCCCCCGGCGTCAGCGAGACAGGTGCGCGCGGGCCAAGGCGTGTCAGGGAACTGCTCATTGGCCGCGCTCCCGTCAGCGGCGCTTGCCGCGTCCGGCCTTGCGTCCCGCAGGCGGACGGTAACCGGATGGCTTTGTGGCGACCCGCGCGGGCGCCGGAGTTTCAACTTCAGGCGTATCCGTCGGCTCGAACGCGTCGGCTTCGCTCGTCTCGATGGCCGGGCGATTTTCGGGGCGGGACGAAGCGGACTTGGCGGGCTTCGCGCCGGGAACGCCGGGCTTCGCGCCCGCCTTCTCGACGCCGCTCCAGTCGCGCTTGACGCCGATGAGGATCAGGAACGGCGCGGCGATGTAAACCGAGGAGTATGTGCCGATCAGCGTGCCGAAGATCATCGCGAAGGTGAAGCCGCGGATGACCTCGCCGCCGAAGATGTAGAGCGGGATCAGCGCCATGAGCACGGTGGCCACGGTCATGATCGTGCGCGACATCGTCTCGTTCACCGACAGGTCGAGCAACTGCGGGAGCGGCATCTTCTTGTAGCGGCGCAAATTCTCGCGGATACGGTCGTAGATGACGACGGTATCGTTGATCGAGTAGCCGAGGATGGTGAGCAGGGCCGCGACAATGGTGAGGTCGAAGTCGAGCCCGAACAGCGACCACAGTCCGATGGTGATCATCACGTCATGGATGAGCGCGATGATGGCGCCGAGCGCGAACTGCCACTCGAAGCGGAACCACACATAGGCGAAAATGCCGAGATTGGCGAGAACCAGCGCCCAGATCGCCGAGTTGATGAGTTCCTTCGAGACGGTGCTGCCGACCTGCTCGCGGCGGAGTTCCTTCGTTCCTTGCGGGAGCGCGGCCAGGACCTTGTCGGCCGCGACCTTCTGCGCCTCCGGTCCGCCTTCCTGCTCCGGGAAGCGGATCAGAAGCTCGTCGTCCTTGCCGAAATTCTGGATCTGGATCTCGCCGACGCCGATTTCAGTCAGCGTCGTGCGCAGCTTGGCTGCTTCGGCGGCGGTGGGCGTCTGCACCTGCATCAGCGTGCCGCCCTTGAAGTCAATGCCGAAGTTCAGCCCTTGGATGAACAGAAGCACGACCGTGCCGACGATGCCGATGATCGACAGCGCGAAGCAGACCTTGAAGTATTTGACGAAGTGGAAGTTCGTCTTCTGCGGGAGGCGGAACAGCGGTTTCAGCAGCATGGCTTGGCTCGTTCGGCGCTAGAGCAGGCCGCGTCCGGTGCGGCGTTGCTCGACAATAAGAAACTAGAGTGTCGTGCGCGACCCTCTAGATGTGAAGGACGGTCGGGCGCGTCTGGCGCAGCCATGTCGACACCATCAGACGCGTCAGCGTGATCGCGGTGAACAGCGAACTCACGATGCCGAAAGACAGCGTGACCGCGAAGCCCTTCACCGTGCCAGACCCGAAAGCGTAGAGGATCAGCGCGGCGAGAAGGGCGGTCAAATGCGAGTCGATGATGGTCGCGTAGGCGCGGTCGAAGCCCGCCTCAATGGCCGAAATCATGCCACGCCCGGTTCGCAGTTCCTCGCGTATGCGCTCGTAAATGAGCACGTTCGCATCCACCGCGACGCCCATGGTCAGCACGATACCGGCGATGCCCGGCATGGTCAGCGTTGCGTGGAACAGCGAAAGGCAGGCCATGATGATGGCGATGTTGACGGCCAGCGCGATCACGGAGAATACGCCGAACAGCCCGTAGGCCGAGATCATGAACAGCGAGACCGCCAGGAAGCCGACAGCGGCGGCGATGGAGCCCGCGTCGATGGAGTCCGCGCCGAGGCTTGGGCCGACGGAGCGTTCCTCGATGATGGACAGCGCGGCAGGAAGCGCGCCGGAACGCAGCAGCAGCGCGAGGCGGTTCGTTTCCTCGACGCCGAAATTGCCCGTGATCTGGCCGCGACCGCCCGGAATTTCGGAGCGGATGACGGGGGCCGAGATTACCTTGCCGTCGAGGATGATGGCGAAGGGGCGGCCGATATTTTCGCGGGTGACACGCGCGAACGCCGCCGCGCCACGGCTGTTGAACTCGAAATCGACCGCGCGCTCGCCGATGCCGCCCGCGCGGCTGTCATAGCCCGCATAGGCGTTTACGAGGTCGTCGCCCGAAACGATCACTTCCTTATGGACGAGCACGAACTGGCCCGGCCGCTCCTGATCCGGCAGCAGCTGGGAATCCGGCGGCACGCCATGGTCTTTCGCGTCTTCCGCCGACATCGACGAATCGACAAGCTGGAAGGTGAGTTTTGCAGTGGTGCCGACGCGGGACTTCACTTCGTCGGGTGCGAGGCCCGGCACCTGGATGAGGATGCGATCCTTGCCGTTTGCGCCGCCCTGCGCCTGAATGGTCGCTTCGGTTGTGCCCTGCGGGTCGACGCGGCGGCGGATGACTTCGATGGAGCGCGAGATCGCGTTTTCGATGCGGCGCTGGATGCCTGCCTGCGTCGGCTCAAGCGTGATGACGCCCGGCTGCGTGGACTGCACGGCGACGTCCATTCCTGTATCGCCGCCGGAACTCGTCAGCAGCGACGTGGAAAGCGGCTGCGCCAAAGTCTTGAGCTTCGTCAGCGCGGCGTCGGTATTCGCCGGGTCGCGCAGGTTCACGCGCACCTGATTGCCAGCGATGACCACGCCCGAATGGGCGACGCGCGCTTCGCTGAGAGACCGGCGCGATTCGGTCTGGATGGATTGCAGCCAGTCCTTCTTGAGCTGGGCGGTGTCGATCTGGTACAGAAGGTGCGTGCCGCCGCGAAGGTCGAGGCCGAGCGGCATGCGGGGAAGCTGCGCCCATGAGGGCAGGCTCTCATAGGTCGAGAGCGGTATCACGTTCGGCAGCGCGAAGATCACCGACGCGACGGATATGAGAATCGTCGCCACCGCGCCCCAGCGCGAAAAATGCAACGTGAATGCGCTCATCGACCCTGTTCCCCTTGATGCGCTGCGTACTCAGGCTGCGCGCTTACGCAGCCGTCTTGTCGCCGTTCGCCCCGGATTCGGCGGGCGATTCTTCCTTGTCCTTCGACGCGTCGCCCTTTACAGGCTCGCCCTTGCCGCGAACGTCGGTGATCGTGGACTTCAGCACGCGCACCTGCACGCCATCGGCGATTTCGATCTTCAACTCGCCATCGGTGCCGATCCGCATCACCTTGCCGATGATGCCGCCCGCCGTCACGACCGTGTCGCCGCGCTTCACCGCATCAAGCATCGCCTGATGCTCCTTCATGCGCTTCTGCTGCGGACGAAACACCAGCAGATAGAAGATGACGAAGACGAGGATGAGCGGGAACAGCATGCCGAAAATATCGCCGGCTCCGGCGCCTGGCGCTTGGGCGTATGCGGGAGAGATCATCGAGAGGACTCCGTGATGTGCGGAAAAGAACGGGCGCGAGTCTTTCGCGCAGAAGAACGTGGCTTTCTTATAATGGCTCGCGCTGATATGGCAACTTCTGCGCTGTTGCGTCCGTGGCTTAATAGCGCATAGTTTCGCGTTCTTCCACATCGGCGCGCCGACCTTGCGCTTTTTTCATCCACAACCGCGACTTTCACCATGCCCGAAACACCGCATTCGCTGGAACCCCTCCTAACCCGCATCGCCGAGGCGCTGGAACGCCTTGCTCCGCCGGAGGAGCGCAAAGAGACCTTCGTGGCGGCGGATGCGTTCGTCTGGCAGGCGGAGGGCGGCCGCTTCCTCGCCGTTCCGCATGTGAACCGCACGCCCATCGCGCTTCTCAAGAGTGTCGACCGCGTGCGCGACAAGCTGCTCGACAATACGGAGAATTTCGCGCGCGGGCTTCCCGCCAACAATGCGCTGCTCTGGGGCGCGCGCGGCATGGGCAAAAGCTCGCTCGTGAAGGCGGTGCATGCGGAAGTTGCCGCGAAGCATGCAGCCAAGGACGCGTCGGCGCTGAAGCTTGTGGAGATCCACCGCGAGGACATCGAGAGCCTGCCGCGCTGCCTGTCGCACATGCGCGAAAGCCCGCATCGCTTCATCGTGTTCTGCGACGACCTTTCCTTCGATGCTGACGATACGGCCTACAAGTCGCTGAAGGCGGTGCTTGAGGGTGGCGTCGAGGGGCGCCCGCAGAACGTGCTGTTCTATGCCACGTCGAACCGTCGCCACCTGATGGCGCGCGAGATGGTGGAAAACGAACGCTCGACCGCCATCCATCAGGGCGAGGCGGTGGAGGAGAAGGTTTCGCTGTCGGATCGATTCGGGCTGTGGCTCGGCTTCCACAACTGCTCGCAGGCCGATTATCTCGCGATGGTGGAAGGCTACGTGGCGCATCACGGGCTGAAGATCGCGCCGGAGGATCTGAAGGCGCAGGCGCTCGAATGGGCGATGACGCGCGGTTCGCGCTCGGGCCGCGTGGCCTGGCAGTTCGTGCAGGATCTGGCGGGGCGGCTCGGGCAGACGCTCAAAGATTGACACACGGCGGAACCACGCAGGCGTCGGCGCTTTTCCATTTTTATGGAGAACACTGAAAAACTCGATTGCATCGTGGTCGGTGGCGGCCCCGCGGGGCTGACGGCGGCGCTGTATCTCGCGCGCTTCGAGCGGCGGTTCGTCGTCATCGACAAGGGCGAGGCGCGCGCCGCGCTTATCCCCGAAAGCCACAATGTGCCGTTTTTCGCGCAAGGCATCGGCGGGGTGGAGATGTTGCGCCGCGCACGCGATCACGCCGAGACCTATGGCGCGCGTATCCTGTCCGGCGAGGCGACAGCGCTTGCAAGCGATGGCGATGGTTTTACGGTCGGCTTCCGCGACGCTAACGGCGGCGAGCGGACGCTTCGCGCACGTTTTGTGCTGCTCGCGAGCGGCGTCGTGGACATTCCGCCGAGGCTTGCCCACGTGGACGCGGCGGTTCTCTCCGGTCTCGTGCGCTATTGCCCGATCTGCGATGGCTATGAGGCGAGGGGCAAGCGCGTCGGCGTCATCGGGCGCGGCGCGTGCGGATTGGGCGAGGCGAAGTTCATCGCGCGCACATGGGGCGCCGATGTCACGCTGCTTTCACTCGACGAGCCGCTATCGCCCGAGCACCCCGAACGCAGCGCGCTCGCCGAACACGACATCGATTTCGTGCCGGTGCCGATCCGCTCCCTTGCCCGCAGCGGCGACGGCATCGAGGCGCTGGGGTACGATGGCGCGGTCCATCGGTTCGACATCGTTTACTCCGCCATCGGCTGCGATTATCGCTCCGGCCTGGCCACAGGGGTAGGCGCGGACGTCAACGAGGCGGGCGCGCTCAAGGTGGCCGCGCATGCGGAGACGACCGTGCCGGGGCTTTACGCGGCGGGCGACGTGACCGAAGGGCTCAATCAGATCGTGGTCGGCATGGGGCAGGCCGCGCGCGTCGCGACACACATCCACAATCGTTGCTGACTTGCGCGCCGTGCCTTTATCGGCGTTGTGCCGCAATTCGGGCGCGTTTTCGTCCGCTTACGGACACGCTGGGATAAACAAGAATTAAGCCGCCTCAAGAACCGCCACGCGTTGAATGACGCGCTCCCGTTCCCAAGTTTCGCTCACCACAGCATAGAGGGACTACCATGCTCAGAATTTCCATGGCCGCCGCCGCGCTGGCCTTGTTTGCCGCCGCCCCGATGGCCGCTTCCGCCGCCGAAAAGACGCTCGCGCTCAAGAGCAACGAAACCTCCGACATCATGCCGGTTTACGGCGTGAAGGACTGCAAGTCGCTGTTGACCGCTGTTCCCGAAATCGAAGTGCTGCAAGGCGCGCCGGAACTGACGCTCTCGGTTCGTGCGGACAAGATCCTGCCGCCCGGCGGCAAGTGCAAGGAGAAGGTCGACGGCGGCGTGATCGTGGCCAAGGTCGGCAAGGTGGAGAAGCCCTTCGACGGCCCGCTCACCTTCCGCGTGAAATACAAGACGAAGGACGCCACGCGCCAGTCCGCGCACACATTCGACCTCAAGCTTTTCCCGTGATAGCGGGCTGCCGCTGCCTCACCACAAGAGCGACAGCGGCAGCTCCGGCGGCGTATGCGAACCTGTGGGCTTGTACACTCCCCGAGGGATCATCTCCTCTCCCCCTGTCACAATTGTAACGGTGCCTATCTTGGCCTTGACGATTGGCTGGAGGACGGATTAATAAATAAAAATATATAAACAGTCTTTCGTGAGGTTGAGATCATGCGTGGCTTCAGGAATACACGGGCATGTTTGTTCGGTGTTTTTTCTGCGTCATTGGTCGTTCAGCAAGCGGGGAGCGCAGAGCGCCTTATAGCTATCGCGCTGAAAAGCAACGAAACGATAGAGGTCACGGACCTTTTCTACGCTCCAGACTGCAAATCGATTTTGAAATCTACTCCTACAGCCGAGATCCTCGATGGACCTCCGGGAGTTACTGTCTCCATTAAAGAAGCCCAAGTGGTTCCACGGCAGCAACATTGCGCAAAGCCGGTTTCAGGCGGAAAACTTTATGTAACAGCGGGGCCGATAGACGACTACAGTGTGTCGAAATTACTAGTCCGGCTTACCTTCAATACGAAAGACGGGGAGCGAAAGTATACTAACAATTATGAGATTACTCTTATTCCGTAAGTTGAGAGGCGATTTATGTTTATAAGGGCGTCCGCGAAAGGTGGCGGGCTTGTTGTGGCGTTGGCGGTAACCGTCGGATCGGCCACCGCAGCGGACTGGTCGATCGCGGCCAAAAGCGGGGAATCCATCGATCTTTTCCCGGTCTATGGAGTCGCCAACTGTCGGTCTATGCTAACGGCAAAGCCCGAGGTCGAAGTCTTGCAGGACGTTCCAAGCGTCACACTCAGCGTCCGTGAAGATGAGGTCAAGCCGGTCAAGTTCAATTGCCCCAATAAAGTAAAGGGCGGCGTTGTCGTTGTAACTGTCGGTCAAGTCGAAAAGCCGCTTGAAGGCGAGATTGTTTTCCGAGTTCTTTTTCAAGGTAGACAAGGAAAGCATCAGGCCGGGCACAAGCTGAAGGTTTCTCTCTTTCCGGCTCCCGCGCCAAAACCGCAGTAGAACTCCCTACCACAAGAGCGACAGCGGCAGCTCCGTCGTGCTTTTTACTTCCGATATCGCCATGGACGAGTTCGTGAACTGCACGGACGCGACCTGGCTCAGATGCTTGCGGAAGAAAGTCTCGTACGATTCCGTGTCGCGCGTGATAACGCGCAGCAGATAGTCCGTCTCGCCGAGCAGCGTGTGGCACTCGACGACCTCGGGAAAGCGCCGGATCGCGTCCTCAAAGGCGGGCAACGTGCGCTGGCCGTGCGCCTGAAGCTTCACATGCGCGAAGACCATCATGTTGAGGCCGAGCTTCTTGCGGTCGAGGATGGCGACGCGCCGCTGGATGATACCCGCCGCCTCCAGCTTCTCGATGCGCCGCCACACGGACGATTGCGAAGCGCCCGCGCGGGCGGCGATTTCCGCCGTGGACAGCGACGCGTCGGCCTGAAGCAGCGTGAGAATGGTGCGGTCGACGGAATCGAGCGGATAAGCGGCGGTGCCGGGCATGGATTCATCTCCTCTGCGGCGTCTAGAGCCCGTTCCGATCCGATTGCATGGCAATCCGATTCGGTAAAACGGTCTCTCCCTATGAGTTCAGAGCCGGATCCGATCAGGCCGCACTGATCGGATCCGGCTCTCGCGCGATTGCGCATAAATTATGCTCTCAGTCGCGCTTTGTGAAAGCCTTAATGCGACGCTCGCAACGCCTCTCAGAACTTTGCAAAGTCTTTTCAGTTCTCTCATGGGATACTCGTAAATCGACCATGGGAGAAGCCAATGGACACACTTGCGTCTGCGCCCTCCATCAGCCTTGACGACAAGTATCGCGTCGATCAAGGTCAAGTCTTTGTCACGGGCGTACAGGCTCTTGTCAGGCTTCCGCTTCTTCGCCGCCAGATCGACGTGGCCATGGGCCTCGACACAGCGGGTTTTATCTCCGGCTATCGCGGTTCTCCGCTCGGCATCTACGACAAGCAGCTTTGGCAGGAAAAGAAGCGGCTCGCCGAAAGCCACATCGTCTTCCAGCCGGGCGTGAACGAGGAACTCGCGGCGACGGCCGTATGGGGTAGCCAGCAGGCATCACTTTTCCCCGGCGCGCGTCATGACGGCGTGTTCGGCATCTGGTACGGCAAGGGGCCGGGCGTAGATCGCTCCGGTGACGCCTTCAAGCACGCGAATTTCTTCGGCACCGCGAAAAACGGCGGCGTGCTGGCGCTCGCGGGCGACGACCACTCATGCAAATCCTCGACGCTGCCGAACCAGAGCGATTTCGCCTTCGCTGACGCCGAAATTCCGGTGCTCAGCCCAGCCGACATCGCCGAAATCATCGAATTCGGCATTAAAGGCTTCGACCTCTCGCGTTTCGCGGGGCTTTGGGTCGGCCTGAAAGCCATCTCCGACACGATGGACGCAAGCGCCACGGTGCGCATCGATCCGCTGCGCTACCGGTCGTTCGCACCCTATGGCGTGGCCGAACCGCTGGGTGGCCGAAATGCCAGGCTCGGCCGCACGCCGCCCGAGCAGGAGGAAATCCACCGCCATTTCCGCCTTCCCGCCGCGATGGCCTTCGCGCGCGAAAACGGCTTCGACCGTCTCGCCATCGACAGCTCCGCCGCCCGCTTCGGCATCGCGGCTTCGGGCAAGGCGTATCTGCATGTGCGCCAAGCGCTGCGCGATCTCGGCCTTTCCGAGGCCGAGGCGGCCGCCCTCGGCCTTCGCGTGTACAAGATCGGCCTCGTCTGGCCGCTGGAAGATCACAGCGCTCGCGCGTTTGCGAACGGCCTCGAAACCGTGCTCGTGGTGGAAGAGCGACGCGACATGATCGAGCATCAGCTTCGCGCGGCGCTTTACGGGCTGCCCGATGGTCGCCGCCCGCGCATCCTCGGCAAGCGCGACCTCGACGACCGCCCGCTGATAAGCGACGTGCTCGACATCGACACCGCGCATGTGACGCGCGCGATCCTTCGCGTTCTGCCTGAAGCGATGAAGACGCCGCGCATGAAGGCCGCCGAGACGCGCCTCGCGGAGGCCGCGCAACAGGCCGCCGCCGCGCCGATCCATCTGCGCACGCCGTATTTCTGTTCCGGATGTCCGCACTCGACCTCGACGAAAGTGCCGGACGGAAGCCGTGGCATGGCGGGCATCGGGTGCCACTATCTCGCGACCATGATGAACCGCAACACCGACGTTTACACCCAGATGGGTGGGGAGGGCGTGTTGTGGGTGGGGCAGGCGCCCTTCACCGAGGAAACTCACGTCTTCGCCAATCTCGGCGACGGCACCTATTTTCACTCGGGCAGCCTCGCGATCCGGCAGGCCATCGCGGCGGGCGCGAACGTCACCTACAAGATCTTGTATAACGACGCCGTGGCCATGACCGGCGGGCAGCCGGTCGACGGGCAGTTGACGGTGCCGCAGATCGCGGCGCAAATGCGCGCCGAGGGCGTGTCGCGCATCGCCATCGTGAGCGACGATCCAGACCGTCACCGACGCGCCCCTGCGATTCCTTCGGGCACGAGTTTCGACCACCGTTCGCGGCTCGATGCGGTGCAGCAGGAGCTCCGTTCCGTGCCGGGCGTGAGCGTCCTCATCTACGATCAGGTTTGCGCCACCGAGAAGCGCCGTCGCCGCAAGCGCGGCCTTATGGAACAATCGGATAGGCGATTGCTTATCAATACAAGCGTCTGCGAAGGTTGCGGCGATTGCTCCCGCGCCTCAAACTGCCTTTCGGTCGAACCGGTCGAGACCGAGTTCGGCCGAAAGCGCAGAATCAACCAATCTACATGCAATCAGGACGCGACCTGCGTCGACGGCTTCTGTCCGAGTTTCGTGTCGGTTTATGGCGGCACGCGCAAACGCGCACAGGCGGCGCACGCGTCGCCCGACATGCCCGACCCCGCGCTGCCCGCGATCCCCGAGGATGGCTACAACATCTTGATGACGGGCATCGGCGGCCTCGGCATCACCTCGCTTGCCGCGATGCTCGGCATGGCTGCCCATCTCCACAGCCGTCAGGTGCGAATCGTGGATCAGATCGGCCTCGCGCAGAAGGGCGGCGGCGTCTATTCGCACCTGCGGATCGGCGAGCCGCAGACGGAGCTTTTCAGCCCGCGCATCGGTGCGGGGCAGGCCGATCTCGTGCTGGCGGCCGATATCGTCGTCGCGCACGGCAAGAACGGCCTGCCGATGATGAGTGAGGCGCGCACCGCCGTCGTGGCCGATCCGCGCATCACGCCGACCGCCGAATTCGTCCGCGACAACGCCGTCGCCTTCGATGTGCCCGCCATGACAGCACGGCTCGGGAAGCGCGCCCGCGCGGTCCACGAATGCCCGGCGCAGGCTATCGCGGTCGCGCTCGTCGGCGACGCGATCTTCGCCAACATGGTGCTGACGGGTTTCGCCTGGCAGAAGGGGCTGATCCCACTCGAACGCGGTGCGATTCTGCGCGCCATCGAATTGAACGGCGCGAGCGTCGACGCGAACAAGCGCGCCTTCGCGCTCGGCCGCGAGGCGGCGCTCCGGCCCGACCGCATCGCGGCGCTGCTTAATCCCGCGCCGAAGCTCGCCGAAACTCTCGACGACATCGTCGGCCTTCGCGCCGCCGAACTCGCCGCCTATCAGGACGTGGCGTATGCCGCGCGCTATCTCGCGTTTGTGGACCGGGTGCGCGCGCGCGAAATCGCCGTCGCGCCACAAAGCGAGGCGCTGACCCGCGCGGTCGCGCAGAACCTCTTCCGGCTGATGGCGATCAAGGACGAATATGAAGTCGCGCGGCTCTACACGGACGGCGCCTTCGCGGAGCAGGTCAGCGCCGAGTTCGACGGCGACGTGAAACTCAAGTTCAATCTCGCGCCGCCGATCTTCGGCCGCCGCGATCCCGACACCGGGCAGCTCAAAAAGATGACCTTCGGGCCGTGGATGCTGCCCGTGCTGCGCGTTCTCGCCAAAGGCAAGCGCCTTCGCGGCACATGGTTCGATCCGTTTGCGCGGCTCGCCGAACGCAAGGCGGAGCGCGCGCTTCTCGCCGACTACGAGGCGCGCGTCGAGCGGCTTCTGCCGATGCTGACACGCGCCAATCTTGGGCTCGCCGCTGCCTATGCCGCCGTGCCGGACATCATCCGCGGTTTCGGCCATGTGAAGGAAGCCAACATCGCGAAGGCAACGGCCCGCTACGCCGAGCTTGAGGCGGCTTTCGCAACGGATGGACAGACGCGGAAGGCCGCCGAATAGCCGTTCCGCCATGTTGACAGCAAGCCTCCCTCAAGCGCCTCATTATAGAAAAACAAGAGCGGGAGGACGTCATGGCCAGCTATCGTGGTCTCGATTTCGGGCTTGGCGAGGAAGCCGACATGCTGCGCGACAGCGTGCGCGCCTTCGCCGACGACAATATTGCGCCGCGCGCCGCCGAGATCGACCGCTCGAACACCTTTCCGCGCGACTTGTGGGAGCCCATGGGCGCGCTCGGCCTCCACGGCATCACGGTCGAGGAGGAATGGGGCGGCGCGGGGCTCGGCTATCTGCATCATTGCATCGCCATGGAGGAGGTGAGCCGGGCGAGCGCGAGCGTGGGGCTTTCCTATGGCGCGCATTCCAATCTCTGCGTGAACCAGATCCGCCGCAATGGCACGGACGAGCAGAAACGCCGCTACCTGCCGAAGCTTATCTCAGGCGAGCATGTCGGCGCGCTCGCAATGTCGGAGGCGGAGGCCGGGTCCGATGTCGTGTCGATGCGCACGCGCGCCGAGAAGCGCGGCGACCGCTATGTTCTGAACGGCACGAAGATGTGGATCACCAACGCGCCGCACGCCGACGTGCTCGTGGTCTACGCGAAGACCGACCCCGCCGCCGGGCCGCGCGGCATCACCGCGTTCCTGATCGAAAAGGGCATGTCGGGCTTTTCCGTCTCGCCGAAGCTCGACAAGCTCGGCATGCGCGGCTCAGACACCGCAGAACTCGTCTTTGAGGATTGCGAGGTGCCGGAGTCGAACGTCATGGCCGGCGAGGGGCGTGGCGTCGCCGTGCTGATGTCCGGCCTTGACTATGAGCGCGCGGTGCTTGCCGCCGGACCGCTCGGCATCATGCAGGCTGCGCTCGACATCGTGCTGCCCTACATCCACGAGCGCAAGCAGTTCGGCAAGCCCATCGGCACGTTCCAGCTCGTGCAGGGCAAGGTTGCCGACATGGCGGTCGCGCTGAATTCGGCGCGCGCCTATGTCTACGCGGTCGCGCGCGCCTGCGACCGGGGGCAGACGACGCGCGAGGATGCAGCGGGCGCGATCCTCTATGCGGCGGAAGCGGCGACGCGCGTGGCACTCGACGCGATCCAGCTTCTCGGCGGCACCGGCTATATCAACGACACGGCGACGGGGCGGCTCCTACGTGACGCGAAGCTTTACGAAATCGGCGCGGGCACGAGCGAAATCCGCCGCATGCTCATCGGGCGAGAATTGTTTGGCAAGATGTGATTAATGTCATTTTATGTGTAAGTGCTACCAACAGACTTGTTGCCAATTTTGCTCGATGTGATATAGTCGGGCAAAATGGAGGATGAAATGGCGCGCAAAAAAAAGGACGAACGGCCGGATGGCGCGCCCTCGCGGGGGACCGGCTTCGAGGAAGCGCCGCAGGCTCCGTTCGTCGCGGACGACACTGAAAAACCGGGCTTCGGGGCCGCGAATCGGCTGCGTCTGACGCTTGGCCCCGGCGGCCGCGTGGTGATCCCGGCGGCGCTTCGCGAGGCGATGCAGGTGGAAGAGGGCGACGCGCTTCTCGCCTGGCTGGAGGATGGCGAACTCCATGTGTTAAGCCCGCGCGTTGGCGCAAGACAGGCTCAGGCGATGATGAAAGGTCTGCTCGGAAGCGGCCTCGCCGACGACCTCATAAAGGACCGGCGGCATGAGGCGGAGGTGGAATCGCGTGGCTAGAATGCGCAAATGTGCCCGCGCACCACTGCCGAGGCGCCGCTGATGTGCGCCGCGATCGTGCTCGACGCCTCGGCCATCCTCGCGCATCTCGGCGGCGAGCCCGGCGCAGACCGCGCCGAGGCTTTTTTCGGAAATGCCGCGATGTCTTCCGTGAACCTTTCCGAGGTGGTGGCTAAACTTCAGGAGCGCGGCGCCGCCATGCCGCTCGTTCGCGCTGCGCTTTCGCGCTACGGCCTCGAAACCTTGCCGTTCGATGAAGACCTCGCCTTTCGCGCGGGCGCGCTGCGCGTCGCGACGAAGGCCTTCGGCCTCTCGCTCGGCGACCGCGCTTGCCTTGCGCTCGCCGAAAAACTGCGCCTGCCGGTGCTGACCGCCGACCGGACATGGCGCGACATCGCTCTTTCGGTGGAGGTGCACGTCTTGCGTTAGGGCCGCCCGTTTTCGGAACGGCTCCTCGACACTATTCTGTTCGTCTTGCGGTGAAGTCGCGTTCCGCCTGTGCGGGACGAAACCAGGAGCGGGCATGGCAGTCTTGAACAGCGCCATCGACAGGCGCTCCGCAGCTTTTCGGGCGAATGCGGAGGCGATGACGGCTCTCGTCGCGAGGCTTCGCGAAAAAGCCGCGCTCGCGCAAGGCGGCGGGGGGGCTGAAGCATGCGCGCGGCACGTCGCACGAGGCAAGCTTCTCGCGCGGGACCGCATCGCGCTCCTCCTCGATCCGGCGTCGCCCTTCCTCGAAATCGGCGCGCTTGCGGCTCACGGTCTTTATGGCGGCGACGCGCACGCAGCAGGGCTCATCGCGGGGATCGGGCGCGTGTCGGGCGTCGAATGCATGATCGTCGCCAACGACGCGACCGTGAAGGGCGGCACCTATTACCCGCTGACGGTAAAGAAGCATCTTCGCGCGCAGGACATCGCTCGGGAAAATCGGCTCCCCTGTCTCTATCTGGTGGATTCGGGCGGTGCGTTCCTGCCGATGCAGGATGAAATCTTCCCCGACGAGCGCCATTTCGGCCGCATCTTCTATAATCAGGCGCGCATGTCGGCGGAAGGCATTCCGCAGATCGCGCTCGTCATGGGGCCGTGCACGGCGGGCGGGGCCTATGTGCCTGCGATGTGCGACGAGAGCGTCATCGTGAAGGGTAACGGCACGATCTTTCTCGGCGGTCCGCCGCTCGTGCGCGCCGCGACCGGGGAAATCGTCACGGCAGAGGAACTCGGCGGCGCGGACGTGCATGCGCGCCAGTCCGGCGTCGTCGATCACTATGCGGAGAGCGACGCGCACGCCATCGGCATCGCGCGGCGGATTGTGGCGCGGCTCAACCGCACGAAGCCCGCGTCGCTCGACATCGCGCCGCCCCGCGATGCGGGCTACGCGACCAACGAGCTTTACGGCATCGTCGAAGCCGACGCGCGGAAGCCCTACGATGTTCGCGAAATCATCGCTCGCCTCGTCGACGGCTCGGACTTCGACGAGTTCAAGGCGCTCTACGGCCCGACGCTCGTCTGCGGTACGGCGCGCATCCACGGCTACCCCGTCGGCATCCTCGCCAATAACGGTATCCTGTTTTCCGAAAGCGCGCTGAAGGGTGCGCATTTCATTGAGCTCATGGAGCAGCGCGGCATTCCGCTCGTCTTCCTGCAAAACATCACGGGCTTCATGGTCGGCCGGAAATACGAGGCGGGCGGCATCGCGAAGGATGGCGCGAAGCTCGTCACGGCGGTTTCGACGGCGAGCGTGCCGAAATATACTGTCGTCATCGGCGGCTCATATGGGGCGGGCAATTACGGTATGTGCGGACGCGCCTTCGGTCCGCGCTTCCTGTGGATGTGGCCGAACGCGAAGATCTCGGTCATGGGCGGCGAGCAGGCTGCGACCGTGCTTGCCATCGTCCGGCGGCAGGCTCTGGAGGCGAAGGGCGCAACGCTCGGCGAGGCGGAGGAGGAGGCGTTGAAAGCGCCGATCCGCGCGCAGTTCGAGACGCAGGCCGACCCGTATTATGCCACCGCGCGGCTGTGGGACGACGGCATCATAGACCCCGCCGACACGCGCATTGTGCTCGCGCTCGCGCTTTCGGCGGGGCTCAATGCGCCGCCCGAGCGGGGCCGCTTCGGCGTGTTCAGGATGTGAGGCAGACATGACGCTCCGGCCCTTCACGTCGCTCCTGATCGCCAATCGCGGTGAAATCGCCTGCCGCATCGCTCGCACCGCGCGCGGCATGGGGCTTCGCACCGTCGCCGTCTATTCGGAGGCGGACGCCCGCGCGCGCCATGTGAGGGCCGCCGACGAGGCGCGGCTGATCGGGCCTGCACCCGCCCGCGACAGCTATCTCGACATCGGCCGCATCATCGAGGCCGCCAAGGCGAGCGGCGCGGAGGCGGTGCATCCGGGTTACGGCTTCTTGTCCGAGAAGGCTGCGTTCGCGGAAGCCTGCGCGGAAGCCGGGCTCATTTTCGTCGGGCCAGCCGCATCGGCCATCCGCGCCATGGGCTCAAAGGCCGCAGCGAAAGCGCTGATGGAGGCGGCGGGCGTGCCCGTCGTACCGGGCTATGGCGGCGCGGCGCAGGACGCGGACGCCTTCGCGCGCGAGGCAAAGCGGCTCGGCTTCCCGGTGCTGCTGAAAGCGGTCGCGGGCGGCGGCGGCAAAGGCATGCGCATCGTTCGCGCGGCGGATGGACTCGAAGCCGCGCTCACGGCCGCGAAGCGCGAGGCGGCGGCGGCGTTCGGCGACGATACGCTGATGATGGAGCGCTTCGTCGAGGGGCCCCGCCATATCGAGGTGCAGATTTTCGCGGACGCGCACGGCAATGTCGTGTCGCTGTTCGAGCGCGAATGCACGCTTCAGCGCCGCCACCAGAAGGTCGTCGAGGAAGCGCCGTCGCCCTCGCTTGATGACGCGCGGCGCGAGGCGCTCTGCGACGCGGCGCGAAAAGCAGCCGCGGCCATCGGCTATGTCGGTGCGGGGACAGTGGAATTCGTCGCCGACGAGGCCAACGCTTGGTTCATCGAAATGAACACGCGCCTACAGGTGGAGTACGCGGTGACGGAGTCGATCATCGGCCTCGACCTCGTGGAATGGCAACTCCGCGTGGCCATGGGTGAAACGCTGCCGCTGCGGCAGGAGGAAATCGCGCGCGCCGGGCACGCAATCGAGGCGCGCATCTATGCCGAGGATGCAGACGCAGGCTTTTTGCCGTCCACCGGGACCATCACGCATTGGCGCGCGCCGCAGGCGGGGCAGGGCCTTCGCATCGACACCGGCTTCGGCGCTGGCGACGATGTCACGCCGCATTACGATCCGATGCTCGCGAAGGTGATCGCGCAGGCACCGACGCGCGCCGCTGCGCTCGCCCGGCTGCGAGGCGCGCTGTCGGGCTTCGAGATCGCGGGCGTGGCGACGAACGTGGCGTTTCTCGCGCGGCTTCTCGGCGAGAATGCCGTGGCCGCGAATGCGGTCGATACCGGATATATCGAGCGCGAGCACGCTGGTCTCGACGCGAGCCTCACGCCCGGCGCCGTGCATCTCGCGGCGGCGGTGGCGGCGATCCTTGCGCGCGAGGCGGACGAAACGCGTAGCGATCCGGCCGATCCGTGGTCGCCGTGGGTGGCGGGCGCGGCATGGGCGGCATGGGCGCTGTTCGGCTCGCGCAGTCGGGTTTTCGAATTTCGCGGCAAGGATAGCCATGCGTTCACCGTCCGCCTCGAACAGGGCCGCGATGGAATGACGCTCGCCGTCGAAGGCGAGGCTGCGCGGTTCGCGTTCGAGCGCGAGGGCGGCGACCCGCGTCGTTTCGCGGTGACGCTCGGCGGCGCGCGGCACAGCATCGGCGCGGTCTTGATCGACGGCGCGGTAACGGTTTTCGACGGTCCGCAGCCCATCCGCCTCGCGCTCGTCGATCCTTTCGGGGCGGAGGCGGTCACGCATCACCATGGCACGGGCACGCTCGCGCCGATGCCGGGGACGGTGCTTGCGCTGCTCGCCGAGCCGGGCGCGAGCCTCGAAGCGGGCGCGCCGATCCTCATCCTCGAAGCGATGAAGATGGAACACACGGTGCGAGCGCCTTCGTGCGGGCGCGTTGCGCGCTACGCCGTCGCCACCGGCGATTTCGTCTCCGAGGGCGCGGCGCTGATGGAGTTCGAGGCCGAGGAGGCGCGCGATGGTTGAGCATGTGCGCATCGTCGAGGTGGGGCCACGCGACGGCCTGCAAAACGAGGCTGCGACGCTGCCGGTCGAAACGCGCGTCTCCTTCATCGAAAAGCTGATCGCGGCGGGGCTGACGACAATCGAGGCGGGCAGTTTTGTCTCGCCGCGCCGGGTGCCGCAGATGGCGGACACGGCGGCCGTGCTGAAAGCGTTCGCGGGCAGGCGCGGCGTGTCGTTGCCGGTGCTCGTGCCCAACATGACCGGGCTTGAGGCTGCGCTTGCGGCGGGTGCGCGGGAGATCGCGATCTTCGCGTCGGCTTCGGAAAGCTTCTCGCAGAAGAACATAAACTGCTCGATTGCCGAGTCCTTCGAGCGGTTCGCGCCCGTGGTCGAGCGCGCGCAGGCGGAAGGCGTGGCTGTGCGCGGCTATGTGTCTTGCGTCCTCGGCTGCCCCTATGAAGGCGCGGTGCCGCTCTCGCGGGTGGCGGATGTGGCCGAAAGGCTCGCGGCACTCGGCTGCTACGAGGTTTCGCTCGGCGACACCATTGGCGTCGGCACGCCGAATGCCGCGCGCGCCATGCTGCGGGCAGTGGCGGAGCGCGTGCCGATGAAAAGCCTCGCCGTCCATTTCCACGATACCAAAGGGCAGGCGGTCGCGAACATCTACGCATGTCTTGAAGAGGGCGTCCGCGTGGTCGACGGTTCGGCGGGCGGCCTCGGCGGATGCCCCTATGCGCCCGGTGCTTCGGGGAACGTGGCCACGGAGGATGTGGTTTATCTGCTCGACGGCCTCGGCTTCGAGACGGGCGTAGATCGCGCCGCGATCATGGAGGCCGCGCGATTCGCCCTTGAAGCGCTCGGCAAAGGCGGGGCGATGCGACGCGGGCCATGAGCGGGGGACGCCTTTTGCCACCGATTACGACTTGGCTCGAACACCATGGCTGCCGATATGTCAGACGGCATGACCCGCAACAGTTGAACCGGCTTTGCGATAGGATCATGCTCCGCAAAATGTCGAACGAGGCCCCGTTTTCACCGAGGCGATCTCGCTTGACGAAGAAATCCGAGGAGACCCGCTTTGCAAAGTTTTCGCTGGGAAGACCCTTTCCTGCTTGACGACCAATTGTCGGAAGAGGAGAGGCTGATCGCGGATTCGGCGCGCGCCTATTGTCAGGAGCGGTTGCAGCCGCGCGTGCTCTCGGCCTATCGCGAGGAGCGGTTCGACCGCGAAATTATGACGGAGATGGGCGAACTCGGCCTTCTCGGGCCGACGATTCCGGAGGAATTCGGCGGCGCGGGCGTGGGTCACGTCGCCTATGGGCTGATCGCGCGCGAGGTGGAGCGTGTCGATTCCGGCTATCGCTCGGCGATGAGCGTGCAATCGTCGCTCGTGATGCATCCAATCCACGCCTATGGCACCGACGCGCAGAAGAAGCGCTGGCTGCCGGGGCTCGCGCGTGGCGAAATCGTCGGTTGCTTCGGCCTAACCGAACCCGACTCGGGGTCGGACCCCGCCAGCATGCGCACCCGCGCCGTGAAGGTCGACGGCGGCTATCTGCTTTCCGGCCAGAAGATGTGGATCACGAACAGCCCCATCGCGGATATCGCGGTCGTCTGGGCGAAGTCCGACGCGCATGACGGCAAGATCAAGGGCTTTGTCGTGGAGCGCGGCACAAAGGGCTTCTCGACGCCGAAGATCGAGGGCAAGCTCAGCTTACGCGCGTCGATCACGGGCGAGATCGTGCTCGACGAGGCTTTCGTGCCCGATGAAAACCTTCTGCCGGGGGCGAGCGGTCTCGCCGGTCCGTTCGGTTGTCTCAACAAGGCGCGCTACGGGATTGCGTGGGGCGTTACCGGCGCCGCGGAGTTCTGCTGGCACGCCGCGCGCGACTACACGCTCGCCCGCAAGCAGTTCGGCCGCCCGCTCGCCGCGAACCAGCTCGTTCAGTTCAAGCTGGCGGGCATGCAGACGGAAATCGCGCTCGCCACGCAAGCCGCGCTTCGCGTCGGCCGCATGCTCGACGAAGGCACCGCCGCGCCCGAGGCCATCTCGCTCATCAAGCGCAATAACTGCATCAAGGCGCTCGACATCGCGCGGCAAGCCCGCGACATGCATGGCGGCAACGGCATCGCCGACAGTTTCCACGTGATGCGGCACATGGCGAACCTCGAAACGGTGAATACCTATGAGGGCACGCAGGATGTGCACGCGCTGATCCTTGGCCGCGCGCAGACCGGCATTCAGGCGTTTACGGCATGAGCGGCGGCGGTCAAGATGGGCTGAGCGGCGGCGGTCAAGACAGCATGAGCAGCGGGAATACGGGATCAGCGGGCCGCCCGAAGCCGGGGCCGCTCGCGCATCTGCGCGTGCTCGACCTCAGCCGCGTGCTGGCGGGGCCGTGGGCGAGCCAGCTTCTCGCGGATCTGGGCGCGACCGTCTTCAAGATCGAGAAGCCGGTGGAGGGCGACGACACGCGCCGCTGGGGCCCGCCGTTTCTTAAGGACGCGAGCGGTGCGGACACGAGCGAGAGCGCGTATTACCTCGCGGCCAATCGCGGCAAGCGCTCGGTCGCGATAGACATCGCAAAGCCGGAGGGGAGCGCGCTTGTTCGCCGCCTCGCCGCGACGTGCGACGTGTTTCTCGAAAACTTCAAGGTCGGCGGTCTGGCGAAATACGGCCTCGATTACGCGGCGATTCGTGCCGTGAAGCCGGACATCGTCTATTGCTCGATCACGGGCTTCGGACAGACCGGGCCTTACGCAGCGCGCCCAGGCTACGACTTCATGATTCAGGGCATGGGCGGGTTGATGAGCCTCACGGGCGAGCCGGACGGCGAACCCATGAAGGTGGGCGTCGCCTTGGCGGATGTCTTCACCGGCATGTATGCGAGCGTGGGCGTGCTCGCCGCGCTCGCCCATCGCGACCGCACCGGCGAAGGGCAATATATCGACCTCGCGCTGCTCGATGTGCAGACCGCCGTGCTCGCCAATCAGGCGACGAACTGGCTCGTCGGCGGGGTGGTGCCCAAGCGGCTCGGCAACGCGCATCCGAATATCGTGCCGTATCAGGTGTTCGAGACGCGCGACGGCCATGTGATCGTCGCCGTCGGCAATGATGCGCAGTTCACGCGGTTCTGCGCGGCGGCGGGCTGCGAAGCTTTGGCGCGCGATGCGAAATTCGCGACCAACGTCGCGCGCGTGCGCCATCGTAACGAGCTTGTCGCGCTCTTGAAGCCGCTCCTCGCGGCCCGCGCCAGCGTGGACTGGATCGCGGCGCTTGAGGCGGCGGGTGTGCCGTGTGGTCCGATCAACGACGTCGCGCAGGTCTTCGCGCAAGAGCAGATCCGCCATCGTGGCATGGTGGTGCGCATGGAACATCCGGCGGGTTCGGTCGATCTCGTCGGTAATCCGCTGCAACTTTCGGAAACGCCCGTCGCCTGTGACCGCGCGCCGCCGCTTCTTGGCGCCGACACGGAGCGGACGCTTCTGAACATCGGCCTCGACGCCGACGCGATTGCGGCGTTACGCGAAAGCGGCGCGATCGGCGATTAGCGCGAGGGCGAGGGCAAAAGAAAACCGCGAGGTGCCCCTCGCGGTTTTCGATCAATCCGGCCACATGGGCTCTGCCTTTCGGGAAAAGGGGAGAACCGCCGCATCGTTGTTCGACGCGGCGGGAGTGTTTCAAATCTGGCGGAACTTCTTGGCGAGCAATCCGGCGACAAGGCCGCCTGCTGCGGCTGCGGTTGCGACCTTTATGGGGCCATAGGTCCGCACGGCATATTCGATCTGCCGTCCGATGTCGTTGACGGTCGCTGGCACCTGCGCCTGAAAAGCCTGAACGGGGCGTTCGAACGCTTCACTTACGCTTGGTGTCTTCTCCCTGGTAATTCCATAGGCCACGAATGCTATCAGCAATCCAACTCCGGTCAGGACTCCAGCCAGAATTGCCGCCGATGTCACCGGATCGTTGTTCCGGGAGGTTAACTCCCAGAAACCCGCCAACAGCGCGAAGACGATCGCCCCAAGGAACGCCGTCGCCGCCACTGAAAGCACGAGATACCTCGTGACCATTGTTTTCGCGTAATCGCCCACGCGCCGACCCGCTTCGCCGACGGCCATTAGCCTCAGAGCTGCTCCAAACATGGGCGTTACTCCTTCAGCGAGTGAGAAGCGCGCCGACGAGGAAGCCGACGCCAGCCGCAATGAGCGTTGCCTGCACCGGCTTGTCGCGGATCTGCTTTTCCACGTCGCCGATGTTCTGCTGCACCGTTTCCTTCACGTCAGAGAGCTTGTCCTGAGCATAGGAGCCGTATTTGTCGGTGAGTTCCTTCACCTGCGCGCGAAGATCGTCGATCTCGTTCTTGCTCTTGTCCGCGGCATAGTCGGTGGTGGAGTTGATCTCGTGGATGCTTTCCTTGGCCATGCTGGTATTCCTTTCGACTTGTCCGTGTCTATTTCGATCAACTATTCCGCCCGAACGTTTCCATCTGAGCGGGAGCGATCTAGTGCCGGGCAAATCCGTGCCCGTCTGTCATTCGGAGAACGCGCCTATGCCATGAGCGTTCCACTCGTCGGCCGTGTCATGCCGGGTTCCACGGAGCGATTGCGGACGATTCGCCAGCAGAACGATCGTCAGTCGTCGTGATTGGTTGCAAAGCCGTTGCATAACCGCCGCCGATTCAGTGAAGTCTCTTGTAGCGCTCAAGACCGCGCGCCATCTTCTGCACGTCGTGAAAGCCAAAAAGGATTCGCAACATGGCCGACGCAGAAAAATATCTTGCTCACGTGAAGAAATACGTGAGTTCCCCCAATGAGGACGCCGTCGCGGCGATCGTGCGCCATCTCGGCATAGCGCTGCGCAACCGCGATTCGGCGCTCGTATCGGGGACCGATCCCGAAGAATTGAAGCGTGTCCGCGAAAGCTGGCTCAAGAAGAAGCTTGCGCTCACCGAGAGCGACGAAGCGCTCGACGCCGCCATCCAGTCGCTCATGGAAAAGATGAAGGGCGACCGCTCGAAGGAGCGCGTGACGGTCTATTACATGCTCGCCGACCACTTCGGAAAGCTGGAGGGGCTCGTGAAGCCCGCCGCCGCCCCCAAAGCCGCCAAGGCCGAGGCAAAGCCCGCCGCCGAGGCGAAGCCTGCGAAATCCGCCGCGAAGAAGTAGGCGGCGACCGGCATCCGAAAGCGCGGCGCGCGAGTCCTTGTCGTCAATCAGGCGGCGCGTTATCGGAGATCGCAGAGCGTCCGCTATTCGAGGCGGATCGATTTCCGGCCGGGCGGGATCGCGCAACAACGATCCGCCCGGCCGATATGCATGGGTTTCCCGATCAGGCGGGTTTCACTTCCTGGATGGACTCGAAGCCTTCGAAATGCGGGCCTTCGAGATAGAAAACCTTACGCTCGCCCGCGCCCTGATGCGCCGCGCGGAAGCTTTCCGAGCGCGTCCAGTCCTCGAAAGCCTGCTTGCTCGCCCAGATGGTGTGCGAGACGTAGAGCGTGTGGTCCTCCGCCTCCGGTCCCTTGAGGAGGTGGAACGCGACGAAGCCCGGCTCGCGATTGATATGGACGTCGCGCTTGAGCCAGACGCCCTCGAAATCCTGTTCGCTTCCCCTCTTCACCCGAAACCGGTTCATCGCAACAAACATATATCGTTCTCCTTCCGAGGCTGGACCCTGAGGCCGGGCGCGCCGATATGACGTGCGAATACGCTTCGCCCATCTGGATTTAGGAGGACTTCCGTGGACTACAATCTCGAAGGCAAGCTTGCGTTTGTGACCGGATCGACCAAGGGCATCGGCAAGGCGACCGCAGAGCTGCTTCTAAGGGAAGGCGCGCGGGTCATCCTTCATGGCCGCTCGCGCGAAACCGCGGAGCATGCAAAGAAGGATTTGCCAACGGCGCACGCGGTTTACGGCGACTTAGCGGACAAGGCGGACGTCGCCCGGATCATCGATGAGGTGAAGTCCATCGGCGACGTGCAAATCCTCGTGAACAACGCCGGGATTTTCCAACCGAAGCCGTTTCAGGACATCCCGGACGAGGACTGGGCCCGCTTCTTCGAGGTCAACGTCATGTCGGGCGTGCGCTTCTCCCGCGCGTTCCTGCCGCCGATGTTGCTGCTGAACTGGGGGCGGATCATCTTCATCTCGTCCGAGTCCGCGCTCAATATTCCGGTGGAGATGATCCATTATGGCATGACGAAAACGGCGCAGCTCGCGATTTCGCGCGGTCTGGCGGAGCTTACGAAAGGCACGCAGGTCACGGTGAATGCGGTACTGCCCGGCCCGACCTCGTCGGAGGGCGTGATGGACTTCGTGAAGGATCTGGCGAAATCCGAGGGCAAGGACGAGAAGGCCGTGGAAGCCGATTTCTTCAAGACCGCGCGGCCGACCTCGCTCTTGCAGCGCTTCGAAGACCCGCTTGAGATCGCGCAAACGGTCGTGTTCCTCGCGAGCCCGCTTTCGAGCGCGATCAACGGTGCGGCGCTGCGCGCGGATGGCGGCGTGTTCAAGTCGATTTTCTAATCGACTGACCCGAGTGGCGTCTCTAAAAGCCCCAGCGCAGGCATCGCGCCCGCCTGCGACCGAAGCAGATATGCTGCGTACAAACGTCGATCCGCCCGCGTCCGCAGCTGCAATTGTTGCAGCCGTCGAACCATTCGACGCACAGTTTCGGGCACTGGCCGCCGAAAGCGGAAAACCGCGCGAGCCATGGCCCGCGACTGCCGCCTTCGCCGAGCGATGCGGCTTCCGCTAAAAACGAAGGCGCCGTCACGATCATCAGCGCGGCTGTTGCCGCAAGCCACGCTCGCATGTTCAGTCCCCCTCGTTGCGGTTGCTATCGCGTTGTTGCATTGACGCATCAGGCCTCAGAAAAACGTGAGCCCCGCCCACGCTCTCTTCCTTTTTAGTCATTTCATGCATAAAACTGTTTCATATTAAGAAAAAGTAGCCGAGCGTTTTTATGTGTATCGATGAGTTGAACGGCGAGCGCGTCATAGACAGGTCGGGCGATATCGATCAGCGGCCGCCCGACGAAATTGGCCTGTCATCCTCCAGCGTTGTCCCGTATCGGCGTGCAGCGCTGGCGAGTGTCGCCGCTATTGATGTGCAGCGCGAGGCCGTGCCTTTGCGAGAGGCCGGCGGTCAGGCTTCATCTGCCGCCGCCGCGACGGCCGAGCGCCTTCAGGCTGAAATCGACGCAGCCTATGCGAAGGCCGCCGACCGCCTATCCGCTCTCTCCGATTCGATCGCGGCGCATGAGAAAAAATGCGTCGCCCCGAGCCTTGATGCCGAGATGCGCGAGGCCCGTCTCGCACGGCAGACCATGCTCATCGAAAACGGGCCGGAACTCGCCGAGCGCGTGCGCGAGGAGAAGAGCCGTCTTGCCGATCTCGACGCGTTCAAGGCGAAACACCGCATCACGCGCGAGCCGCATTATGCCGCGTCGCCGGTGCTGGGCCTCGGCGTGCTTTGCGCGCTCATCCTCACCGAAGCTGTGGTCAACGGCGTGCTGTTTGCCGGGACGAGCGAGCAGGGGGTTTTCGGCGGCTGGCTCGAAGCGCTGGTTCTCGCGATTGCCAATGCGGGCGCGGCGTTCCTCATCGGCTATTTCGCGCTGCCGCAGCTCAACCGACGATCCTTCGTTGCGAAGGCTGGCGCGGGCGTCTTCGTGCTCGCGGGCGTTGCTGCGATTTTCGCGATCAACCTGTTCGGCGCACATTACCGCGACTATCGCGAACGCGCCTTCGCCGATTCCATGACGCGCGTGGAAGCGAGCCGCCCGCCTCCAAAGGCAGCGGCCCCGCTTGGCACGGCAAAGCAAACGCTCGTCGCGTTGCCCGCCAAACCCATAACCGAGACGAAGGAGGCGGCGCTCCACCCGGCCGGATCGAAGAGCGCGGAAGCGGACGCACTTCGCCGGCTCGTCGAAAACCCGTTCCGGATCGAAGGCTTTTCCAGCGTCTTTCTTCTTGTGATCGGTCTGTGCGCCGCCCTGATCGCCGCCGCCGATGGCTACAAGTTCGACGATCCCATCCCCGGCTACGGCCGACGGCATCGAAGCTATCGGCAGGCGCGGGCGGCTACGGCGGCGATGTTGCGCCGGGCGATGCATCGGGCTGGTGGAGGGGCGACCGCCGCCTTTCAGGCGCTCGACCGCAAGCTCGACCGGCACGCGGCGGCGCTTGCGGATTTGTCCTCGCGTCACGACGCGTGGGCCGCGGAACGCCGTCGCCTTCAGGCCGATCTCGATCGTGCGGCCCGACGCGCCGAAGCCGAGATCGAAAGCCTCGAACGCGTTTCAAGGCGAACGGCACGAGGCGGATTCATGTATGCGCTGACTTCGAAACCGCTTCCGTCGCTCGAAGTGGAACGCGGCAAATTCCTGGAAACACAGGAGAAGAAATTGAAGGCGTCACAAAAAGCCGTTCAGAAGGAGAAGGACGAGAGCTTCCGCTTTCTCGACGCCGCCGCCGATGGATTTGAGACCATCCTCGCCGAAGCGGTCCGCACGAGCTTCGAAGGCGCTCGGCAGTCGACGCAAGTCGCAAACGCAGGAGCGGCCGCATGCTGAGATCGGTGCTCGGAGTTCTTCTCATCGCGTGTACGGCGGCGCTCGCGGGTGGCGGCTTCTACGCCGCCGCAAGCCTCAAGGCGGACCTGATCGATCCGGCCACGCTCTGCCCCCGCAACGGCGCCACGAGCGCTACCCTCGTCCTTATTGACCGCACCGACCCGCTGACGCCGGTCGAGCAGTCCTTCGCAAAAGACTTGATCGCCGCGCAGCGCGATGCGGCCGCGCGCGGCGAGCGGATCGCCGTCAAGGTGCTGCGGGAGCGCGAACGCGGACTCGGCGTGGCGCTTGAAACGCTGGTCGATCTCTGCAATCCGGGCGCTGGCGCGGAGGTGAACCCGTTCTTCGAGAACCCGAAGCGGATCGCGGTCCGCTATGAGAGCGCCTTCCTTCAGCCGGTGGAGGATGCGCTGGCGGCCCTCGAGAATGAGGGCACGGCTACTGCATCGCCCATTGCGGAGGCGCTGGCGCTTGGTGTGCAAAGCCTCGATGTTCAGCCAGAGGGGCTTCTCAAGGTAATTCTGATCTCGGACATGATGGAGCATGGACCCGGCGCTTCGGCCTATAATGGGACGCTCACCTCGGCCGCGCTGACCGAGCGTCTGCTGCCGGAGGTGCGGCCCGCGCTCAGCGCCGCGCGAACGAAAGTTGTGCTGCTCCCGCGCCCGCGCTTCGCGAAGCAGCAGGCGTCGGCGTTGAAGGTGTGGCGGCGGTTGTTTCTGGAACTCTCAGGCCGCGACCCGGATCTGATGCAGCCTTTCGACTCGGGCGCGTGATGCTCCGGAGCACCGTGCTCGGGCGGATCCGTTTTCGTCCACATTGCTGCACGCGCACCAGCAACTATTTGATTCTGTTGCAGTTTTGGATTTTACGCCTGATAACGGTGTTACGAGTATGAATCATGCAAAATCCGCCGCACCAGAGACCTCACAAAAGCGGCTCGCGGAACGCGCGCATCTGGCGTCGCACGTCCGCCGCCGCCTCCGCCACATTGATGGCGTCACGAAAAGCGGTCGCCTCCGGCAGCCCCGCGCTGTACCAGCGGAGATGCTTGCGCGCGATGGGTACGCCCGTGCGCTCGCCGTAATAGTCGAGCATCGCCTCGAAATGCTCCGCCATCGTGTCCAGCCGGACGCGCAACGAAGGTTCGTCGGAGACCGTTTCGCCGCGAAGGGCCTCCGCGACCTGCGCGATGATCCAAGGGCGTCCGTAAGCGCCGCGCCCGATCATCACGCCATCGGCTCCGGACGCCGCCAGCGCGCGAGCCGCATCGGCGGGCGTGACGATGTCGCCGTTGACGATGACGGGGATGGAAACCGCTTCCTTGACGCGCCGCACGAAGCCCCAGTCGGCTTCGCCGCCGTAGAACTGACATCGCGTGCGGCCATGCACAGTGACCATGACGATGCCGCAGTCTTCGGCGATCCGGGCGAGGCGCGGCGCGTTGAGCTGGTCCGGGCTCCATCCCATGCGCATCTTGAGCGTGACCGGCACCTTCACCGCCTTCGCGACCGCCTCGAAGATCTTCGCCGCGTGCACCTCGTCGCGCATCAGCGCCGAGCCGACCAAATCCTTGACCACCTTTTTCACAGGGCAGCCGAAATTGAGGTCGATGATATCAGCGCCGCGATCCTCGGCGAGACGGGCGGCGTCGGCCATGATCGCGGGATCGCGGCCCGCCAGCTGCACCGCCATGAGGCCGCCGTCGGTCTCCCGCTCCGACATCCTGAGCGTCTTCCTGTGTTGATGCACGACTGCCTTGCTGGCGAGCATTTCCGTGACGACGAGATCCGCCCCGAACTTGCGGACGATGCGCCGGAACGGCCTGTCGGTGACGCCCGACATCGGCGCGAGAATGACGGGGTTTTCCAGCGTCAACGCGCCAAGCCGGACAGGCCGAACACGCGCCGTACCATCTTTGAAATGCGCCGCTTCATCGAGCATGGGCTACGGGTCTGATCCTACAGCATATTTCGTGGTGCGCGCTCCATCGGAAGCGGAGCGGCGACCAGATGGCCACCGCTTTAATACTATATGCACGCCGCTCGAAGTGACGCCACTTCTCGGCGCACACTTGGCATGAGACAGGTGATGTTTATCTTTATGGCGTTCAGTGCTCGTTTCCCGGATCAGCCAGCGGCTTCCCAATTTTCAAATTACATCCTTGACTTCGAGTGCGCTCGAACTCGTAGCTTCTTCTGCGTCGTGAAGAGGATAGGGGCTATGAAGATCGGTGAACTGGCTAGGCGGTCGGGACTATCAGCCCATACAATCCGTTACTATGAGCGGATTGGGCTGCTCCCCTATGCCGACAGGGACCGATCAAGCCAGCGTAACTACGACGCGTCCATGCTGATCTGGATCGAATTTCTCGGTCGCCTGAAAACGGCCGGGATGCCGATACGGGACATGCTGCGTTATGCAGCCCTGCGGGAGCGCGGCGCCGGCACGGAAGCTGAACGTTGTGAAATTCTGGTACAACATCGCGAACGCATACGAGCCCATGTGGCTGACCTTCAAGCCTGCCTCCTCGTTCTCGACACCAAGATTGCCGGTTACGGCGACCAGAAACAGAGGACGAAGGAACTATGACGAGGCATTACCACAGCGCCAGCGGAAAATACCTGGAAAGCACACCACGCATGCTCTTTGAAAGAGCTGACATCGATTTGCGTAACAGCAGCCCCACCTCTAACGGCGAAGTCCAGCAGGCGCGAGCCTGCGGAGAGGAGGTGCAATGAGCACTTCCCGCCGAACGTTTCTTGCTCACGCCTTGGCTCTTCCAGGCGTCTCAATGGCCTCTTTGTCGCAAACGGAGTTGGCGAAAGCCGATGGTGTCGATCATTCACCGGATCTGAACGAGAGCCGGTTGGAGCGCGGCAGGCGCGTACTCGCCGAGGTTGATGGTGAGGCGGGACAGAAGGTTGTGTCGGCACTGGCCAACATAGCTCCCGATTTCGCCACCTATCTGTTCGAGTTTCCTTTCGGCGACATCTATTCGCGGCCGGGTCTCGACCTCCGTTCCCGGGAGATCGCGACGATCGCTGCGCTCGCCGCCATGGGCAATGCGAGTCCTCAGCTTAAGGTCCATATTCAGGCCGGGCTCAACGTCGGTCTCACCAGAACGGAAATTACCGAGATTCTGATGCAGATGGCCGTCTACGCTGGCTTCCCGGCGGCGCTTAACGGTCTTTTCGCCGCCAAGGAAGTCTTTGCAAAGCAGGTCGTCCCGGCTGTAACGCCGCGATGAAAATCCATCAGATTGAAACGGAAAGAAAAAGACTTCTGAAAAGCTTCGGGACCCATAGGGAGTATAGAGTGATACGTTAACCCAGCAGTCGCTAAGCGACTGCTGGGGTTTTGATGCCTGCTTACCCCCGCGCAAACCGCGCGAACTTCGCCTTCGGCGTGTCGAGCGCGGCGGCGCCAAGGCGGCGCAGCTTGTCTTCCTCATACGCCTGGAAGTTGCCCTCGAACCATTCGACATGGCCGTCGCCCTCGAAGGCGAGGATGTGCGTCGCGAGCCGGTCGAGGAAGAAGCGATCATGGCTGATGACCACGGCGCAGCCGGGGAAATCCTCAAGCGCGGCTTCGAGGCTCGACAGCGTCTCCACGTCGAGGTCGTTCGTCGGTTCGTCGAGCAGCAGCAGGTTGCCGCCCTCCTTCAGCATCTTGGCGAGGTGCACGCGGTTGCGTTCGCCGCCCGAAAGCAGCCCCACCTTCTTCTGCTGGTCCGGGCCCTTGAAGTTGAACCAGCCGCAATAAGCGCGGGAGTTCACTTCCTTCGTGCCGAGCTTGATCTGGTCGAGGCCGCCTGAGATTTCTTCCCACACGCTCTTCTTCGGATCGAGCGCATCGCGGCTCTGGTCGACATAGCCGAGCTTCACCGTCTCGCCGACGCGGAACGAGCCCTCGTCCGGCTTCTCATTGCCGATGATCATCTTGAACAGCGTCGTCTTGCCCGCGCCGTTCGGGCCGATCACGCCGACGATGCCGCCGGGCGGCAGCTTGAATTCGAGGCCTTCTATGAGCGTGCGGCCGTTGAAGCCCTTCTTGAGACCTTCCGCTTCGAGCACGACGCCGCCGAGGCGCGGACCGGTCGGGATCTGGATCTGCGCCTTGCCGATCTGATCGCGGCCCGCTTCCTCCGCCAGCTTCTCATAGGCGGTGATACGCGCCTTGCTCTTGGCCTGCCGCGCCTTCGGGCTCGCCCTGATCCATTCGAGTTCACGCGCCATGGTGCGCTGCTTGGCCTCGTCCTCGCGCGATTCCTGTGCCGCGCGCTTCGCCTTCTGTTCGAGCCAGCTCGAATAATTGCCCTTGTACGGCACGCCCTGACCGCGATCGAGTTCGAGCGTCCATGTGGTGATCGAATCGAGGAAGTAGCGGTCGTGGGTGACGAGGATTACGCAGCCCGGATAGTCTTCGAGGAAGTGCTGGAGCCAGTCCACCGACTCGGCGTCGAGGTGGTTCGTCGGCTCGTCGAGCAGCAGGATGTCGGGCTTCGATAGCAGAAGCTTCGTCAGCGCGACGCGGCGCTTCTCGCCGCCCGAGAGGCTCTCGACGCCGGCATGCGGCGGCGGGCAGTTCAGCGCGGCGAGCGCCTGCTCCACCTGCGCGTCGAGATCCCAGAGATTGTGCCCGTCGATGACATCCTGAAGCGTCGCCATCTCGTCGGCGGTCTCGTCGGAATAGTTCATCGCAAGCTCGTTGTAGCGGTCGAGCATCGCCTTCTTGTCGGCCACGCCGTCCATCGCGTTGCCGAGCACGTCCTTCGACGCATCGAGCTGCGGCTCCTGCGGCAGATAGCCGACGCGCACGCCTTCCGCCGCCCACGCCTCGCCCTGATGCTCCGTCTCGACGCCCGCCATGATCTTGAGCAGTGTCGACTTACCGGAGCCGTTCACGCCGACCACGCCGATCTTCGCATCGGGCAGGAAGGACAGCGAGATGTTGTTCAGCACCTGCTTTCCGCCGGGATAGGTCTTGGAAAGCTTCTGCATCACGTAAACGTACTGCGGCGCGGCCATGGGCTTCTCTTCTTGTGTGCGTCGATGAATGGGGATTCTTGCCCCTTATGTAGCGTGGTTGCGTGCGGTTGTCAGCCAGAAGCGCCCTTTGGCAGAGATCGTCGTTCGGCGGAACACCCGGCGGCGCCATTCCTTCCCCTGTAAAAGGAGTGGCAACCATGACAGACCCATCAGCACCGGGTGGACCCGCAGGCGCGGGGCTCCCCGGCGGCATCCCGCCAGACCGTCAGCCGGGCATCCCGACCGGCCCCGGCCCGGATGCTATCCCCGGCGCGCCGCCGGAAGGCGGCTTCGGCAAGCCAGGCAGGGGCGGCGTGTGGCCCGAACCGCAGCCGGAAGGCCAGCCGCGCCCGCCGTCCGAAGGCCCGGACAGCGACATCGCGCCGGACGGCGACCGCATCCGCGACGACATCGAGAAGGGCACGCGTTAGCGCCTCGCGGGTTAGTATCTTGAGCGGCCAACCGCGAGGAGGAAACCATGAGCAAAGCGAAGACCGGCATCGGCTCCTACAAGGCGGAGAACGACAACGCCATTTCGCCCGACGATCCGGATGCGAAGGTGGGCCAGAAGGCGTGGGACAAGCGAGACCGCGAGAAGCCGGACGAGGAGAAGATCGAGCGCGACCTTGAGAAGTACAGCGAAGAGATGGCCGAGGACGCGCCCGGAACCGGTACGCCGGAAGACAATCCGTAGGCGAGGTTGCGAGCTGGCGCCGGGAGCAAGGCGAAACAAAAAAAGGAGCCTTCGCGGCTCCTTTTCTCTTTCATCGTGCAACACTCATATGTTGCCTCGTCCTCTCAGCAAGTAGCCGATCAGCGAAACGACGAGAAGCACGAGAAAGATGTAGAATATGATCTGCGCAATACCGGCTGACGCGCTGGCGATACCGCCAAAGCCAAAGACACCGGCAACAATCGCGATCACAAGGAAGGTCAAGGCCCAGCCTAGCATGGTTTTCTCCCTGTGAAATGCTTTCTCATATACCTCAACACAGGTGCGCCTCGCACGTTCCAGAAGATCACCGGCGAGCAAAGAATTTCGTCGGCGATGGCGAAAAGCGGTCGGCACGGCCCGCAGCGACCTCGCGCAGCCATAACGTGCAGGCTATCGCCGCCGCGTCGGCCTCGACGATCCAGAAGCCGTTGGCCTCACCCCGCATGCGCGCGGAAAGCGCCGTCGGCGCACCAAGAGCGACGAGCCGCCTGTCGCTCACCTGGACTTCGATGGCGAAGCTTCGATGCGTATGCCCCGACATGAGCAGCTCGACGCCGCATCGCGCGAACGCCCGCAGCGCATCGCCTGCACGTCGCACCGGCCGCGCTCGCGGTTCGTCCGGCACGCGCAGAAATGGGTGATGCGCCGCGACGGCCTTGAACACGCCCGGCGGCATCGCGGCAAACTCCGCTTCGGTCGCCGCGATGTCGCGCCGTCGCGCCGCGCGGTCCTGCCAGCGAAGATGCGGCTGCCAGGACCGCGCCGTGTTGAACCCCAGAACCGCCCCGCCGCCGCCCTCGAACACCGGCATCAGATGCGGCGTGCCGGTCGCCTGGTGAAAGCGGTGGAACGGGTCCGCGAAGCGCTGGAGCAGATTGAAATAGGGCAGGTCGTGGTTGCCCGGAAGCACGAGCGCGGGCGTGCGAAGCGCGGCGAGCCAGGTCTTCGCCGCCTCGAATTCGCGCCGCCGCGCGCGCAGTGTCAGGTCGCCCGCAACCACGATGACGTCGGGGCGTTCCGCTTCCATCGCCTCGCGTAGCGCGTCTTCGAGGCCCATCGGCACGCTGCCGAAATGGAGGTCCGCGCAAAGGGCAATCTTCATCGCGCGTCTTTCGGAACCGGCACGAGCACGTTAAGCGCCGCGGGCCGAACGCGATATTTGAGCGGCGTTCGCATCCGCACCACCTCACCGTCGTTCGACAGGCGCAGCGTCTTTCTGCGCCGCGTCATGATCGTGACCTCCGAGGCGCTGAGCTGTTCGAGCCTGTCGTCGCCCCGCCAGAGCCCGAGCGCGGCGCGGGCGAGCACCCACATCAGGCCCAGCCCGCTATGCGGCTTCGCGATGTAGACGCCGAGTTTACCATCGGAGAGCGCCTTGCGCGAGAATATGAGGCTCGGGCGCTCATCGTAGAGATTGTTCGAAACCGCCAGCGAGAACACGCGCACGCGCTTGCGTTGCGTCTCCGTGCCATTGATGGCAATGTCGAGATGGCCGCGCGAGGCGATCACGGTTTTCAGAAGGGCGAAATAGCCGCGAAGCCGCTCGCCGAGGGGTTGGCCGCGCAGGGCTTGACGCTCGGCGCTGATTTTTGGCGGTAAGCCCAGCAGCGAGTTGCAGAGGAATGCCTCGCCGTTCACCTCGGCGACGTCGATCTTGCGGAACTCGCCCGAGGCCAACGCGTTAAGCGCCGCGTCCGGGTCCAGCGGGATGCCGAGATCGCGCGCGAGGCGGTTCACGGTGCCGAGCGGCAGGATGGCCAGCGCGATGTCGGTGTCGAGCACACGGCGTGCCGCGCTGGTGACGGTGCCGTCGCCTCCGCCCGCGAGCAGCACGTCAGGTTTGGCCGCAACCGCGCGGTCGAGCGCGACGTCCATCGTGCCCGGCTCGACGAGGTTTACGGCGATCGCGTGGCCCGCCGCCTCGAAAGCCGCTCGCGTCTTGTCGGCCAGGCTTTCGCCCGATACCCCAAGCGCTTGCCCGGCACGGCTGTTGATTACGGCATGCACGCGCATCCCCGTCTCCCCGCGCTTCTAGCCACAGCTCCCCCAACACCGCAACCGGCTTGCGGTTCGGCGAAACGATTTTGCGGGGAGAGCGCTTAAAATTACTTGCTCTCAGTAAAGGACGCTATATCCTAAGTGTCCTTGACCGCTTGATAGAGGTCATCTGCGCGGGGCGACAAAAAATGCGCCGCGGCGGTAATAATTAGAGTAATTACGAAGGTTTGGCAGCAGGAAATGAAACGTTTTGTCGTCGATCCCGGAAAAGCGATCGGAGACGTTCTATCTTCCTCCGGGGCATATTCCACTTGGCCAGTTTCGGCTTATGGCGGGCAGGGCCTGCCTCCTTGCGACGAGGTGGTTATCGTCGCCACAGGAGTGGACGAGACGACGCGCCAGAACGTTCTTTTGCCGCTCATCGAGACCGGTGCCCAGAAGGCGAAGCGCCTTGTTCTCTTGTCGTCGCTCGACGTGTATCCGACGCGAGGCCTTCCGCTGGACGAGCGCTATGTCGATCCTTGTGCGCCTCGTACGGCATTGGGATGGCTGGAAAGCGCCGTGGCGGAACGGTCGCGGCGCGGCGTCGTGCTCCGGCTGCCTGATGTCTTCGGCCCTTCGATCACCGACGGCGCGGCAGGAGCGCTGCTCGACCGCGAGGCTTCCGGGCTGAACCGCGTCGCCATCCATCAGTGGTATCCCGTTCGCCGCCTCCGCCGCGACATCGCGAGGGCTTTGCGTCTCGATGTACGCGTCGTGAACCTCGCCACCGAGCCTTTGCCGATGGCCGACGTTCTTATGCAATTCTTCCCGGGGCAAATGGGTCAGGTCAGATCGCCCGCGCCTTACAGCCGCATTCGCACGCGCTACGCAGCGGCTTTCGGCGGGGCGGGCGACTACATCATGACGGCGAGCGACGTGTTGGCCGAGATGCGGGCGTGCGTCCTGGCTCATCGGCGCGAGAAGGCTGCGGCGGCTCCGTCACGGCGCGTTGAAGGTGGTGGGGAAGGTGCGTCTGCGTCGCTGGCGTGAGCGACGCGCACGCGGACACATGTTATTCCGCTGGCTTCGCAAGAGCCTTTAGCAGAGCGGCGGCGAGATCGGCTTGCCCGAAGGGCTTGATGAGAAGAGGACGACCGGCGAAACGGTCATCGAGCGCGTTTCCGCAATAGCCGCTTGCGAAAATGAAAGGGATGTTGCGCCGTTCGAGTTCCTCCGCAACAGGCGTCACCGTTTCGCCCGCGACGTTGATGTCGAGAACCGCCACGTCGAATTCGACCTGGTCGATTTTCTGCAGGCCGACGCCGACCCTGTGCGCGGAAGCCGCCACGACGCAGCCCAGCTCTTCGAGGAAATCCTCCATGAGCATGGCCACGAGCACCTCGTCTTCCACAAAAAATACGCGCACGCCTTCGAGCGGGTTCTCCGCTTCCGAATTTTCGCAGGAGGCCGGTTCAGTCGGGAGGGAAGCCCGCATGTCTTGAAGCCCGTGGGTTTTGATTGAGCTGAGACACTACCGTACTTTGACGAAAGCCGTCCATCGGCTTTTCCCTCAAAGTAAACGGGCCGCGGGCGCAACAAAACCGGCGCTCGGATCGAAAGCGCGGCGTCCGTGTTGATCGGGAGCGTTGCGCCTCCCGGGAGAGAAACGATGAAGCTTTTCGAGTGCCAGCATTGCGGGCAATTGGTCTATTTCGAGAATACCGCGTGCGAGCGATGTGGCTATGCTCTAGGCTTTCTTCCCGATGTGGCGCAGATGACGGCCCTGAGACCGAATGGCGACGGCACCTTCACGCCGCTCGCCGAAAAGTCCCGCACCGTCTCATATTGCGCGAATTTTGAACATGGCACGTGTAACTGGCTCGTCGACAAGCCCGGCGAGCTATGCCGCGCATGCGTTCTGAACCGCACCATTCCTGACCTGCCCGAGAATTTGCGGCGCTGGCAGCGTATCGAGGTCGCGAAGCATCGCCTCGTCTACAGCCTGTTGAGGCTGGGCCTCCCGGTCGAAGGCAAGACCGAAGCGCCCGAAACCGGCATTGCTTTCGACTTTCTCGCGCCCCCGCCGGGTGAGGACGGGCAGGGCAAGATCCTGACGGGCCACGACAATGGCGAAATCACGCTGAACGTCATCGAGGCGGAAGACGCGGTCCGCGAGAAGATCCGCGAGAATATGCACGAGCCGTACCGCACGCTGCTCGGCCATTTCCGCCACGAGATCGCGCATTATTATTTCGAGCGGCTCGTGAAGGGGCGGCCGGGCTATGCTCAGTTCCTCGCCACTTTCGGCGACGAGACGGCGGATTACGGCGAGGCGCTGAAGAAGCACTACGAGAACGGTGCGCCTCCTGACTGGCGGGACAATCACATCACGGCTTACGCGAGCGCGCATCCGCATGAGGACTGGGCCGAGACTTTCGCGCATTATCTGCACATGATTGACACGCTGGAGACGGCCTACGCGTTCGGCCTCCATGTGCGGCCGCGCGCGGGTCAGGACGACAACCTTGCCGCGAGCGTCAGTTTCGACCCATACACGCGCAAGGATTTCGAGACGATCATCGACGCGTGGCTTCCGGTGACTTTCGCGGTGAACAGCATCAACCGCAGCATGGGCATCGACGATCTCTACCCCTTTGTGATCTCGCCCGCCGTAATCGAGAAACTTCGTGTCGTTCACGAGATCGTCCGCTCGAAGGGCGCGAAGGCTGCTTCGGCAAAAGAGGCCGCCGAGCGACCGAGCTTTGCCCGAAGCGTCGCGAGTCGCTCCGCCTGAGCTTCGTCAGATCTCGATGAACGTGCCGAGTTCGACCACATCTTCCGGCGGAATACAGAAGAAATTCGTCGCGGTGGTCGCGTTCTTTGTAAGGATGATGAAGATCTGCTCGCGCACCGTCGACATTTCGGGCGAGGTCGACGGCACAGGGATCGCTCGGCCCACGAAATAGGAGACGTCAGCGGCGGGATCGAAGAACAGCTCCGCGCGCCGCTCCGCCGCCACCCGTCTCAGCGCGCGCGGCACGTTCGGCGATTCCGCGAAGCCAAACCGCAGGATCACGCGGATAAATCCGTGCTGAAGTTGTTCGGCGTAGGCACGCCTTTCCTTCGGCACGCGCGGGATGCGTTCGGTGATTACCGTCAACAAAACGACGGTATCGTGCAGGCATTTGTTGTGCCGCACGTTCAGATGCAGCGAAGGCGGAATCCTGTCAGGCCGGCTCGTAAGATAAACGGCGATGCCCGGCACCCTGCAAAGATCGGTCCCTCTGACCTCCTCCCAGAACGCCTCGAACGGCGGGTTTTCGCGTGCGATGCGCTCGTTCAGCAAGACGCGGCCGCGTCGCCACGTGACCATCGCCGTGAAGATCCCCGCGCCGACGAGCACCGGCAGGAAGCCGCCCTCGAAAAACTTGATGAGGTTCGCACCGAAGAAAGCGAGGTCGACGATGAGGAAGGATGAAATGATAAGCGACGTCTTGAGGACGCTCCATCCCCACACATGGCGCGCCACGACGCCGACAAGCAGTGTCGATACGACCATCGTCGTCGCGACGGCAAGGCCGTATGCGCCAGCTAGTGCGCTCGACGATTCGAAATACAGGACAAGCCCCAGCACCGCCGCCGCCATGAGCCAGTTTGCCTGCGGAATGTAGATCTGGCTCGCCTCGGTTTTCGAGGTGAAGCGGATTTCCATGCGTGGCATGAAGCCGAGCGAGACAGCTTGTTGCGTGATGGTGAAAGCGCCGGTGATGACTGCCTGGCTCGCGATGATGGTCGCTGCGGTCGCGAGCGCCACGGCCGGATAGAGGAGCCAGTCGGCGAACAGATAGAAGAACGGGTTCGTCCGTGCGTCCGGGTTTTCGAGCACGAGCGCGCCTTGACCGAAATAGTTGAGCATCAGCGCGGGCAGCACGAACGAAAACCAGTCGATCCGGATCACCTTGCCTTCGAAATGGCCCTCGTCGGCGTAAAGCGCCTCGGCGCCCGTGAGCGCAAGGAATACCGAGCCCAGCACGTGAAAGCCGATCCAGCCGTGCGTCGCGATCAGGTCGAGGCCGTAAACGGGATTGACCGCGGCGAGGATGTCGGGTCGAGCGATGATATGGGGTATGCCCGCCAGCGCGAGCACGGCAAACCAGACGATCATGACCGGGCCGAAGATCCGCCCGATGGAAGCGGTGCCGCGATATTGCAGCATGAAAAGCGCGGCGAGGATGCCAGCCGCAATGGGTACGATGAACGGCTTGAACACGGGCGTGGCGACTTCCAGCCCCTCCACGGCGGAGAGAACCGAAATCGCGGGCGTGATGATGCAGTCGCCGTAGAACAGCGCGACGCCGACGAGCCCGACGAGGACCGCGATTTCGCGCGAGCGCTCGGACTTCAGCGCATCGAGGGCAAGTGCCGTCAGCGCCATGACGCCGCCTTCGCCGTCGTTCGTGGCGCGCATGATGACGAGCACATACTTGATCGATACGACGATGATCAGCGCCCAGAACACGAGCGACACGCAGCCGAAAGCTATGGGACGGAGCGCATCCACATCCCCGGCGGAAGCGAGCGCCTCCTTGTAGGCGTAGAGCGGGCTCGTGCCGATGTCGCCGAACACGATGCCGAGCGCGCCGATGAGCGCGGCGTTCCGGAGCGGTTGCGCCTCGGCTTTCGTCAGTGCTTCCGTCGCCATGCTATGCCCGATGCCCTCGTCGCCGCCGTTCAACCGTCAGGATCGCAAACACGTCTTCCTATGAAATGATCCGTGTTCGCCTGAGATCCAGCTTTATGACAACGAAGTTACGGCTTTGATAGAGGCAACGTCGCACATGCGAAAAAGGCTTTTCCGTCGCCTTCCGCGCTGGACATCTTCAGACAAGATTCGCTCAAGCCACACCGTCTAGCCTGCGCCCGGTCATCAAGAAGGGGGCTCCCGTGGTCTTAGCGCGCCGGTTTCTTATCGCGAAGATCTTGTTTCCGCTCGCGATCGCTATCCTGGTCTGTCTTCCGGCCATCGCCGAGCCCGCCGCCGAGGGGTCTCAGCCTTGCGCCGAAGCGTCCGACATCGCGGTGCTGAATTCGCCGATCGCTCCATGGAAAGGCGCGCCGCTGCGAGTCGTCCTCGCGTCGGAGAAGCCCCTCGATGGCGAATTGTCGCTCATCGCGCCCGATGGTGCAGTCGCCGTGAAAACGGCCGAGAGGCGCGGCGGGCCGCCCTATTTCTGGATACTGGAGGTGACGTCTCCCGCCGCGGGGCCGTGGAAGGCGAAACTCGCCTCCGATGGCGCTTGCGAAGCGGTTACGCGCGAGATCGTCGTGCGCGACCGCCAGCCTGCCGCTCCCCAAGCCGGGAATGCCGGCGTATGGCCGCTTCGCGCCACGTGGAACCGCGCCACGGAGAACCTCTATTCAGCCTGGATCGAGAAGCTTTTCGACGCCCCCGTTGAAGCTGCGCCGTCCTGGCCCGTTCTGCATGAGGTTCTTCGCGACCGCTCCCGCAATCTCCTGTTCAACCATCTTGGGCTGCGCGAGGACGAGAAGAACATCGTGATGCGCCCCGATTGCGCCGACCTGCCATATTTCCTGCGCGCCTATTTTGCCTTCAAGATGGGGCTGCCCTTCGGCTTCTCGAAGTGCTCGCGCGGAGCGGGCGGCGAAGGGCCTCGCTGCTTCGAATGGACGAACAGCCAGATGTTCGAGCCCGCGCGGCCGCCACGCCCGGAGAGCGCGTCGCCCCTGCCAATTCTTTTCCGCCAGCCCGCGCCGCCGCGCACCGTGCCGCAAAGGCTTGGCCTCGCGGCGTCATTCGGACGCTATCTCTCCGCCGTCGCCGATGGGGTGCATTCGGGCTCCGCGCGAACATCTGCAAACGACAACAACACCGACTATTATCCGGTAGCGCTCAGCGAGCGGACGCTTCGGCCGGGAACCATCTACGCCGATCCTTACGGGCATGTGCTCATGCTCGTGAAGCGCGTGCCGCAGTCCGGCGACGGGGCGGGCGTGTTTCTCGCCGTCGACGGACAGCCGGATGGGACGGTTGCGCGCAAGCGCTTCTGGCGCGGCAACTTCCTGTTCGCGCAGGATCCCGCGCTCGGAAGCCCCGGCTTCAAGCATTTCCGGCCCATCGTGCGGGATGGGAGTGCCTTGAAGCGACTTTCGAACGAGGAGATTTCGAAGAGCGCGGACTACGGCGATTTCTCTCTCGATCAGGCGCGGCTTGGCGTCGAAGACTTTTACGACCGGATGGAAGACGTGATGTCGCCCGACCCGCTGGACCCGTCGCGCGCTCTGCTGGAGGTGATCGCCGCGCTCGAAGAGCAGGTCAAGGCGCGTGTGACGTCGGTTGAAAACGGCCGCAAGTATCAGACTACCAATCGCGGTGTTGCCGACATGCCGGATGGCCCTTCGATCTTCGAGACCGTGGGTGCGTGGGAGGATTTCGCGACGCCTTCGCGCGATCTGCGTCTTCTGATCGCGATCGATGTCGCGCGCGGCTTCCCGGATCGCGTTGCGCGGCGGCCCGAACGCTATGCCATGCCGAAGGACAAGAGCGCCGCGGATGTAAAGGCCGACCTTGAGACCACGCTCGCGTCGGAGCTTTCGACCCGGACATTCTCCTATACGCGAAGCGATGGGTCCACGTGGACGCTCGCGCTCCGCGACGTGCTGGAGCGGTCCGTCGCGCTCGAAATGGCATATAATGTGAACGACTGTGTTGAACTGCGTTGGGGCGCGCCGGAAGGAACCGACGAGGCCTCCACCTGCAAACGCCGCGCGCCCGCCGCCCAACGAACCAAGATGCAGGACTATCGCGCGTGGTTCCATGAGCGGCGGCGTCCCGCGCGGGCTTGAGCTTCGCAAAGGGACGCTTCCGCAGCTATTCGGAGCCGGGCTATCGCCGCAAAGGCCGCGAAAGCCGCGCCTGTAGTCTGGCGCCTCCATCGCAATCACGCGGCGTGCTTTCGGCGTGGACGCCTGGGCCCCCGCGACCATCAAGCCGCAGATGCCCGGGGACATGTTTCGTCGCCACCGTGGCGCTCCCGACGGCCTCGCGCCCATGCGTGCCTTGTCTGCGTCTGTCCGGCAAGCCTGAGACGAGCGCCAGTCAAGCTCCAGCCTAGCCTCCGCAGTCTCCATCGACTAGGGGGTGCGTTGCGTTCGCGCGGCTCCCAAAACCACGCTTGATTTCGCAAGAAAAATGCGCGATTGCTTGAGGCAAGCTGCATAAGCCACTAATCTTCTGCGACATAGTCTCGAAAAATCCTTGATCTAAATCAAAACACTGTTATGCAGTAGGAGTAAGGTTTGCTTGACACATCCATTGTCAAGCTAGACTGACATAAGCGGCATCCAGCGCGCGCACCGCTTGCGGCTGCGCCCGGTTGCCATGTAACAAGAAGGCGCGCTTTATGGCGCATGCGAATGCGGGCCTTATTGGTCCCAATGCCATAATCCGGGTCGCCGAAACGCTCCGCGAGCGGTTGGGCGACGATGCGGCTCACGATATTTTCGCTCGCGCGAAGCTTGAGGCGCGCCTCTCGGTGCCGCCCGAGAGCATGGTCCCGGAAACCGAGGTTGGCGCGCTTCAAACCGCGCTGTTCGAGGGCCTCGCCGGAGAAGACGCCAAAAGAATTTCCTTCGAGGCGGGGCTTCGCACGGGCGACTATCTCCTCGCGCGCCGCATTCCGAAATTCGCGCAGTTCGTGCTGAAGCGCCTTCCGCCACGCATGGCCGCGCGCACGCTGCTTTCCGCAATCGGCAAGCACGCTTGGACTTTCGCCGGAAGCGGAACCTTCGAAGCGAAGGCTGATTATCCGGTGCTTGTTTCGATCGCGAATTGTCCGCTGTGCCGTGGCCGCCACGCCGATGAGCCGCAGTGCGATTTTTACGCTGGCACGTTCCAGCGCCTGTTCGAAACGCTCGTCAGCCGCAACACCACCGTGCGCGAGATCGAATGCGAAGCGGCGGGCGGCAGCGCCTGCATTTTCGAAATTGAATGGCCGAAAAACGCGGCCCAAAAAGCAGAACACGCCCCCGCAGCCCACCGTCAACGGGAATTAACATGATGATTCCAGGTATCGCGAAATACTTCCATGCACGGGTACCCCGCTACACGAGCTATCCGACTGCGCCGCATTTCACTGGCGAAGTGGACTCGAAGCGCTACGGCGCGTGGCTCTCGCGGCTCGATCCCGAAACGGAGCTTTCGCTTTATCTTCACATCCCGTTCTGCCGTCGCATGTGCTGGTATTGCGGTTGCAACATGCGCGTCATCGCGCGTTATTCGCCCGTGACTGAATACGTCGAGACGCTTATCAAGGAAATCGACCTCGCCTGCGAAAAGCTCCCCAAGGGAAGCATGAAAGTGCGTCACATACATTGGGGTGGCGGAACGCCGACGGCGCTGAACGGCGAAGACATGGTGCGTATCCATGAGGCGGTGGCGAGCCGATTCGACATTCTGCCGAACGCTGAAATAGCCGTCGAGATCGATCCGCGCACCTTCACGCAGGACAACGCGGACGCGCTCGGCAAGATCGGTTGCACCCGCGCGAGCCTCGGTATTCAGGAATTCGACATCACGGTTCAGGAGGCGATCAATCGCGTTCAGCCGATGGAGGTGATCGAAGACACGATCCGCATGCTGCACGAGCAGAACGTGAAGGGTCTCAACTTCGACCTCATGTATGGCCTGCCGCATCAGACCGCCGAGATGCTCACCCGCACCGTGGAGCAGGCCGCGACGCTCAAGCCGGATCGGATCGCGTTGTTCGGCTATGCGCATGTGCCGTGGATGGCGAAGAACCAGCGCATGATCCCCGAAGACGCGCTGCCGACGGCGCTTATGCGCTTCGAGCAGGCGACGGCGGCGGGCGACGCGCTGCAAGCCGCCGGTTATGTGCGCATCGGCCTCGACCACTTTGCCAGGCCCGAGGACAGCATGGCGATCGCGCTGCGCGAAGGCCATCTGCACCGCAATTTCCAAGGCTACACCGACGACCTCGCGGGGGCCATCGTGGCCTTTGGGGCGAGTGCCATCTCGGAAACCCCCGAAGGCTTCATGCAGAATATCGTCGAGACGGGCGCCTATTCGCGCGAGGTCAACTCGGGCGAGCTTCCAGTGGCCAAGGGCGTCACGTTCCGCGGCGAAGACAAGCTGCGCTCTGCGATCATCGAGCGCCTGATGTGCGATATGGAAGTCGACCTCGATGAGATGCGCCGCCTTCATGCGCCGAACCGCGACGACTTCTACGATGAGCTTGCGCAGCTTCGCGCGCTTCAGGACGAAGGCTTGTGCGAACTCGACGGCAGCAAAGTGCGCGTGCCGGATGCGGCGCGGCCAGCGCTTCGCGTCGTCTGCTCCGTTTTTGACGACTACCTCCAGCACAACCAGGGGCAGCGGCACGCCGCAGCGGTCTGACGAACGCAAATCGCGAGATTACGAACGAAGCGCATCTGCTTCGTTCGCGCTTCGGCGCGGGCTGGCGGAGCGCAGGCTGAACGGTGCAAGCCATTAGCGTGGCGGGATGGCGCCCGCATGGATGTAGACTCAAAAGCTGTGGCCGACCTTGACCGGCGCGGCGTCCTTCGGGGCATTCGTTGCCGCTTCCTCGTGCCACTGCTCGTAAGCCGGGAGGTCCATTTCCGCCTCGGCCCAGGACACTGCGTGCGACATCCACATGCGTTGGCTCGGGCGCGCGCCGGGATCGTCGTCTAGCGTCGCAACGCGCAACGTCATGTAGGGCTTGTCGGGGTATTCAGCGACGACCTGCGATCCGCAGATCGAGCAAAAGCGGCGGAATTTGCCCGGCGAGGATTCGAAGCAGGTGAGTTTGTCCTGCCCCGCGATCCAGTGAAAATGCTCGCGCGCGACCTTGGCCGATACGTTGAACGCCGAGGCGTGCGCCTTTCGGCAAGTTCGGCAGTGGCAGACGCGGATCGGTGCGTCGAGATGTTCGACCTCATAGCGCACGCTGCCGCAGAGACAACTTCCCTTGATGCTCATCGCTACCGTCCTTGAGGCTCTCCCGCCGCTTGCTTGAACGCACAGGCGGTCTCCCGACCCTGACACGTTCCTCACGCGATCATAACGCCCAAACGCTCCTGTTGTTTTCCAGCAAAGTTCGCGGCGGGGGCCAAGGTTCCACCGTCGCCACACGATTATTGCGGCGAGCGACATATTTCAGGCCGTCCCATGCGCTTCCGAGCGCCGGGGGGCCGCCGCTAGAGCGGTGAACTTTACATTCCATTCGCTTGTAGCACCGCAATCAAACGAAACCGCACTGGAATCAAACAGTTGCTGATGCTTTTGTGGCGTATGCGTATGCGTATGCGTATGCGTTTGCGTTTGCTTGAGAGCGCGCAGCAATGTGGAGCAAAATAATACGCGCCAGAGCCCTAGCGTGACTGCGTGCTCGGGAAAACCTGACCATGCGGATGCGCGAAAAGTTCCTCATCCTCCGCGAAATGCGCATCCCATGCCGAATAAGCCTCCTCGACAACGTAGGGGCCGCCGCCCTGGTTGGGCCGCGAGGAGAACAGCACGAAACGGCTCACGGTGAACGGCTCGCAGGCGAAGCCGCCGTGGCGCGCGAGATAATCGGCGGCGGCGAAGGGGCTGACATTGCGTAGCCGGGCGAGCGTCACATGCGGGGTGAAATTGCGCGGCTCAGGCGGCAAACCCGCCGCGCGCGCCGCCCGCTCATGCGCCCTTTGCAGCGTCTCCAGCGCCGGGAATGCTTTCACCCCCGCCCAAAGCGAGCGCGGCTTGTTTCCGCCGAAACTGCCGAGCCCCGAAACCGCGATGTCGAAACTTTCGAAACGGATGTCCGCCAGCGCGTCGGCGAAGTCGTTCGCTTGCGCGTCGGTGATATCGCCTACGAAGCGGAGCGTGATGTGATAGTTTTCCGCGTCGATCCAACTCGCTCCGGAGAGACCAGCCCGAAGGCCGGAAAGATGTCCGACCACATCGTGAGGCAGTTCGAGTCCGGTGAAAAGTCTAGGCATAGGTGGGCCTCCTGTGCGGGAAGGAGCGACCGGCCTTGGCCGGTCAGCCTAGCAGCATAGGGTTGTGGCGGTTCGTGTTTTATTCAAGGCACGCGAGAAGCGGAATCACGGCTAACGGCGCGTTACGGGTGCTGAAGCGCCTCGCAGCGGAGCGCTCGATAGCGCCGGGCCGCAAGAGGCCTACGCAGCGCCGCCGGGCGCGCCGCGAAATTCCTGCGCGAGCCAGCCGGCAATCGGTTCCGCCGCATCCTTCCAGTTCGAATCCATCATGATGGCGTGGCCGCCGCCTTTCACGATGATGGATCGCGCACCGTAATAGATCGCGGTGAGACGCACATCGGCGGGCGGCACGAACTCGTCCTTCTCGCAGCCGATCACCATCAGCTTCGGCATGCCCCAAGGCAGCGGCGCGAAGGGCGTAAAGCCGTAAAGCTGGCGGCTCGCGCTTTCGGCGATGTCGTCCATGCGCTCGAAGAAGAGGCGTCGCAGCTGCGGCGAGGGCGGCTCCGCGAACAGACCGTCCTCGATGATGTCAAGGTTGGCGTTGCGAATGCCGCGTTCGAGCACGCGCTGCAACTCGCGGAAGAGCGTCGGGTTGCGGATGAAGAGTTCCGCCGACGAGCGCATCAGCCCATGCGGCGGCGCGGCGCACATCAGCACCACGCCCGCCGCCCGCCCGCCGCGCTTCACATAATTTTGTACGACGCCGCCGCCGAGCGAATGGCCGACGATCACGACGGGGCCGCCGATTTCCTTCACGGCCCATTCCACGTCGTTGGCGAAATCCCGGAGGCCGAAACTCCGCACGCGCTCGCGGCCCTCGCTTTCGCCATGGCCACGAAGCGAGAGCGCGGACACGTCGTAGCCGAGGCTCGCGAAATAGGGGAGGAAGCTTTGCCGCCAAACCCACGCGCCGGTACAGATGCCGTGGATGAACAGAAGTTTTACCGGCTTTTCCGGAGCGGCGGGCGGCAGGCGAACGAGTTCGAGTGTCATATGGGTCCGGGTGCGGGTTGAAACGAAAGGCGAATGGCGGTCAGGTCGGCTCAGCGACATGAAGCCGAAGCGGCACTTTGACGCGAAAGCGCGGCAGAGAAAAACTCAAAGTGCGAAATGTTCGAAGCCTTTGGCCGAAAGGATAAGCGGTTCGCCCGACGGGTCGAGAAAGGAGGGAGGGGCCGCGCCTTCCGCGAGCTTTCCGATGCGGAAGATCGGGCAACCGGCGTCGCGGGCGGCGGCCTCGAAAGCGCGCGAGCGTGCTTCTGTTCCCAAACCAGATGCTGTTTCGGGCGGTACGGCGGCGAGAATTTCATAATCGTCTCCGCCCGTGATGATAGCTTCAATGAGGGCCGGGCAGGCGGCGACTGCAGAGCGCGCGGCTTCGGACAAGGGCAGGGCGCTCGCATCGACTGTCGCTGTCACGCCCGAAGCGATACAAAGCCGCGTGAGATCGAGCGCAAGCCCGTCCGACAGATCCATCGCGGCTGAAGCGTGCGCGGCAAGCGCGGGCCGAAGTGAAACGCGCGGCTCGGGATAGAGATAGCGGCGCGCGAGACGTTCCGTCTCATCCGTTGAAAGCGCGGCGGCGAAGTCGGCAAGGCCGAGCCGCATCTTGAGGCCGAGCGCAGCGTCGCCGAGCGTGCCGGTGACATAAAGCACGTCACCGGGCCTGCCGCCGCCGCGCACCAGCGGACGCGCGGGCGCATCGCCAAGCGCCGTCACCGAAAGCCACCAAGGGCCTCGCGCCGTTACCGTATCCCCGCCGATGAGGCTCACGCCGAAAGCCGCCTGCGCGCGGGCGAGCCCCCCCGCGAAGGCGCGCGCCCAATCTTCGGTGGGCGCGGCGGGAAGTGCGAGCGTCAGAAGATAGGCGAAGGGCTTTGCTGCCTTGGCCGCAAGGTCGGACACATTTACCGCGACCGCTTTATAAGCCGCGTCGCCCGGATCGTCGTTCTCGAAGAAATGCACGCCTGCGACGAGTGCGTCGGTGGTAATTACAAGCCCGTTCGGCGGCATTTGGGACAGATGCGCCGCGTCGTCCGAAAGGCCAAAGGCGCACGGATGCGTTGCGAGCGGCGCCAGAACCTCGGCAATGAGCGCGTTTTCACCGAGCCTGCGCATGCTGCCATACCGTTCGAGGCCGCGTCGCGCCGGAAAGCCTGAAGCCTGGATCACCGGACTCGATTTGACGCAGAGAAGCTGATCGACGACAGAAACTACCAGCGCCTTGCTGCGTCTGCTTTGTGGGAAGACACTGTATCGTTTCAGTTCTCGCTCGTATCATCCCCGAACCTGGTTGCGCCCTTTGTCGGGCCGCCCTTGCCGCCGGTTTTCCGGCCGAATTCGCGCGATCGCTTTGCTCGCGCCACGCGGTCCAGAACGCCGTTCACCACGCCCGGTTCCTCGCCGCCGAAGAAATCCTTGGCGATCTCCACATATTCGTTGATGACAGCGCGCGCGGGCACATCGTCGCGATCGGTCAATTCGTAAACGCCCGAACGCAGGATCGCCCGCAGGATGCTGTCGATGCGCGACAGCTTCCAGCCCGAGGCGAGATGGCCCGCGATTTCGAGATCGATCTTCGCCTGTCCGCGCGCGATGCCCTCCACGATGTCGCGGAAGAACGAGCGGTCCGCGCCCGCATAGATTTCCACAGTCTCGAAACGGCGGCCGAGGAACTCCTGAAGCACGAGACTGAGGTCGCGCTGCGTCATTTCCATCTGATAGAGCGCCTGCACGGCGGCAAGTCGCGCGCGCGTTCGAGGCTGTCCTGCCGGCAGGTCCGCTTTCGGGCCTGCGTCGTGACCGTCGTCCAAGTCCATCTTCCAAAGCTTTCAGTTAAGGCGGCGAGTCGCCCGCGCAACTCGCGTCGATCATATCAGACCCGCGATCCGCAAAAGCGGCGTGGGGATGCGTTCAAGTATCGCGCAAGAGCCGCGCCTACCGGCGAAACGCACGCTTCAGGCGAAGCACCTCAAGGCACGCCAGGACGGCCTCGCGGCCCTTGTTCTTGCGGTTAACGTCAGCCCGTGCAAGCGCCTGCGCCTCGTTCTCGACCGTCAGGATCGCGTTGCCGAACGGAATGCCATGCCGGATAGCGAGCGAAAGAAGCTGACGCGCCGATTCGTTCGCCACGATGTCGTAATGCGAGGTCTCGCCACGGATCACGCAGCCGAGCGCCACGCAGCCGTGAAAAGGCCGGTCGCCGCCCTCGTCGAACAGATCCGCATCCTTGGCGAGCGCCAGAACCTGCGGAATTTCGAGCGCGCCGGGGACCGTCTTCACTTCCCACGTTGCGCCGGCTTCGTCGAGAGCGCGCGTCGCGCCCTCAAGCAGCGCATCGCCGATGTGGTTATAATAGCGGCCTTCGATGATGAGGATATGAACGGGCTTTGTCATTGGTCGATGGGGCGTCGCGCGATGATGTTGAGGCCGTAGCCTTCGAGGCCGACGACTTTCGGCGTCGGTGAGTTAGACAGAAGGACCATGTTCTTGACGCCGAGATCAAGCAGGATCTGCGCGCCGATGCCGTAATCGACAAGACGATTCTCGGGCGCCTTGCCCTCGGCGATGGCGGCGACGTTCGACAGTCTCGAACGGATCGTACCCTCGCGCACATCGCGAATGACGACGACCACGCCGCGCTCCTCCTCGCCGATGCGGCGCATGGCGCGCTCGACGAGCGAACGGCGGTTGTCGTCGTTCCGGCCGACACCGAAGAGGTCTTCCAGGATGTTGACCGCGTGCATGCGTACCAGAACCGGCTCGGGGCCGGACACGTCGCCCTTGATGAGCGCCAGATGCTCGGTGTTATCGACCTCGTTCACATAGACGCGCAGCTTGAAGGCTCCGCCGTATGGGCTGTTGATGTCGCGTTCGTCCACCTGCTTCACGAAGCTTTCGGTGCGGCGGCGATGGGCGATGAGGTCGGCGATGGTGCCGATCTTCAGGCCGTGCCGTTGCGCGAAGGCGAGCAGATCCGGCATGCGCGCCATGGTTCCGTCGTCGTTCATCACCTCGCAGATGACACCCGCCGGGAGCAAACCCGCGAGCCGCGCGAGATCGACGGCGGCTTCGGTGTGGCCCGCGCGCACGAGCACGCCGCCTTCCTGCGCGATGAGCGGGAAGACGTGGCCGGGGCTCACGATGTCCTGGAAATCCTTCTCCGGATTGATGGCGACGGAGACAGTATGCGCGCGGTCGAAGGCCGAAATGCCGGTGGTGATGCCTTCCTTCGCCTCGATGGAGACGGTGAACGCGGTGCGATTGCGCGAGCGGTTCGAGCGCGCCATGTGCTCTAGGTGCAGCACGTCCGCGCGCTCCGGTGTGATCGCGAGGCAGATCAGTCCGCGCCCGAACCGCGCCATGAAGTTGATCGCGTCGGGTGTCGCCATCTGCGCGGGGATGACGAGGTCGCCTTCGTTCTCGCGGTCCTCGGCGTCGACGAGGATGAACATGCGCCCCTGCCGCGCGTCTTCGAGGATTTCATCGATCGAGGCGAGCTGGTCGCGGATCACGGCGGGGTCGAGAACGCGCAACTGGTCGGGTTTCATGAGTTTTCAGCCTGTTGTCCGAGCAGCCGCGCCACGTAGCGCGCGATAAGATCGACTTCCATGTTGATGGAGTCGCCCGGCTGCTTCCCGCCGAATATGGTGACTTCGAGCGTGGTCGGAATGAGATTGATGGTTAAAAGCGAGCCGTTCACGTCGTTGATGGTGAGCGACACGCCGTCGAGCGCGACCGATCCCTTGGGCGCAATGAATTTCGCGAGCGCGTCCGGCGCGCGGATGGCGAAAATTTTCGAGAAGCCCTCCGGCGTGATGCTCTCGATGCGGGCGACACCATCGACATGGCCCGAGACGAGATGCCCGCCCATTTCGTCGCCGAAGCGAAGGGATCGTTCGAGGTTGATCTTGCGGCCCTTGGCCCATTCGCCGAGCGTCGTCTTGGACAGCGTTTCGTTCGAGACGTCGACGCGGAAGATCGAGCCGCCGCCGAACGAGTCGACGCCGGTGACAGTGAGGCAGCAGCCGTCGCAGGCGATGGACGCCCCATGCACGATGCCCGTAGCCTCCCACGGACAGGCGATGGCGAAACGGCCGTTATCGGCCTCAAGGACAGTGCCTTGTGCGGTGATGATTCCGGTGAACATGCGTCAATTCTGCCAGTGTGCGGTTGAGCGATAAATGGAAATCGTGTCCGCGCCCGCTTTTCTTTTGTCGAACAGCGTGAATTGGGGCGAGGCGGCAACGAGGTCGAGGCCGCGGTCGCCGAAAGGCGGCATGCCCGCCTGCGGGTCGAGTGTCTGCGCGCCCCGCATGATGATGACTTCGTCGGCAAGTCCGGCGTCGATGAAGCCGCGTGCGGTGGATGGCCCGCCTTCGACGAGAAGGCGCGTGGTGCCTTCCGCCGCGACCCGCATCATCGCGAGCCGCAGGTTAAGGCGGCCCGTGAGCGACGCGCCGATGTCGAGCACGCGCACGCCGGGGCGGCCGAAGAACGCGGTGCCCTCCGACGAGTCGCCACAGACGATCCACACCGGCGGGCGCTCATTGGCGAAGAGTTTTGCGGCGGGCGGGACATTGCAGCGGGAGGCGAGCACCACGCGAACCGGCGAGCGGTCGGCGAGGCCCGGCAGGCGGCATGTGAGTTCGGGGTCGTCGGCTTCGACCGTCTTGCGGCCAACGAGGATGGCATCGGCGCGGGCGCGAAGCAGATGGGCCGCCGCGCGGGCGACATCGCCGGTGATGAATACGGGCTTGCCGTTTCCGAGGGGTACGAAGCCCGCAGCGTCGACGGCGAGCTTGACCTGGACGAAAGGCCGCCGCTCTGTGACGCGCAACGAATGGCCGAGGTGCAGCCAGTCGCAATCGCGCACGAAAGCGGGCGTGCCGCGCGATGCGCGTACGCCGTGTTGCGCCACATAAGCGAGCCCTCGGCCCGCGACGCGCGTGTCGGGATCGAGCGAGCCGTAGATCAAATGAGAAATGCCGGCGTTCACGATCGCATGTGAGCAAGGCGGCGTCGCCCCGAAATGGCTGCACGGTTCGAGTGTAGTAATAATGAGGGCGCCTTTCGCCCGGTCGCCCGCCTCGCGAAGCGCCAGCACTTCGGCATGAGGACGCCCGCCGCGCGCGGTCGCCGCGCTGGCGATGATCTCGCCGGTTCGCGCGTCTGCCACAACCGCGCCGACGCTCGGGTTGGGCGAGGTCGCGCCGATATTGGTTTGCGCAACGAAAAGAGCGCGGCGGCAAAGTGCGTCGATGACTGGCGATGAAAGCGGCAACGGCGCGGCGTCATCCGGCGACGTCGTTGGCGTTGCGTTAAGGGAAGTTGCGGCAGGGTCGTTCATTTGTCGTCCGCGGCGCGCACGAAGGTGGCGCTGTCAAGCTCGCCAAGCACGCGGTGGAAGTCTTTCGCTTCGCTGAAATCGCGATAGACGCTCGCGTAACGGACATAAGCCACGCCATCGAGCGCCTTCAGACCCTCCATCACGTGGCGGCCCACGATCTCGGAGGGGATTTCCGACTCGTTCGAGATTTCGAGCTTGCGCACGATTTCGCTCACGAACTGCTCGATGCGATCCTCGCCGATGGGGCGCTTGCGCGTCGCGATCTCGATCGAACGCCTGAGCTTCTCGCGGTCGAACGGCGCGCGCCGTCCGCTCCGCTTGATGATCGTCAGTTCGCGAAGCTGGACGCGCTCGAACGTGGTGAAGCGCGCCCCGCATTCGGGGCACGAACGCCGCCGCCGGATCGCCGTGTGATCCTCCGACGGGCGGCTATCGCGCACTTGAGTATCAAGCGCACCGCAAATAGGGCACCGCATGGTTCGGCCTGCTCTGGCGGGTTGCCCGCCGCTTGTCTTTACGCCTTGATGCCCGGATAGATCGGGAAGCGCTCGCACAGCGCCAGCGCCTCGGCCTTGACCTTCTCTTGTGCCTTGGTGGCAGCATCGCCGCCCGTCTTCAGGCCTTCCAGTACATCGACGATCAGTCCGCCGATCTTCGAGAACTCGGCGACGCCGAAGCCGCGCGTGGTGCCAGCCGGTGAGCCGACGCGAATGCCGGAGGTGATTGTCGGCTTTTCGGTATCGTAGGGAACGCCGTTCTTGTTGACGGTAATGTGGGCGTGCCCGAGCGCCGCTTCCACCGCCTTGCCGGTGAGGCCCTTGGGGCGCAGGTCGACGAGCAGAAGGTGATTGTCGGTGCCGCCGGAGACGAGATCGACGCCGCCTTCCTTCAAGCTCGCGCCGAGCGCCTTCGCGTTATCGACCACGGCCTTCGCGTATTGCTTGAATTCCGGCTTCAACGCCTCGCCGAACGCCACCGCCTTCGCGGCGATGATGTGCATCAGCGGGCCCCCCTGAAGGCCGGGGAAGATCGCCGAATTGACCTTCTTCGCGAGGTCGGCATCATTCGTCAGGATGATCGCGCCGCGCGGACCGCGCAATGTCTTGTGCGTGGTGGTCGTGGCGAAATGCGCGTGCGGGAACGGGCTTGGATGCTGGCCGCCCGCGACGAGCCCGGCGAAATGCGCCATGTCGACGAGGAGCAGCGCGCCCACTTCGTCAGCGATCTCGCGGAAGCGCTTGAAATCGAACTGGCGCGCATAGGCGGAACCGCCCGCTATGATGAGCTTCGGCTTGTGCTCCTTCGCGAGGCGCTCGACCTGCTCGTAATCGATGGTGCTGTCCTCGCGGCGCACGCCGTAATGAATGGCGTTGAACCACTTGCCCGACTGGTTCGGCGCGGCGCCGTGGGTGAGATGGCCGCCCATGTCGATGCCCATGCCGAGGATCGTGTCGCCGGGCTTCAGGACCGCGAGAAACACGCCCTGATTGGCCTGGCTGCCGGAATGAGGCTGCACATTCGCGAAGTCGCAGCCGAAAAGCTGCTTGGCGCGGGCGATGGCGAGTTCCTCGGCCACGTCCACCTCATGACAACCGCCGTAGTAGCGCTTGCCCGGATAGCCTTCCGCATATTTGTTGGTGAGAACCGATCCCGCAGCCTCGATCACGGCGCGGGACACATAGTTTTCGGACGCGATCAGCTCGATTTCATCGCGCTGTCGTTCAAGCTCGCGGCCGAGCACTTTATAGATGTCGGGATCGGCGTCGGAAAGCGGCGCGGAAAAAAAAGATGCGACGGCGGAAGATGCGGTGGACATACGGCCTCTGAGTAGCAATGGGTGCTGCGCGCTGGGCAGTATAGAAACTTCCGGCGAGATTGCAATCAAAGGGGCCGATTTTGCGAGGGTCGCCGCTTGCGATTGCAATTCGACGGCAATTGTTTCCGCACCTCCGCCCAGACGGAAAAGCCACGCTTTGGTCTCCGGGGAAACAGGCTCTCTTTATATATATAGTCGTCGCTCAATCACTCCGAAACGCGCGAATATTCGCGGTCGTTGCCTGAGCCGTTGGCGTGTCCGTTGGCGCGCGGGGGCGGAGCCGATGCCGGGATCTTGAGCTGCGGGCGGGGCTGCTCCGCGCGGGGCTCGATATGCATCGACGCCTCGATATCCTGCCAGACCTGCCGCAGGCGCTGAACATGCAGATCGTCGAGGATCACCCGTACGAGATGCTCGATGACCTCGATATTGACCCAGGACGACAGCGCCTTGTCGAAATCGCGATAGGTCGCGTCGAGCGGGCGGATGCCGAAGTCGCGCATGATGTTGGTCTTGCCGTCGTTCGCGAGCAGGACCGAGCCGACCATGTGCTTCAGACCCATCGGGGCAGCCGGATCGAGCACCGCGTGTTCGAGATCGAAAATGGTCCGGAGGTTGAGCTTCCTTAAAAGGAGAAAGCGCTGCGGCCCGACAGCGGCGCAGAGCTGCGCCTGCGCGATCCAGTCCATTATAATAAAGACACAGAATGGCGTCTCGACATGCAGCATGATCGGGTTGGCGGTCGCGAGGTTCTGCACATTTGCGATGCGGCGTTCTTCAAGGCGGTAGGACGTCATGAAGTCGATGCCGTCGATGACGGTGAGGGGCGTGATGGCGTTGTGCTTCGAGCCGGAATAGCGGCGATCCAGCGTGAGGCGCGCCTTCCGCGCGGCCCAGGTGAAGGCCGCATCCGGCACGAAGCCGATGGCGAAGGCGAACAGAAGCCAGATTTTCGGCAGGGAAGGCGGAGCGGGCAACTCTTGTATGGCAGTCGCTTCGGCGGCGGCTTGCGTCTTCTGCTCGGCTTTGACCTGCTGCGACGACGTCGAAAGCATGCTCGTGACCGTTTTCGTCTCCGGAGCGACGCGCCAGATCACCACCGCGAGCATGACCGCGAAGAGGATGTGAAAGAAGGCGCGCAGCGGCGTTATCACGGAGAAGTCGAACGATATCAGCGACTTGATGAAAAGGCGCACGCTGTAGAGATACGCACCGGCGAAAGCGAGCGATGCGATGGTGACGACGTTTTCGTAGTCCTTCGGCGAGGGCGCGCTGAGGCCGCCGATGCTGAACACATTTGCGCCAAGCGAGCCGCCGAGGATGTCGGGCAATTGACCGGCCGGCAGGAAGAGGACGAAGAAGCCAGCGGCGGTGAAGAGCACGAAGGGGAGGCAGGCCAGCGCAATCAGCCAGTCATGCAGCGTCGTGAAGGGGTAAGGCGCGGGTACGGCGTGTGCGGGCGCGGCTTGGCTCGCCTGCGCCTCATCATCCTCGCGCGTGACGTATTTGCGCTTCAGGAACTCGAAATAGAGGTCCGTGCGCGGGCCGGGATGGAGCGTTTCGCGGATGAGGCCAGCGGTGCGAAGCCGATCGAGGCGCGTCTGATGGCGAACGATCATGAAGACGGCGGGGAGAAGCAGCGCGAAAAACAGCCCCAGGATCAGGGCGAGGCTTACGGGCACCGGGTGTTGCTGGATCACCAACCAAAGGGCGACGGTCGAGAGCAGCCCGAGCGAAAGGGCGCTCATGCTCGCGGGCGAGTACTTCATACAAGTCTCCCGGCTTTTACTTGCTTAGGATTTCAAGGAAGCCAATACACAACTGTTCTTCGCAACAAGCCGCAAGTTATCTTTGAGGTGTTCGCAGACCGAACGCGCAGCCTTTCCGAACCCGGTCGGGTGTGTGTCCTGCGGGTCACTTTGCGGAGCATTTCGGTCGACAGCTTTTTTTGTGAGCGCAATCGAAATTTCGCCGAAAGCGCCTTGGAAAATGATGCCGTTTAAGTCTTAAACATTCGTGCGCTGGTTTGACGCACAAACCCTTGAAGTCGAGTGTGTCAAACGGTGAAAACTTTTTACAGGTTCTGACATAAGCCGTTACATTTAAAAAGATTAACGCGGGTCATTACAATTTTAACGACCTGTATCCGTTGGCGGATAATGAGGCTCTACAGCGTGGTATGCAAAATATGCATGCCAGCCAATCGCGGGGTGCTTCCTAATTTACGCCTTATTTACCCTCTCAATCGCGCCGGTCGAAAGTTGACAAGGAAAGGTTGTGATGAACAACGTGAAGCGTATCCGTGCGGTTGTCCTGATGGCTGCGATGTCTCTCGCCAGCCAGCAAGCGTTTGCCGAGTGCGGCATTGCCTCCACCTACTCGGAGGGCTCGCGCACCGCGAACGGGGAAGCCTACAATCACATGGGCATTTCCGCAGCTCACAAGACCCTGCCGTTCGGCTCACGCGTCGTGGTTCGCAATCAGCGGACCGGACGCAGCATTACCGTGCGGATCAACGACCGCGGTCCATTCGTGGGCGGGCGTATCATCGACCTGTCCACAGGCGCGAAGAACGCGCTCGGCATGGACGGTCTGGCGCCGGTTTGCCTCGAAGTCGTGAGCTTTGGCAGTAGCCGTACCGTTAAAAGCGCGGAACTCCGCGAGCCTGTCGAAATGGTCCGGTCAAGCAATACCCGCACGGTGCGGGTTCGCAATACCCGATCCGCCAAGGCGGGTGGCAAGGCGCGTTACGCGAAGTCTGGCAAGCGGTCGCGTCATGCGGGCAGCGGACGGCGCAGGGTCGCCTCCCGCTAGGCAAGCCTCCGGTGAAAGCGGCAGCGCGACAGTTCCTCGGCGCGCCGCTTTCTCCGCATCTCTCGCGGCCACGCCGCTTGTCTCGCTGCCTCGTCGGCGTATCTCGCGGTCGATGTGAGCGTGGGGATCCACTCGATCCTCATGTGCGATCTTTTCCGCCAGTCGAACGCCTCTCCGGCTCGCGACTTGGAATTCGGAAAAGTTGAGAAGAATTCATTTTGGGAGTCGCGAAATCGCCGCCATTTCTTGGCAAGGATCGGGGCCAATCGATCATGCACCCCGGCTTCCATCTCGCTGCATTTCAAGATCCATCCCGTTCAGGAGCCCCTTTCATGAACATGAAATTCGCCGCAGCCATCGCGGTTTTAGCTGCCTTTGTTTCCACGTCCGTCCTCGCGCAGCAGAAGGAAGCGCCCGCGAAGGAACCGGCGCAGAAGGAAGAGCCTGCGGCGCCAAAGGCGACCAAGGCCGATATCCAGAAGGTCGTCGACGGCATCAAGGCCGACAAGGCCAAGACGACGCAGTTCTGTAAGCTCGTGAAGCTTCAGGACGACTTCACGGCCGCTGCCGAGAAGAAGGACGAGAAGAAGCTCGAAGCGCTCGACAAGGAGATGCAGGACGGCGCGAAGAAGCTCGGTGCGGACTTCGAAAAATACGTGATGGATTCCGAGATGGACGAGGACGCTTCGACCGTGCTCGACGGGCTCGCGAAATCCTGCAAATAACGGTTCGACGCAAATCTTAGACGAAAATGGCCGGGTTTCCGGCCATCTTTTTTGCTCGCGCGAAGGCGTGGGATAAGCCGGCCACCGCTCGCGCAACCCGTAGGGCGTGCTTTGCGAATCGCGTACCTCGGAAGAGCTCATGCTCTTATTCCGGGGTTGTCCATGGCATTGCTCCGCCGCGCGCAGGCGCTTTTGATCCTCCTTTTCGCGGCTCTTGCCCTCGGACAGTACGCAACACCGGGGCACGCGCAGGAAAGAGGCTGCGACGCGCAGCTTTATCGCGGCGGGTTCCCCGCCATCAAAAGCGAGCAACTCGCGCGGGAAACCTACGGCCTGTGCTTCTCCGAAATCGCGGTGCTTTATTCGGGCGTATCGCGGACGCCGCTCTGGGCCGCCGAGATGCTGACGCCCGCGCGTGTCGCCGCCGCCAAGACCCTCACGCGCATCAGCTCGAACGCCTTCCACGACGAGACGCTGCTTCCGCCGGAGGTTCGCGCCGAGCTTACGGACTACAAGCGCAGCGGCTTCGACCGGGGCCACATGGCGCCCAACGGCGATATGTCGACGCGCAAGGGGCAGGAGGAGTCGTTCTCGCTGGCGAACATGATCCCACAGCACCCCTGTAACAACGAGGTGCTATGGGAGGGCATCGAGTCCGCCGTGCGGGATATCGCGGAGAGCGAGACGGTATATGTCGTCACTGGCCCGGCCTTCCTCGGCGCGGAACTCGAAAGCCTGAAGGGCCGTGTGCTGGTGCCGACGCATGTCTTCAAGGCGATCTATGTGCCGTCGCGCAACGCGGCCGCCGCGTTTTTCGCCCCGAATGACGACAGCCAGGCGTGGGAGACGCTTTCCATCGACGAACTTGAAGCGAAGGTTGGTGTCGACGCTTTTCCGCAACTTGACGGAGCGGTGCGCCGACGTGCTATGATCCTGCCGAGGCCAACGCCGCATTACGGATGTCGGCTCCAGACCTCCGAGGCGGCCGGCCGGAGACGATGATGAACTTTTCGCCTTTCAGGAACGAGACGGACGCGATCACCCTCGGTGGGCTCACTATCGAGAACCGCGAGGACCGCGTTTCGGTGTATGGCACGCTGGCGATCACCCGCGACCGCGCCGGGCTTCAGGCGGCTAAGGTGCTGAAAGAGGCGGTGGACCGGATCGTCAAGGAACTTGAGACAGGCGGCGACCTGCCGACCGTGGTTGCCTCCGCCGAGCCGCCCGCGAAGGTGAAGAACCCGTTCGCATAACGTCGATTGGACGACGCGCATCGGCTGGCGAGGGGCCGACATCGGCTCCATACGGTGAGGGCTATAGCCGTACCGCCTGTTCATTCCGTGAGGATGCCGTCGGAGCGCCGGTCGCTTATTGGTGAAACGAACGTGCCTCAGCGCGCGAATGGATTGATGAATGACAGCGGCGATTGCTCGGCCGTGCGGCTTTGCGCGTGTCCGCCCTGCGCGAGACGTCGCTGGATGCGGTCGAATATGGCCGCAAATTTCTGCGCGCCCGGCTTCTGGATGTTGCGATCCATGATCTCGTCGAGCTTTGCCAGCAATTCCGCGCCAGTCCTCTCGTGCACGACGGGGTTCCGCTCGTAGCCCCCGCGCTCAAAGAAGTTCGAGGTCGGCATATCGCGACCGGGCGGCACCAGCATTTCGAAGCCGCTGCCGGGCCCGGCGAGGTTCATGAGTTCGAGCTGCGCGCCGTTGAGCCTGCCGAGGCCCTTCTTCCGCGCATATTCGACCACGCTGCGGAGCTTTATCACCTGCATCCACGGGCCGATGTCGCCGTCAAGGTTGAGCGCATGCATGGCGAGCCCCCTCGGCGTCTTGGCGTATTCGAGGTGCGCGGCCCAGCCGTCCCGCACGCGTCGGGCGTCCGCATTCATGCGGCGGACGAGCGCCGCCTTGTAAAGCAGCGACTGCGCCTTTTCGCGCGGCATGCCGGGTTCTTGCGCCAGCCGTTCGAGCCGCGAGGCGAACTCGTCGCCCTCCTTGCGGACCTGCTCGATGGAATTCGCCGCCAGAAGCTGCGCGTAGCCAAGCGCCGTCGAAGCGGCTCGCCCGGTTCTCGGATTATAGCCGGATTGCAGATCGTGCGTGCCCATGCCGCCCGTCTCCAGCGCGTAGACGCGCACCACCTGATCGCGGCTGAGGCCGAGCTTCACGGCTTCGAGAGCGTAGGCGATCATGAAGTCGTCTTCAGGCACGCGATCCGGGCGGAACCCATAAGTCGCCTGCGCCTCGCGCAAAAAATCGGAGACGACCGGGATCGGCTTCGGCACGTCCGTCACGGGCGGTTTAGGCGGCTTCGGCAGCATCGCCATGATGTCGGCCGGGCGCTTCGGGCCATTATAGACGGGGGGCTGCTCGGCGACGTAATCGTCGAGCGTCAAGGGCAGGGAACGCGCGATCTTCGCCTTGCGCCGCTTGCGCTTCATCTCCACGCGCTTCCAATAGGCATCCACCGACTTCGCATAGGCGATGCGCGCGGATTCGTAGGCGTGAAGGATCGCCTGCTGCTGCGGAGAAAGGCGCGCAATGGCCTCCTGAAGCGGCGTCTGCGCGTAAGATATTGCGGCAAATGGCAAAGAGAGAGCCAGCGCGAGCACGCAAATGCATGCGCGGGAAAACCCTCGCAGACGCGAAAGAGTTAACCGTGAGAAAGGCTTAGACATCGGCCCCACTATACCCGAAACGGCGATCCGAGACATCCGAAAACACCCGTCTCTACTTTAAGCCACGAGCCCTGCCTCGCGCTGACCGAATTTGTGCGACGCCACATTTTGGACGTGTCCGTGATGCAACTCACTTGGCTGATGATTTCGTTTCCGTCGCGCATTGGCGCGGGTTCCGGAGACGGTGAAGCCGGTCAGCGAGACTGGCCAATGCCTTTGGAAGGCGCATTAGTGGTCCTCGCGATTCCGACATTTGCTCGCGAGTGCGCCGTAAAACGATGCAAATGTCGGAATCGGACCACTAGAGGGTAGCGATTTTGCCGCCGTTTTTTGCCATTCGTGCCGGAGTTTCCGCGCGGGTTAGCGTCCTCGCCGCAGCCGCTGCGTGTCTTGGAGCCGCCGTCGCGCTTTCGGGCTGCGCCGGGCTCAGCATCCGCAATGCCCCGATCAACTCGGCGCTGACCGACAGCGCGGAAGCCGCCGAGACAGGCGATTTTGTCCAGTCCGCGAGCCCGGCTGGCTCAGGCGACGCGTCCGACACGGTG
>NZ_JFZJ01000003.1 GCF_000636015.1 Rhodomicrobium udaipurense JA643
GAAGTGCCGGTGAGGCCGGTTTTCGACTTCCGAGACATCGACAACGGCGCGTTTTTCGAGGTCATGGACAGCCTCGGCCTTCTGCACCCGTTCGACGATGAAGGGCATCGGCGCGAGTATGACGACATCCCGCCGAGGATCGACGACATGATCGACGACCCCTTCCGCAGCCTTGCGGGAGCGCTGCGGCGTGAGGGAGCGTATTCGAAGGACAGGACGCCGTTCAGCGAATTTCTGTGGGCCGATTTTCTGCGGCGGCGGATCGAGCGCGTCAAGGTGGAGACGCAGTTCGAGACGGCGCTTGCTCCGGCTTTGGAACTTGCCGGCCGCAGCGAGGCGCGAGACTTGCCCGGCTGGCACGCGAACGGCGCGTAGTGCTCTGGCGGCCTGCCGTTATTCAGGCGAATTTCGCGCGGTATCTCGAAGCCGTTTTCAATTGCCTCATCGGCTCGCGGGCGACTAGATCAGCCTGATAACCACAGCGTCGAGCCGCATCTGGTATCTCCGCGCATCGATCTCAGGACCATCCCAATGCCCATAACGAGCGGCGGTAAAGCCACCGCCATCGGCGTCCTCGCCATTCCGCTCTGGGCGCTGCTGCCCACGCTGACGGTACTTGCGGGCGCGATCCCGCCGCTGGAACTCGTCGCGCTCACCTTCACCATCGGCGCGTTGGCGGGCTTCGTCTGGCTGGCGGCGAACCCGTCCGCGCGGCGCGGCCTCGGCGCGCTTGGCTGGCAGCCGGTGGCACTCGGCGTTGCGGCGTTCTTCGTTGATCATTTCGCGTTTTTCCTGGCGATGCAGAACGCCCCCGCCGTGGAAGCAAGCCTCGTCAATTATCTCTGGCCGGTGCTGATCGTGATGTTTTCCACTATGCTGCCCGCGCGCGCTTCGGCGGGAAAGCTGACGGTCTGGCATATCTCCGGCGTGTCGATGGCGTTCGCCGGGGCCGCGCTCGCGATCACCGGCGGCGCGGCGCTGTCGCTCGGCGGCAACGCGTTCGGCTATGCGATGGCCGTGACGGCTGCGCTGACATGGTCGAGCTATTCGGTTCTGACGCGGCTGTTTCGCGGCGTGCCGAGCGCGGCCGTTTCGGTCTATTGCCTTGGCACGGCGGTGCTGGCATGGGGTGCGCATCTCGCGCTCGAAGACTTCGTGATGCCTGCGCCCGGCTTGCAGCTTTTCGCGATTCTGGCGCTCGGCGCGGGGCCGATCGGGCTCGCCTTCTATGTTTGGGACTATGGCTGCAAGCACGGCGACCTGCGCACGCTCGGCGTGCTCGCCTATTTCTCGCCGCTTCTGTCGACGGCTCTTTTGACCGCCACCGGGCTTGGCCCGTCGAAGCCTTCGCTCTGGGTGGCGGCGCTTCTCATCACCGGCGGCGCCATTCTGGCCAGCCGCGACGCGCTGCGGACGATGCGCGGAGTGCGGCACGCGCCCACAGCGGCTTCAGCGATGGATTAAAGCAAGGCGGCAAGTTCGCCCGGTTTCACGTTCCACAGCACGACACCCCACGCGTCGCCTTCAAGTCGAAGCGCGCAGACATGGCCCGTCGCGACCTTGAGAGTGCGTTCCACGACGGCGGCCTCGAACGCGCCGGGCACGAGCTTGAGGAAGTAGCGCAGGACGCCGTTGCTCGTCACGAACAGCGCGGCGTCGCCCGCCTCCGCATCGCGCGCGGCTTCGCCCGCCAATGCCGACGCCCTCGCGTCGATGGCATAGGTGCACGGCAGCCACCCGGCGGAAATCGGCCAGACGCCGCGCTCGTCCCACGCTGCAAGCTCGGCCGCGCCGCCGGATGCTTCGATATCTTCCGAGCTTCTGCCTTCCCAGTCGCCGTAGTCGATCTCGCGCAGGCGGTCGTCAATGTCCACAGGCGCGGACAAGTCAGCGGTCGCTGCGGCGATTTCCGCATGCTCGCGGGTGCGTGCGAGCGGCCCCGCGGCGATGCGCCGGATGCGCGGCGCGAACGGCTTCAGAGCCTCGCCCAGCGCGGCCGCCTGTTCGCGGCCCTTTTGCGTAAGCGGCAGATCGGTGCGCGCGCCCACCCAGACAGGCTTTTCGCCCGCCTCGAAGGTGTTGCCATGCCGAGCGAGAATAAGAAGCATCACGCATGCCCTCCGGACACGCCGCGACCGGCTTCGCCCGAATCGCGGAATTGTCAAATCAATGCCAGTGCCAGCCTGTCGTTGGACGGCCAAACAGCCGCCGGCGCTCCAAACGTAGCAGGAGCTGCGCCTTACGAAAAGCGGGGAGCGGAAAAGTTGACTGCGGCCCGCCGCCCCGTTTCAGCGAAGCGCGGGCACGAGTTCGCCCTCGCGCGCGATGATCGCCTCGGCGACGGGCACGTCACCCGGCGCGTCGATGGAAGAATGCGTGCGGCCGCGATAGTCCACCACGGCGATGCGCACCGTCATGCCGTTTTCCAGCGCGCGGAGTTGCTCAAGCTGTTCGGTTTGTTCAAGCGGCGTGGGCGCGAGCGAGACATAACGCGAGAGCGCGGCCTTGCGATAGCCGTACAGACCGATGTGCCGGTAAATCCCGCCGTGTCCTTCCGTGCGGATGTGCGGAATTACGGCCTTCGAGAAGTAGAGCGCGTTGCGGCGCAAGTTGAATGTGACCGTCGTGCCGGTGGCCGGACGCTCTTTCTTGTGGGCAAGAAATTCTTCTAGCGCCGGTCCCCGAAGGCGCACGGCGGGCGTCACGATCTCTGGCGCTGGGTCGATAATCATCTCGTCGATCATCGCTTCCAGCACCCAGGGCGGCGTGAGCGGCGCATCGCCCTGAAGATTGAGGATGATGTCCTCGCGGATATGGGCGCGGCCAACCGCCTCGTGCACGCGCTCGGTGCCGTTCGCGCAGTCGGGCGAGGTGAGTGCAACCTCGGCGCCGAAGGCCAGCGCGTGCTCGCGGATGCGTTCGTCGTCGGTGGCGATGACCACGCGCGACGCCTGCTTCACGCTCGACGCTATGCGCCAGACGCGCTCAAGCATGGAGATGCCGGAAAGGAGGCACAGCGGTTTGCCGGGGAAACGCGTAGACGCGTATCGTGCCGGAATGACGATGGCGGCGGTCATGATGGCTCGTTACCTGAAGTGCCCGGTTCCTCCGAGCGGAAGGTCTTCGACTGACGGCCAACCATGCCAAGCGCGACGCTTTCGGGCAAGACTTTCATGAGCGCGGAAATCTGCTTCGCGCGGCGTCCAACGACGACCACGGGCTTGCCCGCCATCACGCCATCATATCCAGCGACCGCAACTTCCGCCGAAGTGGACCACCACGCCTTGCCGTATTTCGACACCTTGTCGCGCGTGCCGATCACGTCGTGGAACTCGGTGTAAGTGAAGCCGGGGCAAAGCGCGGTCGTGAGCACGTTCGCGCGGCGATTTTCGAGAAGCAGCGATTCCGAGAAGCGAATGAGGAACGCCTTCGATGCGCCGTAAAGCGTGTGACCCGCCGCGCCGGGGATCAGCCCTGCCACGGAGGCCACGTTGATGATGCGTCCGAAGCGGCGCTGCACCATGGGCGGAAGCAGCACATGCGCGAGTTCGCACGGCACGGTGACCATGACGCGCAGGAAGCGGTCCTGATCGGCCCACGCGGTCTTTGCGTAATGGCCGGGAACGCTGTAGCCCGCGTTGTTCACGAGGCCGTCTACCGTCAGAACGCGCCGGTCGCTGATCGCGGCGACGAGCTTCTCCACGCTGTCAGGCGCGGCCAGATCCTGCTCGATGGCGATTGCGCCGACCTTGTATTTCGTCTCGATCTCGGCGGCGAGAGCTTCGAGCCGGTCGAGGCGGCGCGCGGTCAGTATGACGTTCCAGCCCTTCGCCGCGAAAACCTTGGCGAACGCCCTGCCGATGCCCGCCGATGCTCCCGTTACAAGGACCGTGCGGCCCCGTACGTTTTCCATATCGCTTCCCCGTAATTTCCCCGTCGCCGTCAACAGTGCCGAAAAGCGAGGGATGCGGCAACCGCGCGAAACGCAGTGAGCGAAGGAAAGGCTTGGCTTTTCCTGTTCGATGCTGATGAAGAAAACACGCACTCATGATAAGCGTTGCGGGGAAACAGCCACGAGTGGTCAGCCATGACGTCTTCCCGTGCGCGATCCAGACGAAGGGCGCTGAAGGGCGGCGGCGCGCAAGCGGACGCCGCCGCCACGTCGCCCGAAAGCGGCGGGGAAGGCCTGCCGGAGAAAGCAAACCGCGCGGGGCTTCACCATGCCCGCAGGCGCGGGTGGTATCACCCCGTTTCATTCTGGGAATCGCTCTCGATCAGGCCGAGGTTTTACAGCGCGGTTCTGGTCGGCTCGCTCGCCTACGGTCTTCTGCCGGACAGCCTCGCGCTTGCAGTGCGCGCCGCCATCACGTGGGATCTCGGCGGCCTGACCTATCTTTTTCTCGCGCTTCGCCTCGATTTCACAAGCGATGCGGCGAAGATTCAGAAGCGCGCCGCACGCCGCGACGACAGTCGCCTTGTCATCCTCACCATCATCCTCCTCGCCATCGCCGCGAGCTTCGCGGCCATAATGGCGGTCGGCCTTGAAGCCAAACTTCCCGAGACGAGCGCGAAAGAAAAGATGGCGCTGGCGGCGCTTGCGCTGGTCACCCTCATCATTTCGTGGAGCGTGACGCAGATCGCGTTCGCGCTGCATTACGCCCACGCCTTCTATCGCCCCGATCCAGGCAGTGACGCGGGGCGCGGCCTCGAATTTCCCGGCTGCGAACGGCCCGACTATTGGGATTTCCTTTATTTTGCGACGTCCATCGGGGCGGCATCGCAGACGTCCGACACGCTGGTCAAATCGCACGCGCTCCGCCGCCTTGTCACGTTGCACGCCGTGGTGTCATTTTTCTTCAACACGGCCGTATTAGCCCTGACTGTAAATATAGCGGCGAGCCTGACAGGATGAGGAGTGCAGCGCATGGACGCGGTGACGGTCGAATTTCAGGCGAGGCGGAGGGCGTGTCTCATCCGCTTCGTTGCAGGTCTCGGCGTGGTGGCGGCAATCGTCGTCTTCGGCTTTTTCTTCGTCGATCGTCAAATCGCGGGGCTGCTCCGGCCACAATACTACGGTGATCCGTTCTTCGTGGCGCTGACGTACATCGCAAAGCCGCTCGCGCCCGCCGCCGCTATCATCCTGGCCCTTATCGCAACGCGAAATTACCTGCGCGGCGGCTCGCTGACCGCGCGCGAAGATGAGATGCTGCGCCTTTCGCTCGCCATCGTGGTCTCGGCGGCGCTCGCCGTTCAACTGAAGATCCTGTTCGGCCGCACTTGGCCGGAGACGTGGGTGAACAACAATCCGTCCTGGTTCGCGAATGGCGTCTACGGCTTCTTCCCGTTGACCGACAGCCGAGGCTTCGCCTCTTTCCCATCCGGCCACACGACTGTGATTGCAGCCCTTGCGGGGGCGGTCTGGCGCCTCTGGCCGAAGCTACGGTTTGTGGGCGTGATCGCGACGGCGCTCGTCGGCATCGGCCTTCTCGGCGCGACATATCACTGGTTTTCGGATATCGTCGCGGGGGCCGTGCTCGGCTTCGTGACGGGACTCGCCGCCGCAAGCATCGGCAAGACTCAGCCGGACGCTTTATAGAGATACGGAAGCAGGATGAACCCCGCGAGCGCAACGAGCGAAAGCGCGGTTCCGATCACCACGAGCGCGTGCGGCCTGCCAAATTCGCGCCTCTTGCGGAGCGGTGGCTCGCCGGAGAAATCGCCGCTCTCGAAGCGCGCGGCTTTTTCCTCGTTATGCCGCGTTTCGTGATGCGCGGGATGGTGGGGTCGATGTGTCGTGTGAGGCGTCGGGTCGGTCATGGCGGAGCTTCCTTTCCGATGCACACGGAATGCGTTCGCCCGTCCGGTGTTCCGAAATGGATTTGCCGAAGCTTGGCTTTTTACGAATGGCATTAACGCGGGTGCGAAATTCGTTCTTCGCGGCAACACGAAACGAAAGATGAGCAAACGGCCGAAAATAAACCAAATTTGAGCTTGACGGCCCAAGCCCACGCCCCTATTTTGCGCACACTCTGGTGGCAGGTCGTAAGCAGTTTTCGCGCGCTGAAGCGTGCTTTCGCTTAAACACTGCCGCGAAGACACCGGACAACCTTATTCCCGAGACCCAAGAGGCAATGCCTCCGAAGTCTTTTCGTCTTCATCGGACTGGAAGGCGGAAATTTCCGTCCCCGGTCCCTACGCCGTTTGATTTGGAAGCGTTGATGCCAACGATACAGCAATTGATCCGCAAGCCGCGCGTCGCGCCGGTCAAGCGAAACAAAGTGCCGGCGATGACGGAGTGCCCGCAGAAGCGTGGCGTCTGCACGCGCGTCTATACGACGACGCCGAAGAAGCCAAACTCCGCTCTGCGTAAAGTGGCGCGTGTCCGTCTGACGAACGGCTTCGAAGTGACGAGCTATATTCCCGGCGAAGGCCATAACCTTCAGGAGCACTCGGTGGTGCTGATCCGCGGCGGTCGCGTCAAGGACTTGCCGGGTGTGCGCTATCACATTATCCGTGGCGTGCTCGACACGCAGGGCGTGGCGAAGCGCAGGCAGCGCCGTTCGAAGTATGGCGCGAAGCGGCCGAAGTAAGACTGAGGATTTTAAGCAATGTCACGTCGGCACAGAGCTGATAAGCGCGAGATCATCCCGGACCCGAAGTATGGGGACGTGGTCATCACGAAATTCATGAACAGCCTCATGTTCGAGGGCAAGAAGTCGGCCGCCGAGACGATCGTCTATGGCGCGCTGGGCCGCATCGAACAAAAGGCGAAGCGCGATGGAATTGAAATGTTCCACGAGGCGCTGAACAACGTGAAGCCGGCCATCGAGGTTCGCTCCCGCCGTGTCGGTGGTGCGACCTATCAGGTGCCGGTGGAAGTGAGAAACGAACGCCGTCAGGCGCTGGCGATCCGCTGGATCATCACCGCTGCGCGCGGACGCAATGAAAATACGATGGAAGAGCGGCTTTCCGGCGAATTGCTGGATGCCGCCAACAACCGCGGCACCGCAGTAAAAAAACGCGAAGACACGCACAAGATGGCTGAAGCCAATCGCGCGTTCTCGCATTACCGTTGGTAAAGAATTAGAGACGGCAAAGGCTTGGTCATGGCGCGTCAAACTCCCATCGAAGACTATCGCAATATCGGCATCATGGCTCACATTGATGCTGGTAAGACGACCACGACTGAGCGCATCCTGTATTACACGGGAAAGAGCCACAAAATCGGCGAGGTGCACGATGGTGCCGCGACGATGGACTGGATGGAGCAGGAGCAGGAGCGCGGCATCACGATCACGTCGGCCGCGACGACCGCTTACTGGAAGGGCAAGCGTATCAACATCATCGATACGCCCGGTCACGTGGACTTTACCATCGAAGTCGAGCGCAGCCTTCGCGTGCTCGACGGCGCTGTCGCGCTTCTCGACGCCAACCAGGGCGTGGAGCCGCAGACGGAGACCGTCTGGCGCCAGGGCGACAAATACAACGTGCCGCGCATGATCTTCGTCAACAAGATGGACAAGATCGGCGCCGACTTCTACGCCTGCGTCGACTCGGTCATCGAGCGCCTCGGTGCGAAGCCTCTCGTGTTGCAGCTTCCGATCGGTTCCGAGAGCGACTTCAAGGGTATCGTAGACCTCATTCGCATGAAGGCCGTGATCTGGGACGAAGACGTTCTCGGTGCGAGCTTCCGCGATGACGATGTCCCCGCCGATTTGCTCGACAAGGCGAAGGACTATCGTCACAAGCTCGTCGAAACGGTTGTCGAGCTTGATGACGAAGCCATGGAAGCTTACCTCGACGGCGTTGAGCCGGAAGAGGCGAAGCTGAAAGAATTGATCCGCCGCGGCACGATTATGAGCGCCTTTTATCCGGTGTTCTGCGGCTCGGCCTTCAAGAACAAGGGCGTGCAGCCTTTGCTCGACGGCGTGCTCGACTATCTCCCGTCGCCGGTGGATATCCCGCCGATCAAGGCGATTGACGTCAAGACAGGCGAGGAGACCGTTCGCAGGTCGGCTGACGATGAGCCGCTTTCGATGCTCGCGTTCAAGATCATGAACGACCCTTTTGTCGGCTCGCTCACGTTCTGTCGCATTTATTCTGGCCGCGTCGAGACGGGCATGCAGCTCATCAACACGGTCAAGGACAAGAAAGAGCGTATCGGCCGCATGCTTCTGATGCATGCGAACAGCCGCGAAGACATCAAGGAAGCGTTCGCGGGCGACATCGTCGCGATCGCGTCGCTGAAGGATGTGATCACGGGCGACACGCTTAGCGACCCGCTGAAGCCGGCGATCCTCGAACGCATGGAGTTCCCGGAACCCGTGATCGAGGTCGCGGTGGAGCCGAAGACGAAGGCCGACCAGGAAAAGATGGGCATGGCGTTGAACCGCCTCGCTCAGGAAGATCCGTCTTTCCGCGTCACGAGCGACATCGAGAGCGGTCAGACGATCATCAAGGGCATGGGCGAACTTCACCTCGAAATCATTGTCGACCGCATGCGTCGCGAGTTCAAGGTCGAAGCGACCGTCGGCGCGCCGCAGGTGGCTTATCGCGAGACGATCACGCGGAAGCAGGAAGTTGACTACACCCATAAGAAGCAGACGGGCGGTACCGGTCAGTTTGCGCGCGTCAAGATCGTGATCGAGCCTCAGGAACAGGGTGCCGGCTTCGCTTTCGAGTCGAAGATCGTCGGCGGTTCGGTCCCGAAGGAATATATTCCCGGCGTCGAAAAGGGCGTTCGCAGCGTGCTCGATAACGGCATTCTCGCGGGCTTCCCGATGCTCGACCTCAAGGTGTCGTTGATCGACGGCGCGTATCACGAAGTGGACTCGAGCGTGCTCGCGTTCGAAATCGCATCCCGCGCCGCCTTCCGTGAAGGTGCCCAGAAGGCCGGCCCGAAGTTGCTCGAGCCGATCATGAAGGTCGAAGTCGTTTCGCCGGAAGATTACGTCGGCGGCGTCATCGGCGATCTGACCGGTCGTCGCGGCCAGATCCTCGGCCAGGAAATGCGCGGCAACGCCACGGTGATCAATGCCATGGTTCCGCTCGCGAACATGTTTGGTTATGTGAACACTCTTCGCTCGATGAGCCAAGGGCGCGCGCAGTTTACCATGCAGTTTGACCACTATGCGCAGGTTCCGCAAAACGTGGCAGAGGAAGTGCAGGCGAAATTCGCCTGATAGGGCAACAAAGTCAGGAGCTTTAGACCGACCTAGTCTCTAGTTCGGGATGAAAGAGGAAGAACGGAGAGCCACATGGCCAAGGCAAAATTCTCGCGCAGCAAGCCGCATCTGAACATCGGCACCATCGGTCACGTGGACCATGGCAAGACGTCGCTGACGGCCGCGATCACGAAGGTGCTGGCTGAGACCGGCGGCGCGACGTTTACGGCTTACGACCAGATCGACAAGGCGCCTGAAGAGAAGGCACGCGGCATCACGATCTCGACCAGTCACGTCGAATATGAGACCGCCAACCGTCACTATGCGCACGTCGACTGCCCCGGCCACGCCGACTACGTGAAGAACATGATCACCGGCGCCGCCCAGATGGACGGAGCGATCCTCGTCGTGTCCGCCGCCGACGGCCCGATGCCCCAGACCCGCGAGCATATCCTGCTCGCCCGTCAGGTCGGCGTTCCGGCGCTTGTCGTGTTCATGAACAAGGTCGACCTCTTGGACGATCCGGAGCTGCTTGAACTCGTCGAACTCGAAATCCGCGAGTTGCTCTCGAAGTACGACTTCCCGGGTGACGACATCCCGATCGTGAAGGGCTCGGCCAAGGCCGCGCTTGATGGCGATGCTGGTGAACTCGGCCGCGAAGCGATCATCAAGCTGATGGAAGAAGTCGACGCTCATATTCCGCTGCCCGAGCGTCCGCGCGACCAGCCGTTCCTGATGCCAATCGAAGACGTGTTCTCGATCTCGGGACGCGGCACGGTGGTGACGGGCCGTATCGAACGCGGTGTGATCAAGGTCGGCGAAGAAATCGAAATCGTTGGCATCAAGCCGACCGTCAAGTCGATCGTCACGGGCGTTGAGATGTTCCGCAAGCTGCTCGATCAGGGCGAAGCTGGCGACAACGTGGGCTGTCTGCTCCGTGGTATCGACCGCGAAGCGGTTGAGCGCGGTCAGGTGCTTTGCAAGCCCGGCTCGGTCACGCCGCACACCAAGTTCAAGGCGGAAGCCTACATTCTCACGAAGGAAGAAGGCGGTCGTCATACGCCGTTCTTCACAAACTATCGCCCCCAGTTCTACTTCCGTACGACGGACGTGACGGGTGTGGTTCAGCTGCCGGAAGGCACCGAAATGGTGATGCCGGGCGATAACGTCTCGATGGAAGTCGAGCTGATCGTGCCGATCGCCATGGAAGAAAAGCTTCGCTTTGCTATCCGCGAGGGTGGCCGTACTGTCGGCGCCGGCGTGGTTGCCAGCATCATTAAGTAATTATTAAAGGGACGACGGAGCGGGCGCTCCAAAAACGGAGCGCCTCTTCTATTGGGAGTTTGATATGGCAGGCCAAACCATTCGCATCCGGCTGAAGGCGTTCGACCACCGCGTGCTCGACGCCTCCACGAAGGAGATTGTCAATACCGCGAAGCGGACGGGTGCGGATGTGCACGGGCCGATCCCGCTCCCGACACGCATCGAGCGGTACACCGTTAACCGCTCGCCGCACATCGATAAGAAGAGCCGCGAGCAGTTCGAAATGCGCACCCACAAGCGCCTGATCGATATTGTCGATCCGACTCCGCAGACGGTTGATGCGCTCATGAAGCTCGACCTCGCGGCGGGCGTGGATGTTGAGATCAAGCTTTAGCGCGTGTCGCTGAAGGTTTTATGACGCTGCGCCCCCGATAGCGGGAAATTGGGCCAAGCCCGCGCAGCACGTTGGATACGCCGACCGCAGGAGCGGATGGCGGGAGTTGAACAAAGGATTCAGCCGCTTTCGATGGCGGCGAAGGAAACTGAGGCAGACCGATGCGATCGGGATTGTTGGCACAGAAGGTTGGCATGACGCGAATCTTCACCGAGGCGGGCGAACATGTGCCCGTTACGGTGTTGAAACTCGATCAATGCCAGGTGATCGCGCACCGGACGCAGGAAGCGAACGGTTACACGGCGATTCAGGTCGGCGCGGGGTCGCGGAAGGTCAAGAACGTGACGCGCGCCGAGCGTGGCCATTTTGCGAAGGCTCAGGTTGAGCCGAAGGCGAAAGTGGTCGAGTTCCGCGTGACGCCGGAAAATGTCATCGAGGTCGGCGCGGAGCTGACTGCGGATCATTTTCTGGCCGGGCAGTTCGTCGACGTAATCGGCACGAGCATCGGCAAAGGCTTCGCCGGCGCGATGAAGCGCTGGAACTTCGGCGGCTTGCGCGCTACCCACGGCGTTTCGATCTCGCACCGCTCTCATGGTTCGACCGGTAACCGTCAGGATCCGGGCAAGACCTTCAAGGGCAAGAAGATGGCCGGTCATATGGGCGTCGATCGCGTCACCACGCAGAACCTGCAGGTGGTGAGGACAGACGTCGAACGCGGTCTCCTCCTTATCCGCGGCGCCGTTCCCGGCGCAAAAGGCGGCTGGGTCATGGTCAAGGACGCCGTGAAGAAGCCTCTTCCGAAGGACGTCCCCGTTCCGGGCGCGTTCCGCAAAGTCAACAACGACACCGCGACTGCGGGAGCGGGGGCATAAATGAAGGCGGAAGTCATCACCCTTGACGCTTCCAATGCAGGAAGCGTGGAATTGGACGATGCAGTGTTCGCGCTCGAGCCGCGCACGGACATTCTGCAGCGTATGGTCCGTTATCAGCTGTCGAAGCGCCAGGCTGGCACGCATAAGGCCAAGGCACGCGGCGAAGTGAACGGTCCGAACAAGAAGATATACAAGCAGAAGGGCACCGGCCAGGCCCGCCACGGCAACGACAAGCCGCCCCAGTTTCGCGGTGGTGGTCGCACCGCCGGACCGGTCCCGCGCAGCCACGCGCATGACCTGCCGAAGAAGGTGCGTGCATTGGCGCTGAAGCATGCGCTCTCGGTGAAGGCTAAGTCGGATGCGCTCGTCGTGCTCGACAAGGCTGAAGTCCCCGAGGCCAAGACCGCGCAGCTTCGCGGCAAGTTCGCGGGCCTCGGCCTGTCGAATGCGCTGATTATCGACGGCGCGGTGTTGCAGGATAATTTCGCACTCGCCGCGCGTAACATTCCGAACGTGGATGTGCTGCCGGTGCAGGGCATCAATGTTTATGACATTCTGCGCCGGGAGAAGCTCGTGCTGACCCGCGCGGCGCTCGAAGCGCTGGAGGAGCGGTTCAAATGAGGGAAGAAGAACTCTACGACGTGATCCGCTCGCCGATCATCACCGAGAAGTCCACGCTGGTCTCCGAGAACAACCAGGTGGTGTTCAAGGTGGCGATCGACGCAACGAAGCCCGACATCAAGGAGGCTATTGAGCGTCTCTTCAATGTCAACGTACTGGCCGTCAACACCCTGATCCGCAAGGGCAAGGTCAAGCGGTTCAAGGGCGTCAAAGGCCAGCAGAGCGATTTCAAGAAAGCGATCGTGACCCTGAAAGAGGGCCAAACGATCGATATAACGACAACGCTGTAAGGCAGACTTCGGTAAGGGCGCATTCGCCATGGCATTAAAGAAATTCAACCCCATAACGCCGGGTCTTCGCCAGCTCGTGCTGGTCGACCGTTCCCAGCTGTGGAAGGGCAAGCCGGTGAAGGCGCTGACCGAGGGGCGCGCCGAAAGCGCCGGTCGGAACGTGCACGGTCGCATCACTTCGCGGCGTCGCGGCGGCGGTCACAAGCGCAACTACCGCCTCGTGGACTTCAAGCGGCGCAAGTTCGATATCGCGGCGACGGTCGAAAGGCTGGAATACGATCCCAACCGGACGGCCTTCATCGCGCTGATCAAGTACGAAGACGGCGAGTTGTCCTACATCCTCGCGCCGCAGCGCCTGAATGTTGGCGACAAGGTCGTCTCTGGCAACAAGGTCGACGTGAAGCCCGGCAACGCGATGCCGCTGGCCAACATGCCGATCGGCACCATCATCCACAATGTCGAGTTGAAGCTCGGCAAGGGTGGCCAGATCGCACGCTCCGCAGGCTGCTATGCGCAGCTCGTCGGTCGCGACCAGGGCATGGCAATTCTTCGCCTCAACTCGGGCGAGATGCGCATGGTTCAGGCGGATTGCATGGCTACCGTTGGTGCCGTGTCAAACCCCGACAATTCGAACCAGAGTTTGGGCAAGGCGGGCCGCAACCGCTGGCTCGGCAAGCGTCCGAGCGTTCGCGGCGTAGCCATGAACCCGATTGACCATCCGCACGGCGGTGGTGAAGGGCGCACTTCGGGTGGCCGTCATCCCGTCACCCCGTGGGGCAAGGGCACCAAGGGTAATCGTACCCGTAAGAACATTCGCACGGATAAGTTTATCGTCCGCGCCCGCCACGTGAAGAAGAAGTAGAGGCCGCGATGACACGCTCAGTCTGGAAAGGGCCGTTTGTCGACGGCTACGTGATCGCCAAGGCGGATTCCGCCCGCGATAAGAAATCCAACGCGCCGATCAAGATCTGGAGTCGGCGTTCGACGATCCTGCCGCAGTTCGTCGGCTTGACCTTCGCCGTTCACAATGGCCAGAAGCATATCCCGGTGCTTGTCTCCGAGGATATGGTGGGCCACAAGTTCGGCGAGTTCTCGCCCACGCGCACTTATTACGGCCACTCCGCCGATAAGAAGGCGAAGAAGAGGTAGCCATGTCGAAACCGAAAACAGAGCGGCGGATCAAGGACAACGAGGCTCAGGCTGTGGCGCGCTCGCTTCGTGTGAGCCCGCAGAAGCTGAACCTCGTCGCCCAGCTCATTCGCGGTAAGAAGGTGGACAAGGCTCTCGCAGACCTCACCTTCTCTCGCAAGCGCATCGCGCAGGACGTGAAGAAGACGCTTCAATCGGCCATCGCGAATGCCGAGAACAACCACAATCTCGACGTCGATCAGCTCATCGTCGCCGAAGCCTATGTGGGCAAGAACCTCGTGCTGAAGCGCTTTCATGCTCGCGCCCGCGGTCGCATGGGGCGCATCGAGAAGCCGTTTTCGCAACTCACCGTGGTTGTGAGAGAAGTTCAGGAGCAGGCCTAATGGGTCAGAAAGTCAACCCGATCGGGCTGCGGCTCGGCATTAACCGCACCTGGGACAGTCGCTGGTACGCGGACAAGGGCGAATACGGCAAGCTTCTGCACGAAGACTTCCGCATCCGCGAGTTCATTATGAAGCAGCGCCGTCAGGCGGGCATCTCAAAGGTCGTCATCGAGCGCCCGCACCGCAAGTGCCGCGTGACGGTGCACACGGCTCGCCCGGGCATTCTGATCGGCAAGAAGGGTGCGGATATCGAGAAGCTTCGCGGCCAGCTTGCGAAGTTCACCACGTCTGAGGTGTATCTCAATATCGTCGAAGTTCGGAAGCCCGAGCTTGACGCGACGCTCGCCGCTGAAGGCATCGCCCAGCAGCTCGAACGCCGCGTTGCGTTTCGCCGCGCCATGAAGCGCGCGACGCAGTCGGCGCTTCGTCTCGGCGCTCAGGGCGTGCGCATTTACGTTGCGGGCCGTCTCGGCGGCGCAGAAATCGCGCGCATGGAATGGTATCTCGATGGCCGCGTGCCGCTTCATACGCTGCGCGCGGACATCGACTACGGAACGGCCGTAGCTGAGACCGCTTATGGCGTGATCGGCGTGAAAGTCTGGATCTTCAAGGGCGAAATCCTTGAGCACGATCCGATGGCTCAGGAGCGTCGGTCTCTGGAAAGCCAGGAGAGCGGTGGTCCGGGCGGTGGTCGTCCAGAAGGACGCGGCCCGCGTCGTGATCGTGGTGATCGAGATCGCGGCGGACGCGATCGCGACCGCTAAACGAAAAGGCTTAAGACCCGCAGCCTTGTTTGGCGCGGCTTTGGATCATGGTGTGAGCGATGCTGCAACCGAAGAAAACAAAGTTCAGGAAGGCCTTTAAAGGCCGGATGAATGGCAATGCCAAAGGCGGCACTTCGCTTAACTTTGGCAGTTATGGCCTGAAGGCTCTGGAACCGGAACGCGTGACGGCGCGGCAGATCGAGGCGGCTCGCCGCGCGATCACCCGCCAGATGAAGCGCGCGGGCCGCGTCTGGATCCGCATATTCCCGGACCTGCCGGTTTCAAAGAAGCCGACTGAAGTCCGTATGGGTAAGGGCAAGGGCTCGCCGGAATTCTGGGCGGCGCGCGTCAAGCCGGGCAAGATCATGTTCGAGATCGATGGTGTCGGCGAGGAAACCGCTCGCGAGGCTCTGCGTCTCGGCGCGGCGAAGCTGCCGATCCGCACCCGCGTGGTTGTGCGTCTCGGCGAAATCGCGGCTGTGAAGGAATAAGGCGGCCATGAAACTCGAAGACATTCGCAAATTCACGCTGGATCAGCTTGAGGACGAACTTATCAAGCTGAAGCGCGAGCAGTTCAACCTTCGCTTTCAGAAGGCGTCGTCGCAGTTGAACAACACGGCGCGCGTCAGAGACGTCCGGCGCACCATTGCGCGTATCAAGACGGTCGAGCGCGAGAAGCGCGTCGCCGAAGCGCAAAGTTAAGGAAGAAGAAAATGCCGAAGCGCGTTTTGCAGGGTGTGGTAGTCTCGGACAAGAACGACAAGACCGTTGTCGTGCAGGTCGAACGCCGTCTGACGCACCCGGTTCTGAAGAAGACGGTGCGCCTGACGAAGAAGTATCATGCGCACGACGAGAACAACACCTTCCATGAGGGCGACTTGGTTCGCATTCAGGAAAGTGCTCCGATTTCGAAAAACAAGCGGTGGGTCGTCCTTGATCCGGCGACATCCGGACCATCGTCTGAGTGATTGAACGCGGGGCGGCCCAAGAGCTTCCTCGTCTGAAAGGTGAACTGCAATGATACAGATGCAAACTAATCTGGATGTCGCCGACAACAGCGGCGCGCGCCGGGTCATGTGCATCAAGGTGCTCGGCGGCTCGATGCGTCGGACCGCCACGATTGGCGACGTCATCGTCGTCAGCGTGAAGGAAGCCATCCCGAAGGGCCGCGTCAAAAAGGGCCAGGTGATGAAGGCGGTGATCGTGCGCACATCGTTTCCGGTGCGCCGTCCCGATGGCAGCGTGATCCGCTTCGACTCGAACGCCGCCGTGCTCATCAACAACCAGCGCGAGCCGATCGGTACGCGCATTTTCGGACCGGTGCCGCGCGAACTCCGCGCCAAGCAGCATATGAAAATCATCTCGCTTGCGCCTGAGGTGCTGTAATGACGCAGCCTAAGCTGAAAATAAAAAAAGGCGACAAGGTCGTCGTCCTGACTGGGCGCGACAAGGGCAAGCACGGCGAAGTCGTGAAGGTGTTCCCGACCGAAAATCGCGCAGTGGTGCAGGGCGTGAACGTCGTCCAGCGTCACCAGAAGCAGTCGGCTGCGCAGGAAGGCGGCATCGTCGCCAAGGAAGCGCCGATTCACATTTCGAATATCGCGCTGGAAGATCCGAAGGACGGGTCGGCTACGCGCGTCGGTTTTAAAATCCTGGATGACGGGCGCAAGGTGCGGGTTGCCAAGCGCTCGGGCGAGACGATCGATGACTAAGCAAGCGGAAGCCACGAACGGGTACGTGCCCCGGCTCAAGACACGCTACATCGAGGTCGCGCGTCCGGCCCTGATGGAAGAATTCAAGTACTCGAATCCCATGCGGGTTCCCGAGATCACGAAGGTCGTGCTCAATATGGGCATCGGCGAAGCGACGGCCGACCGCAAGAAGGTCGAGCAGGCGACGCGCGACATGACGCTCATCGCTGGCCAGAAGCCGGTCATGACCAAGTCTCGCAAGTCCATCGCGGGCTTCAAGCTGCGCGAAAACATGGCGATCGGCTGCAAGGTCACGCTTCGCAAGGCGCGCATGTACGAGTTTCTTGACAGGCTCGTCACGATTGCCCTGCCGCGCGTCAAGGACTTTCGTGGTCTGAACGCAAAGAGCTTCGACGGGCGTGGCAACTACGCGCTGGGCGTCAAGGAGCACATCATTTTCCCGGAAATCGACTACGACAAGGTCGAGCAGATCTGGGGCATGGACATCATCGTGTGCACCACGGCCGAGACGGACGACGAGGCTCGCGCACTTCTGAAACAATTCAACTTCCCCTTCCGGCAGTAGGGCGAGGGAGGAGCATTATGGCTAAGACAGGCATGATCGAGCGCAACAACAAGCGTCGGCGCATAGCTGCGCGTGATGCGGAAAAGCGCTCGGAGCTGAAAGCGATCGCGACCGACAAGGATTTGCCGATGGAGGAGCGCTTTGCCGCGCGCCTCAAGCTCGCGCAGCTTCCCCGGAATGGCTCGCCAACGCGCATCCGTAATCGCTGCGAAGTAACGGGACGTCCGCGCGGGTTCTACCGCAAGCTGAAGATGTCGCGTATTTCGCTGCGCGAATTGGGTAATCAGGGACTTATCCCCGGTTTGGTGAAGTCGAGCTGGTAGGGATCACAGAACAATGACGGTTTCCGATCCACTGGGCGATATGCTGACGCGGATTCGCAATGCGCAGATGCGTAGCAGGCCCAAGGTCTCGACCCCTGCGTCGAAGCTGCGCGCACGCGTCCTCGACGTTCTCCGGGAAGAAGGCTATATCCGCGGCTATGCTGAAATCGAGTATGGCGGCGGCAAGACCGAATTCGAGATCGAGCTGAAATATTATGATGGCGCTCCCGTCATTCGTGATATCAAGCGCGTTTCGACCCCCGGTCGCCGCGTCTATTCGAGCGTGCAAGATCTGCCGACCATCGCGAATGGTCTTGGCGTCGCGATCCTCTCCACGCCGAAGGGCGTGATGTCGGACACGCGGGCCCGGGCCGAGAATGTCGGCGGCGAGATTTTGTGCAGCGTGTTCTAAGCCAAGGCTGGAGCACGACAGCGTAAGTTTCTGAACGGCCGGCGAGACGCTGATAGGTGGTCTTGGCCGGAGCAGCAGGAAGAAGAAGAAGGTTTTGGACGATGTCCCGAATTGGCAAGAAGCCGGTCCCCGTCCCGAAGAACGTGACGGCGACGGTTGAAGGACAGACAGTGACGGTGAAGGGGCCGAAAGGTCAGCTTTCGCTCACGCTCGTCGACGACGTCGAGGTGAAGCTGGAAGACGGTGCTATTTCCGTCAAGCCCAGAACCGACTCCAAGCGCGCCCGCTCGATGTGGGGCATGTCGCGCTCCCTGGTGGAAAACCTCGTGGTCGGCACGACGAATGGTTTCAGCCGCACGCTCGAAATCACCGGCGTCGGTTATCGCGCGGCGATGGACGGCAAGGCGCTGAAGCTCCAGCTTGGCTATAGCCACGACGTGCTGTATGCCATTCCGGAGGGCATCAACGTTGTCGTCCCGAAGCCGACCGAGATTACGATCTCCGGCATCGAGAAGGATAAGGTCGGCCAGGTAGCGGCTGAAATTCGCGGTTTCCGCGGTCCCGAGCCTTACAAGGGCAAGGGCGTTCGCTATCAGGGCGAGTACATTCAGCGCAAAGAAGGCAAGAAGAAGTAGGGACGAACGATGGCCTCTCCGCTCTCCAGTTACGATCGCCGCAAGGCTCGCGTTCGTCGCAGCCTGCGCCGGGCGCAGGGCGACCGTCCTCGCCTGTCCGTGTTCCGTTCGTCGAAGAATATCTACGCTCAGATTATCGACGACACGAAGGGATACACGCTCGCTTCGGCTTCGAGCCTCGACGCCGATTTCAAGAGCAACCTGTCGAAGGGCACCGACGTCGCCGCAGCTGCGGCGGTTGGCAAGCTTCTCGCAGAACGCGCGATCAAGGCCGGCATCAAGGATGTCGTCTTCGATCGCGGTGGCTACATGTATCACGGCCGCGTTAAGGCGCTCGCAGACGCCGCTCGCGAAGCTGGGTTGAACTTCTAATATACGCCTCGGGCTTTGGCCTGAGACAAATGAAAGGGTACGCTCGTGGCTCGTGATCCACGTGATAGAGGCAGAGAACGGGACCGCGACGATCGCGACAGCGAATTCGTGGACAAGCTCGTTCATATCAACCGCGTCGCTAAAGTGGTGAAGGGCGGTCGTCGCTTCGGTTTTGCGGCTCTCGTCGTCGTAGGTGACCAGAAGGGTCGCGTCGGCTTTGGCCACGGCAAGGCGCGTGAAGTGCCGGACGCCATCAAGAAGGCGACCGACTCCGCGAAGCGCAATCTTATCCGCGTTCCGCTGCGTGAAGGCCGTACGTTACATCATGACGTGCACGGCCATCACGGTGCGGGCAAGGTGTTCCTTCGCGCAGCGCCTCCCGGCACCGGTATCATCGCGGGCGGCCCGATGCGCGCCGTCTTCGAGACGCTGGGCGTTCAGGATGTCGTGGCGAAGTCGATCGGAACGTCGAACCCTTACAACATGGTTCGCGCGACGTTCGACGCGCTGAAGCATGAGGACAGCCCGCGCGGAGTCGCGGCGCGTCGCGGCAAGAAGGTGAGCGAGATCGTCACCCGTCGTCGTGATGGCGCGGAAGGCCAAGTCTCCGCTCAAGCTGAGGCGTAAGGGAGGCGATCATGGCGGAAGCGAAGAAGACGCTCACCATCGAGCAGATCGGCAGCCCGATCCGCAGGCCGTTCGACCAGCGTGAGACGCTGATCGGGCTTGGCCTGAACAAGATGCACCGCCGCAAGGTCGTGGTCGATAATCCGGCCATCCGCGGCATGATCAACAAGGTTTCGCATCTCGTGCGCATCGTTGAAGAAAACGGTGTGCCGGTGGACGCAAAAAAGCGATAAGGGAAGCGCCACGCGCCGCCCGGAGACGGAATAATGAAGCTGAACGAGTTGAGAGATAATCCCGGTGCCACGAAGGATCGCATCCGCGTCGGACGCGGCATCGGCTCCGGCAAGGGCAAGACGGGCGGTCGCGGCGTCAAGGGCCAGAAGGCTCGCTCGGGCGTGGCCATCAAGGGCTTCGAAGGTGGGCAGATGCCCATCCACATGCGTCTGCCGAAGCGGGGCTTCAACAATATATTCCGCTTGGAGTTCGCGCACATCAACCTCGACAGGGTTCAGGAAGCCATCGACGCTGGCAAGCTGGACGCCTCCAAGGTGATCGACGCCGAGGCTCTCGTCGAGAGCGGCGCGGTCCGGCGCGAGCGCGACGGCGTGCGGCTTCTCGCTCGCGGTGAAGTGAAGTCGAAGCTGGCCTTCAAGGTCGCGAAAGCTTCCGAGGCTGCGGTCAAGGCGGTCGAAGCTGCGGGCGGATCGGTGGAGATAACGATGCCGCGCGAGGACCGTCTCGCCGGTGACGGCAAGCGCGCGGTACGCCGCCGGGCGGCGCAGGTAAAGCGCGAAGCCCGCGCCCCCAAGGCAGACTGATTTGGCCGCGCTACGTTCCACGACACCGGATCGTTCGCACGGCTCTGTGAGCTATAACAGTGACGAATTAACGAGCTAAACTCGCGCAGACGCTCCGGGCGCACCCGCGCCCCAAGCGCCGCAACCGGAGTCGCAGTCATGGTTTCCGCAGCGGAACAACTCGCCGCTAACCTAAAATTTTCGACGTTTGCAAAAGCCGGCGAGCTCAAGCAGCGGCTCTTGTTCACGCTCGGCGCCTTGCTGATCTATCGGCTTGGCACATTCATACCGCTGCCCGGGATCGACACCGCGCTGCTTGCGAAGCTGTTCGAAAGCGCCCCGAACACCGTGTTCGGGATGCTGAACGTGTTCTCGGGTGGTGCTCTCTCCCGTTCGGCGATCTTCCTCCTGAACATCATGCCGTACATCACGGCGTCGATCATCATTCAGTTGCTGACGTCGGTTATTCCGACGCTTGAAACGCTGAAAAAAGAAGGTGAGTCGGGCCGCAAGCAGATCAACCAGTACACGCGATACCTCACTGTGGTGATCGCGACGGTACAGGCGACGCTGACCGCGCAGGGGCTGAATAGCTCTGCGCTGGAACCCGGCTGGTTCTTCCAACTCACGACGGTCGTTTCGCTCGTGGGCGGCACGATGTTCCTGGTGTGGCTTGGCGAACAGATCACGGCGCGCGGCATCGGCAACGGCGCATCGCTCATCATCTTCGCGGGTATCGTGGCGGAAATGCCGACCGCGCTGTATCGCATCCTCGAACAGGGCCGTAGCGGCGTGCTTTCTCCCGCCGTCATCCTCGGGCTGTTCGTGATGATGGTCGCGGTGGTTACGGTTGTTGTCTTCTTCGAGCGTGCGCAGCGCAGGCTGACGATCCAGTATCCGAAGCGCCAGGTCGGCAACCGTATGTTCCAGGGCGACAGCTCGCATCTTCCGCTGAAGCTGAATGCCTCGGGCGTTATCCCGCCGATCTTCGCCTCGACGCTTCTCTACCTGCCCGCCACCATCGAGCAGATCGTCGGTAAGTCGTCCGAGACGCTGAATCAGGTGCTGACGTTGTTCGGGCCGGGGCAGCCGCTCCATATCCTGTTCTATATCGCTCTGATCGTTTTCTTCTGCTTCTTCTATACGCCTATCGTGATCAGCCCGAAGGACACGGCCGAGAACCTCAAGAAGTATGGCGGGTTCATCCCCGGCATTCGACCAGGGCAGCGGACGGCGGAATACATCGAGTATGTGATGACCCGCATCACGCTCGTCGGCGCGGCTTATGTCTCGGCGGTGTGTATCCTGCCTGAAGTCCTGTCTTACCAGATGCAGGCGCCGTTCTACTTTGGCGGCACTTCGCTTCTGATCGTGGTCAGTGTTACGATGGATACGGTCGCCCAGGTGCAGAGCCATCTTCTGGCACACCAGTATGAGGGCCTCATCAAGAAGGCGAAGCTTAGGGGAGCGAAACGTCGATGAACATTATTCTGCTTGGGCCTCCCGGCTCCGGCAAGGGCACGCAGTCGAAATATCTCGAAGACAATTTCGGCCTCAAGCAGCTTTCGTCGGGAGACATGCTGCGAGCGGCTGTTACGAACGGCACCGAGGTCGGCAAGTTGGCGAAATCCTATATGGAAAGCGGCCAGCTAGTCCCGGACGAGGTCGTCATGGGAGTTGTCTTCGAGACGCTGGAAAACTTCCCCGCAGACAAGCCGGGATTCATTCTCGACGGGTTTCCGCGGACGAATCAGCAGGCCGAGGAACTCGACGTGTTTCTCACGAAGCACGGCAAGAACATCGGAGCGGTGATCCTTGTGGATGTGCCGGACGATCTTCTCGTCAAGCGGATCGCGGGTCGCTTTACGTGCGGGAGCTGCGGTGAGGTTTACAACGACTTCTTCCGCCTTCCGAAGGCTGAGAACACCTGCGACCGTTGCGGCGGCACAGCGTTCAAGCGGCGCTCGGACGACAAGCCGGAAACGGTGAAGGAGCGCCTTGAGGTCTACCACACGCAGACGAAGCCGCTGGTGGACTTCTACAAGGCGCAGGGCAAGCTGAAGACGGTTAATGGCGACGCGCCCATTGAAACGGTAACGCGTCAGATGAACGACATCCTGGGCGCGGCGGGCTGAGGCTCCCGTGCATCGTTCGAGGCGCAAGATCGTTCGCAGACTTTCTTGCGCATTCGCGGCTGGACTTATTGGCAAAGGGTGACTATATTGGCGCCCTTGGCTCATGATCTGCGGTTGCCTGGGGGTATTCGCCTCGCAGGAGCCGTTGTCTTATTTATAGTATGAGCGGACACCCGCTCGAACTTAGCAACACGACGAGGACCACGTGGCACGTATCGCGGGTGTGAACATCCCTTCCAATAAGCGCGTTGAAATCGGCCTTCGCTACATCCATGGCATCGGCGCGAAATTCGCGAAGGAAATCTGTGACAAGGTCAGCATCCCGGTGGAACGCCGGGTCAATGAGCTGAGCGACGCAGAGATCCTGCAAATCCGCGAAGTTATCGACCGCGACTATGTTGTCGAGGGCGATCTTCGTCGCGAAGTTGCGATGAACATCAAGCGGCTGATGGATTTGGGCTGCTATCGTGGCCTTCGGCATCGCCGTGGGCTGCCTGTGCGCGGCCAGCGGACGCACACGAACGCGCGCACACGGAAAGGTCCGGCCAAGCCTATCGCCGGTAAAAAGAAGTAAGGGCTGGCTTTTGAAGGTGGCGCGGTCTTCTTCCGGCATCACGTCGGATTTGAAGATCGCGTTGTAGCTTCGATTTTTTGGGACTGGGACGATGGCGAAGGAAAAAGCGCGCGTCAAACGCCGCGAGAAGAAAAATATTGCATCGGGCGTTGCGCACGTGAATGCGAGCTTCAACAACACGATGATCACGATCACCGACGCGCAGGGCAATGCGATTTCATGGTCGTCTTCCGGCGCTATGGGCTTCAAGGGTTCGCGTAAGTCGACGCCCTATGCAGCGCAGGTCGCCGCCGAAGACGCTGGCCGCAAGGCGCAGGAGCATGGCATGCGCACGATCGAGATCGAGGTGAGCGGCCCGGGTTCGGGACGTGAGTCGGCTTTGCGTGCGCTTCAGGCTTGCGGTTTTCAGGTAACGTCGATCCGCGACGTGACCCCAATCCCGCACAATGGCTGCCGCCCGCGCAAGCGCCGTCGCGTTTAAGTGGCGATGCCTAGCCATCCCGGCGGAGCGACGACTTTTTGCATTCCCGACGCGCCGACGTTTTGACGAGCGGCGCAAATCGAGGCTGGGGCAAGCTTCGTATGAATTAACGAGCGCGAGGAACCTCGCGTTCGATGCCGCCGTATAAGGAAAGAAACGTGCTTAACAAGAATTGGCAGGATCTCATCAAGCCGGGCAAGATCAATGTGGTCCCCGGGGCGAATCCGAAATACGTGGCTTCAATTGTCGCGGAGCCGCTTGAGCGCGGTTTCGGGCTTACGCTCGGCAACGCGCTGCGCCGCGTGCTGCTTTCGTCTCTTCAAGGCGGCGCGGTCACGACTATTCATATCGACGGCGTGCTGCACGAGTTCTCGTCCATCCCGGGCGTTCGTGAAGACGTCACTGACATCGTGCTGAACGTCAAGGAAGTTGCCCTCCGCATCCATTCCGAGGGCGTGAAGCGCATGGTTCTGCGCAAGGAAGGCCCCGGCGTCGCCCGCGCGCGCGACATTGAGGCCGGTCCGGACGTTGAAATCCTCAATCCCGACCATATCCTATGCACGCTCGACGAAGGCGCGACCGTCCGTATGGAGCTGACAGCGGCCATCGGCAAGGGGTATGTGCCCGCCGAGCGCAATCGCCCGGATGACGCGCCAATCGGCCTCATCCCCGTAGATAGCCTTTACAGCCCGGTCAAGAAGGTCTCGTACCGCATCGCGAACACGCGCGAAGGGCAGATCCTCGATTACGACAAGCTGACGCTCGATGTCGAGACGAACGGCGCGGTGTCACCGGAAGACGCGGTGGCGCTCGCAGCTCGCATCATTCAGGATCAGCTGTCGATCTTTGTGAACTTCGAAGAGCCGCGCAAGGAAGTTGCCGAGGAGCGCATCCCGCAACTCGAGTTCAACGCGGCGTTGCTGAAGAAGGTGGACGAACTCGAGCTTTCGGTGCGTTCGGCGAACTGCCTGAAGAACGACAATATCGTCTACATCGGCGATCTGATCCAGAAGACCGAAGCGGAGATGTTGCGCACGCCGAATTTCGGGCGTAAGTCTCTGAACGAAATCAAAGAGGTGCTGGCCGGCATGGGGCTGCATCTCGGCATGGAAGTCCCGAACTGGCCGCCGGAGAACATCGAAGAACTGGCGAAGCGCTTCGAGGACCATTACTAACAGACCAATCAGACCGCGGGGCGCAGTCCGGCGCGGCGAAGTTTTGAGGACGAGACAATGCGTCACCGTAGATCCGGTCGTAAATTTAATCGTACGGCGAGCCACCGTCAGGCCATGTTCGCCAATATGGCGGCTGCTCTCATCAAGCATGAGCAGATCGTGACCACCCTGCCGAAGGCGAAGGATCTGCGCGGCGTCGTCGAAGCGCTGATCACGCTTGCGAAGCGCGGCGATCTTCATGCGCGTCGCGTCGCGGCGTCCCGTCTTCGCGACGAGACCCAGTTGGCAAAGCTGTTCGCCACGCTCGCGCCGCGCTATGCGGACCGTCCGGGCGGCTATACGCGCGTTCTCAAGGCGGGCTTCCGTTATGGCGACAACGCGCCGCTCGCGGTGATCGAACTTGTCGATCGCGACGTCAGCGCAAAGGGGCTCGACTCCGGTCCCGTTCAAGACGTTGAGGACGACGAGGCTGAAGCCGCGTAAGCGGGCCAGCGTTCGCGCGAAAAGGCACCCGTGCATTACAACCGCGCGGCGGGTTGCCTCGACGAAACGGATTTCGGGCTGCGCCGTCAGGCGCGGCCCTTTTCTTTGCAACCCAACAAATCACGCGAACTGTCCAGCCGCGAGCGTGCAAGCGCGTCTCGAAGCTGAGTGAGGGGGGCGCTTGCCATCAAAGGCGTCCTCAGGCTTCTGTCTGAGCGTGATCTTATTCGCGAACCGGCGTCCTCTTTCGCGAACCGCGTGCAGAACTTGAAGAAGAGCCGTTATACTGATCGAATGCGATGCAATTTGATCGGGAACGGGGTCTGGAGCGCGCGCGGCGGAGTTCACAAGGGCAAGACATAAGAACGCGCGTTCGAGATCTTCGGCGCGGGCGAGCCGACCGGCGTGTGGATGCCGTGGATCAATACAATTTGGGGACACAGAACCGACGACCTTTCATCACGGATCGGTTATCTTGGCCGCGACCATTGGCGCGGTGAGCGGCTCCATAGCGTTGTGCTGAGGCATGACGCTGTAAGTTTCAGTTGCCGATCACTTTCCGCGTCAAATCGAGTTCTATTTGCCAGGCTGATCAAGCCGCCAATCATTATCATTTGAAGCGAACGCGGACCGAAAGTACCCCGCGCAGGAGGGAGAACTCCGAGTGGAGCACATCGAAGCCGATATTCTGATCCTTGGTGCGGGCGGAGCGGGTCTGCGCGCCGCGATCGCGGCCGCCGAAGCCGCACCCGGCTTGTCGATCGCGCTGGTGTCGAAGGTCTACCCGATGCGAAGCCACACGGTCGCGGCAGAAGGCGGCTCGGCTGGCGTGTTGAAGGACACCGACAGCCTTCAGGCGCATTTCGACGACACCGTTTCGGGTGGCGATTGGCTCTGCGAACAGGATGTGGTGGAGTTTTTCGTCGAGCACTGCACGCCGGAAATGATCCAGCTCGAACACTGGGGCTGCCCGTGGAGCCGCAAGCCGGATGGCGACATCGCCGTGCGTCGGTTCGGCGGCATGAAAATCGCGCGCACGTGGTTCGCTGCGGATCGCACCGGTTTCCATATTCTGCATACGCTGTTCCAGACAGCCATGAAGTACCCGTCGATAAAGCGGCTGGATGAGTTCTTCTGTACCGACCTCCTTGTGGACGATGGCCGCGCGCAAGGCGCGGTGCTGCTCAGCCTCTCGACCGGCGAATTCACTGCCGTCACCGCTCGGGCCGTCATCATCGCGACGGGCGGCGCGGGCCGCGTCTACCCGCAGAATACCAACGGCGGCATAGTCACCGGCGACGGCATGGCGCTGGCCTTCCGTCACGGCGTGCCCCTGCGCGACTTGGAATTCATGCAGTATCACCCGACCTGTATGCCGGGCAGCGGCGTGCTCTTCACTGAGGGCGCGCGCGGTGAAGGCGGATTTCTGCGCAACAAGGACGGCTACCGCTATTTGCAGGATTACGGCCTCGGCCCCGCGCTGCCCGAGCCGCGCAACAAGTTCATGGAGCTTGGCCCGCGCGACCGGCTCAGCCAGGCGTTCTGGCATGAGGAGCGCAAAGGGCGCACCGTCGAGACGCCGCACGGCGCCGCAGTGCTGCTCGATCTCACGCATCTCGGCCGCGACAAGATCATCGAACGCCTGCCGCAAATCTACGATCTCGCGAAGGATTACATGGGCGTCGATGCGGCCGAACAGCCGATCCCGGTGCGCCCGGCCGTGCACTACACGATGGGCGGCATTCTGGTGGACGGCCGCACTGCCGCGCCGCTGCCCGGCCTCTATGCTGCGGGCGAATGCTCCAGCGTCGGCATTCACGGCGCGAACCGGCTCGGCTCGAACTCGCTCGCGGAGCTTTCGGTCTTCGGGCGCGTGGCGGGCGAGCAGGCGGCGGCGTTCGCGCAGGGCTCGTCGAATGGCGACACCGGCCGTCTTCTCGATCAGGCGCGTGCGGCGGAAAGCCGGGCGCTGGCGCTTCTGAACCGGCAGGGCAAGGGCGAACGGCACACGGCGTTGCGCGATGAGATGACCGCCGCGATGGAACGCGGTTGCGGCATCTACCGGCTCGGCGACGAGACGCAGCAAACCTGCGATACGCTCGCCGACCTCAAGAAGCGTTATGCGGATGTCACGCTCGACGACCACAACCGCGTGTGGAACACCGACTGGACCACAGCCATCGAACTGGGCTTTCAGCTCGACGTGGCGGAGGCCATTGCGTACTCGGCGCTGGACCGCAAGGAGTCTCGCGGCGCGCATCAGCGGCTCGACGGCTACGAAAACCGCGACGACGAGCGTTACCTCGCGCACAGCCTCGCGCATTATCGCGACGGCGCGGCGCCTGAAATCACCTATGCGCCCGTGACCATCACCAAATCCACGCCCGGCCAGCGCGCTTATGGCGAAGCAGGCGTCAAACTCGAAGAAGCGAAGCACAAGCATGACTGAGCGCGCGGATAAGACCATCGAATTGCGCGTGTTGCGCTACAATCCGGAGGCGGACGAGAAGCCGCACCATCAGAGCTTCACCGTGCCGTATACGAGCGACATGTCGGTGTTGCAGGGACTTCAGTGGATCAAGGACACCGTTGATGGCAGCCTGACCTATCGCTGGTCGTGCCGCATGGCGATCTGCGGAAGCTGCGGCATGATGATAAATGCCGAGCCGAAACTGGCCTGCCATACGCTGCTACGCGATCTCGCGCCGGGGCCCGTCACGGTCGAGCCGCTGAACCATTTCCCCATCGAACGCGATCTCGTGGTGACGGTGGACGACTTCGTGAAGAAGATCGAGAGCGTCACGCCCTGGCTCATCCCCAAGCATCCGAAGCCGGTTTCGGAGGGGCCATATAATCAGACGCCCGCGCAGTTGGCCGCCTATGAAAACTTTAGCGCCTGCATCAACTGCATGCTGTGCTACGCCGCCTGCCCGCAATATGGCGAGAACCCGAAGTTCATTGGCCCGGCGGCGATGGCGATCCTCCAGCGCTACGATGGCGACTCGCGCGACGGCGGCAGCGCGCTGCGCATCGACGCGGTGCATGGCGAGGACGGCGTGTGGGGTTGCACGGCGGTCGGCGCATGCAGCGATGTTTGCCCGAAGGCCGTAGACCCGATGCACGCTGTCAACCAGAACAAGATGAACACAGCGCTCGACTATTTCCTGCGCTTCCTGAAGAAGAGGGACGCGAAATGAGCGAACGTCGCCCTTATGTGCGCCCCATGCCCCGCGACTGGTGGGCGCACCGGCCCTTCCGGCATTACACCATCCGCGAGCTTTCGGGCGTGACCATCGCGATATACGCCGCCGTTCTGTTGTCCGGTCTCGTTGCGCTGTTGCGCGGCCCGGAAGCTTGGGACGCCTGGCGCGGCTGGCTCGCTTCGCCCGCCTCACTGGTGCTGCATGGCGCACTGCTGATCGCCATGCTCTGGCACGTCCGCACGTGGTTCCAGATCCTGCCGAAGACGATGCCGAAGCTCATTCTTGGAGGCACGCCGGTTCCGCAACGGACCATCACGCTGGTGGGCACATCGGTCGCCGTGATCTGTTCGTCGGCGCTCGTCGCATTCGTTCTGTGGAGGCCGTTCTGATGCCGCACGCTCCCGAAAAGCGCAGCAACGCGCCGGTTTTCTGGCTTCTGTTCGGCGCGGGCGGCACGCTGTCGGCGCTGTTCGGCGTCGGGCTGATCCTCGTGACCGGTTTCCTTGCGCCGCAAGGCATCGGCATTTCCGCCGACGCGCTGAGTTACGAAAACGCGCTTGCGTTCACGCAAAACGGGCTCGGCAAGGCCGTAATCTGGGCGGTGATCTCGCTGTTCTTCTGGCACGCGGCCGAGCGATTTTACCTCACGCTGAAGGACATGCATGTGTTCAGCGATACGGGGCGGCGGCTTCTGACCTATGGCGTTGCCGCTGTGGTGACGGTTGCGACGGCGGGGCTTCTTCTGGCCATCGGGTTTAATCAAACTATGTAACCCGCTTTTTCTAGTCGCCGTATAAGTAGAGAAATGAATGAAAGGTGATCAAGGCAAGTATCAAGGTCATCCTTTATATCTATTTCATGGCCCTTTGGATTTCGGATCGCTTGCATAAGACCGGTAAATATGAACCGGTAGCCGGCTTGTTCATCCTTGTCCGATAACGTATTATTTCTTGTGAGGGTTATCTTGGGGCGATCTCCACCAAAGGCGGTCAACATTAACTTGTAACCGGATTGATCGTCGCCAGAAATTTTTTGTACTATTTTATCAAGAAATTTTGCCGCCTCAAATGTTGCTTCGGAGTAATGACCGTCGTCGAACAGCGAGAGAACTTTACGAGGTAGTTTCGGATGAATATTCCTAATTGAGAACGGATGTGCAAGCTTCTCGTTTGCTGGCATTGCTTCGCTAAAAAGATGGGCGCGGCGAGTTATCTTTTCAAAATAGCTCAGCCTACCCATTTAATAGATTTTCCCTGATGCTTTTGAATATGGTATCGTATGTTTCCTTGTTTCCATCGCTAGGAAGATTTATTTCTATTCTCACCGTTAAGCCGACCTCAGTAGCGTGAGTTTGTCGCTCAGCCTTATCGGCTTCTGAAACACTAATGTTAGGTCGAACTCGCCGTTTTATATTATTTTTATTCCCAGTGTTTCCATTATTCCTAATGCTCTTTTGGTAAGATGTCGGGTCGACAGAGTCTCGTTTTCCGGCAATGGATGCGAGTGTTTCAAATGTTTTTGCCTGTCTTTGCCCTGTAATATCACTCGATTGGTCTGCCTTTCTAAAGAAAGTTATGAGGGATGAATTACTAAGGCCCCAGGTTGCTTCGCCATTTAGATCGAATAGATCCTTGTAGGCATTTTTAATGGTCTTTGAAAAATTTTCCTTAAACTCGGGATCGCTGTGTAGTGAAAAAAGGGTTAAGGCTTCCGGGGTCGCCTTTCCTTTCTCGTCAACTAAATTTAGAAATTTGAATATATTTATTAGGAAACTCTCATAGCCTGCTGCCAGCCCCATTTTTTGAAGAGTGGCGCTGTCTATATCGGAAGGGACTTTTGCCTTAAAGCGCTCAACTGCATTGCGAAGCGCTATCGCTGTAGCGATGTATGGATATTGGGCCATCTGATCTCGAATCAAATTGCTAGAATTTTGCATAGCCTGCCTATATGTGCGAGCACCGGCAAGTGGATAATGGATAGGGCAAGCTTGCATGCGGCGACTGGTCCGCTGGCGGACTGCTCAAGATTCGATCAGAGCTGCTATGCGCCCGATCGCACCCAAACGGGCGCATCGCGCTCCGCCGCTACTCGACTCGCGAACGATCGGGAAGACGGCGGGGCGGCTCTACGTCGCTGCCGGGCAGGGCTGAGGGTTCGTTGTTCTCGGGAAGCGCCTTCTGCTCGGCGCCGGATGCGACTTCGGAAGGCAGGCGCCGAAGCGAAAGCGGAAGGCCGCGTCGTTCCTCTGCTCGCGCTGATACGCTGCCAACAGTCTGGATCAGCAGTTCCGCCCATTTACCGGGACGGAAGCGGTAAATGCGGAAGGCGTCGGCCTGCGCATACATGCTGCCCTGCCGGTCGAGCTTCCGGCGCACCGCCTCCTCATCGAGCCCATCCACCTCATCGCGGCGGAAACGGCTGCGCCGCTCGACACCCAGCAGGCGCACCAGCCTTTCGCCTTCGAGGATCGCAAAGACGGCCGCGAGATAGCGCGAGCGTTCGAGCGCGCGCGATGATTCGTAACTTGGGGCGTTGGTTCGCGCGCGTGCCCACAGGTCGTAGTTTTCCTCGCGGAAATCGAGCGGCACGGCCGCGTAATATTGGCCACCATGATCGAAGACGACATCCTGAAGCGGCGCGATCAGATCGGCGGGCACCGGCGGCGTCTGCGCGTCGAACTGATCCTGAAACACGCGATAAAACGTGTTGAGGACGCCGCGCATCGGCCCCCGCGCCTGCGCCCGCGCCAGATCCTGACCGAGGTTGAAGAATGGGCCGAACGGTCGATTGATCGAAACGAGCAGGATGCACACGTCCACGAAGATCGCGATCAGAAGCGGGATGTAATCGCGGTCGCTGAGGCCAGCCTCGTCCTGAGTGACGGTTGCCGATGGGTTGGCGGCCTGTTCGGCTCGGATGCGCTCCGGCGAGGGCGGTGCCTTGCCATGGAAGATGAGCCCCGTGGCGGTGTTCGACAGCCTGCGAAACGCTTCGGTCACGGCTTCGGAGCCCTCCACCGAGCGAAGCTCCGGCTTTTGCAGTTGCGGAAGCTCGTCGATAGAGCGCACGACGCCGTTAAGCGCGGTCTGAAGCTGGCCGTCCGGGCAAGGGAAGATGCCGCCGCGCTCATCCGGGAATGATGTTTGCCTGCCGCGCGCCTGAAGCTCATCGCGAAGCTGCCGGAACTGCGGATCGGTCTTGAGCGCGTTGAAGCGTTCGGTCACGAGGCCGAGCTTGCGGTCGAGGCCCTCGATAAAAGCGGTGCGCGTGCCGGTTTGGGGATCGATGGTCGCCGGATCTTTCTTCAGGATGCGCTGAAGATCGGTGTTGAGATCGGCGATGTCAGTTTTCACGGCGCCGGTGCGCGACGCGATCAGATCGTTCGCGAACTGGAAGCGCTGCGCATCGCTCTCGCGCAAGCGGCGGCGTGGACCGTCGCCCGCGCGGCTTGCCGGGCATGTGCCGCCCGCCGTCCGCTCGATCTGCGCCTTCTGCGAGGACACGGTCGCGAGCGTGGACAGCGCCGTTTGCAGCAGTTCGAGGCGGCTCTGGCCGTTCTGAAGCGACCGCTGCACCTGATAGACCGAAGAACCAGCCGCCTGCGCCGTCTGCGCGCCCGCTTCGAGGAAGCGCCAATAAAAACCGAAGGCGAAGGCCACCGATATCAGGAACAAGACGACATAGCCGAGGATGTAGAGCGGGTAGAGCGAAAAGCGGAGCTGGCCGGAAAAGAGCGCGTCGAGGATATAGATGATCATGCCCTGTAGCATGAGGACCGCGAATGCGATGGCGATCTTCGCGCCGAGCCCGATGTCGCCCGACCCTGCCTCGATCAGATAGAGCATGCCGGAATAGGTGGAAATCCAGGCAAGGATCGAAAGCCCCGCGAGGAGCAGGATCATCAGGGATGAATAGGAGCCGTCACGCTGAGCCGGAAGCGCCATCGATTTCCCCGCCAGAACCTGAGCAACGCGCCGATCTTATATGAGGAGTACGTCAAACAATTTAAATCGAACGCGGACTTTGTGTGAGTGAACGTTTGGTGAAGGCGGACGCTTGCGGCTGCTGGCGCCCCCGAGGAGAGCTTCGCGGCGTTTTCTGCGGGGCGATTCAAGGAAGGCGCTTTCGTGTCGCCGCCGCGCACCCTAGATTAAGAAAAAATCCATCCACAGAAACAGCCCGGCGGTTCCCATGCCCGATACTCCGACAAAAGAAACTGTTCTCGCAGCCCTCAAGAGCGTCCGAACGCCCGGCGGCCTGGACCTCGTCTCGGCGGGCATCCTGTCCGAGATCGCCATCGTGAAGGGCAAGGTGTATTTTGCGCTGAGCGTCCCGCCGAGAGACGCGCGGGCTTATGAAGCGGTCAGGCGCGAGGCGGAAGAGACGGTGCGGGCGCTGCCGGGAGTTGCTGGCGCGACCGTGGTTCTGACGGCCGATGCGAAGGAGGGTGAGGCCGCGAAGCAAGCTGACGCTGCCATCGGGCGCGGGATCGGCGGCGTTCGCCACATCATTGCGGTGGCTTCGGGCAAGGGCGGTGTCGGCAAATCGACGACGGCGGTCAACATCTCGTTGGGCCTTCTCGCGAACGGCCTGAAGGTTGGCCTCCTGGACGCGGATGTGTACGGCCCGTCGGTGCCGCGCCTTCTCGCGATTTCGGAAAAGCCGGAACTGATCGGCGACAATATCCTCGCTCCCATCGAAAAATTCGGACTGAAGACGATGTCCATCGGCTTCCTCGTCGAGGAGGAAACGCCGATGATCTGGCGCGGCCCTATGGTCATTTCGGCGCTGACCCAGATGCTGAACGATGTGGCGTGGGGCGAGCTCGACGTGCTGGTGGTCGACATGCCGCCCGGCACCGGCGACGCGCAGCTCACCATGGCGCAGAAGGCTTCGCTTGCGGGCGCGGTTGTCGTGTCCACGCCACAGGATCTGGCGCTGATCGATGCGCGCAAGGGCCTTGAGATGTTCAAGCGGGTCAACGTGCCCGTGCTCGGCATCGTCGAGAACATGAGCTTTTTCGTCTGCCCGAAATGCGGCGAGCAGTCCGACATCTTCGGCCATGGCGGGGCGGAGAACGAGGCGCGGAAGCTCGGCGTGCCGTTCCTGGGCGCGCTTCCGCTGCATATGGCCGTGCGTGAAACATCCGATGCCGGGCGGCCCATCGTCGTCTCGGACCCCGGATCGACGCATGCAAAGCTCTACCGGGAGATCGCGGCTTCGATCTGGAACGGCCTCTCCGGCGCCGCCACCGTCAAGGGGCCGAAGATCGTGATCGAATAACAGGCACCGCTGCGTGCCGGGCGGGCGATTTTTTCGCGCCAAGCGTGACATACATGCTGCGTATGTCGACATTCTTGCGCCGCCGTCTTTCCAACGGGCTGGAGACGTTCTATATTACTCATTGCTGGTTCGCCAGCTATGGCGATAAATGGATATCGTAATAAGCCTATCGGACCCGGGGGCGGTACCCGGCGCCTCCACCACAAGCCGTCGTACGGCGAAGCCTAAGCCGCAATGGCGACGGCTTTTGATGGGGGCGAAATAGGATCGACGAGGGTGTAAAAGGTGGTCTTTCGCTCGGCATGGTACCGCCGTTTTGGGCCAAAATGATAGTTGCGAATGACAACTATGCTGGTGCTCGTCCCGTCGCGATTGCGGCGTAACTGCACCGAACTAAAGTCCTGATGGCGTAGCTGCTATCAGGCGCGGCTGGCGGGCGCCGGGCAACAGAAGCCCGCCACTTCCTTCACGGCCCATGGCCTATCTTGTAGAAGCAGACATGCCCGAAGACACCATCCCGTACGACGATCTCGTGCTCGAAGCCCTGCGCGGGGTCGTCCGGTCCGTTCTTCTGCGTGTTCTGAAGCGCGGCATTCCGGGCGATCACCACTTCTACATCACCTTCGACACGCGCTCTCCGGGCGTCGGTCTTTCGAAGCGTCTCAAGGATCAGTATCCGAGCGAGATGACCATCGTCCTCCAGCACCAATTCTGGGATCTGGCGGTGACGGAGGATCGCTTCGAGGTGCGGCTTTCCTTCAACAATATTCCCGAGCGGCTTGTCATTCCGTTCAGCGCGGTGCGCATCTTTCAGGATCCGAGCGTCCACTTCGCGCTCGGCCTGCGTGCGTCCGAGGGTGAACTGGCCAAGGCCGACGAAGGTCTCTCGCTTGTTCCTTCTCCTCTCGCCGAGCAGGAAGTTCAGGCCATTCCCCATCACGACAACTCTCAACCTGAGATTGCCATCGAGGCGACTGAGGATGAGGATGATGCGGCCGAAAAGCATCGGAAGACCGCCGAAGTTGTCAGTCTGGACAAGTTCCGGAAAAAGTGATCGGCGGCAGTTGAAATATTCGATTGACTGGCTGCTCATATTAATTGGCCAGTCATCCCTACGTGTCATCTTCGCAACATCGCTCGCGCAAAGCGGCAAGAAGGCGGCGGTTTAGGGGCTGACGTACAGCCTCCCGTTGGTTATGTTCTCACAAACGAAAGTTGTGGCCTTCGAAAAAGCCGTTTGCGATGAGGAACCGCGGCTGAACTTCTCCGTTGAGAGAGCAAGCTGAGGCTTCTTCGTTGAAGGTTGAGATTGGTGAGACGCCGGAGGGATTTGAATGTCACGCCTCATTATGAAAATCGCGGTTGCGGGCCTTGCCCTGACAATCGCTACCACGAATGCGAGTGCTGCGTTTCTCGACAGTTTCTTCAATGACCTTTTCGGTCCGATGAGCCCGCAGGGACGCCAGGTCGTCAGGATCAATGGCAGCCATAATGTGGGCGACATCATCGTCAGCTTCGGCGACCGCCGTCTCTACTACGTCGAGTCCAAGACTGTGGCCTATAGCTATCCGATTGCGATCCCGAAGGCGGAAGCCAAGTGGTCCGGCGTCAGCTACGTCAGCCAGAAGCGCGAGAACCCGGCCTGGACGCCAACTGCTGACATGCGCAGGGAAAATCCCAAGCTTCCGGCTTACGTGCCCGGCGGCGATCCGCGCAATCCGCTCGGCACGCGCGCCCTGTATCTCGGCGACTCTCTGTACCGCATTCACGGCACGGACGCGCCTTGGCTGATCGGCCAGCAGGTTTCCCACGGCTGCATCCGTATGTATAATGAGGACGCAGCCGATCTCTATCGCCGTGCGAAAGTCGGCGCGAAGGTTGTGGTGACCTGGGACCGCATGAGGACGATGTAGTTCAATCTGATCATGACGAGATGAAAGGCCGGTCCGCCGGCCTTTTTCATTTTCGTCACTCTGCGAGAATTGCATGGCCCGTATTCACCGTCGACTTAGGCAAATTTTCGCCTTTGTTCAGTGAATGAACATTACTCTGTGTGGGTTTGTCCGGCGAGGGGCGGGAGAGTTTAGACTTTCAATACGGCGGATCCGGCATAATCACGGCAACGCTTATCAGCGGGTGCGCCTGTTAGGTAACACATCTTGGCGCGGTAGATGCAGGCCAAGGTGCTTGTGGTGCTGGAAAATCACAGTATTCAGGGGCGTCCTGACTGAAAGGGGCGTTTGATCTTGATTGCTGGAAAGGCACTCCCCAAAAGTGTCATTCGAACGACTGTTTATTGGGCCAGCTTCGGAACGGTGGGTGCGAGCGGCTTGTTGGCGAGAGGCAATTATAGTGGTTTGCGTGGAAAATGGGCCACGTCATCGATACGAGGTGACCGGGATGCAGAAACTCGCTCGCGCTAATGGCAGCATACAAGTCGTTCTGGTTCAGCCGCGTGGTTTCTGTGCCGGGGTTGTCCGCGCAATATCGATCGTCGAGCGCGCGCTCGAAAAATACGACGCCCCCGTTTTCGTCCGGCATGAGATCGTGCATAACAAGCACGTCGTCGACGACCTGAAGGCCAAGGGCGCTCGCTTCGTGGATGAGATCGACGAGATCCCCGAAGGTGCCGTCACCATTTTCAGTGCGCACGGCGTAGCCAAGGACGTCGAGATTTCGGCCGAGGAGCGCGGCCTTCCCGTCATCGATGCGACTTGCCCGCTCGTTACCAAGGTTCACTTGCAAGGCAAGCGATACCTCAGTCAGGGGCGCACGCTCATTCTCGTCGGCCATGCCGGACATCCGGAGGTCGAGGGCACAATGGGCCAGATCCCCGGCACGGTTCATCTGGTGCAGACGGAAGACGATGTCGCGGCGCTGCCTGTCTCGCGCGATACGCCGGTCGCCTACATCACCCAGACGACGCTCAGCATTGACGACACGCGCGGGATCATCCTTGCGATCAAGGACCGCTTCAAGGACGTCATAGGCCCCGGCACGAACGACATCTGCTACGCTACGCAGAACCGCCAGATGGCCGTGCGCGAGTTGTCCAAGATCGCGGACGTCATTCTCGTGGTGGGCGCGAAGAACAGTTCGAATTCGAACCGTCTGCGCGAGATCGGCGAAGAGGCGGGTGTGCCAAGCTATCTGCTGGCGGATGGCAGCGAATTGAAACCCGATTGGGTGCGCGGTGCGCAAATCGTCGGCCTGACCGCCGGAGCTTCCGCACCCGAGGGGATGGTTCAGGATGTGATCGAAGCCCTGCGAAAGCTTGGCCCGGTCGACGTGACAAATTTACCAGGCGTTGAAGAAAATGTGGAGTTTCGTCTCCCCGTCCAGCTACACGCCCTTTGAGATCGAGTTTATCGAGGCTAAGTCCCTCTCTCGATTATAACGAAATGCCGAGACGCGCATTCGCGCGACGATTAGTGGGAGCAGCGTGCAATGGTGTTGCCGTTTTTCAAGGAAAGACGGATTGGGGCTTATCTTCTGAAGCAGACGCTCAAGGGACGGAAACATTATCCCCTCGTGCTGATGTTGGAGCCTCTTTTTCGCTGCAACCTTGCCTGCGCGGGCTGCGGCAAGATCGATTATCCCGATCAGATCCTGAACCGTCGGCTGTCGGTGCAGGAATGCCTCGACGCGGCGGAAGAATGCGGCGCGCCCATGGTGGCGATCCCCGGCGGTGAGCCGCTCATCCATCGCGAGATCGACCAGATCGTGAAGGGCCTCATCGCGCAGAAGCGTTTCGTTTCGCTCTGCACCAACGCTATGCTGCTTGAGAAGAAGCTGCATCTGTTCGAGCCGTCGCCTTATTTCTTCTTTTCGGTGCACCTCGACGGCCTGCGCGAGCATCATGATGCATCCGTGTGCCAGAAAGGCGTGTTCGACCGCGCGTTCAATGCGATCCGGCTCGCCAAGGCGAAAGGCTTCGAGGTCAACGTCAACTCGACGGTGTTCGACGGTTACGACCCGAAGGAACTCGCGCGGTTTCTCGACTTCTGCAAGGAGCTCGGCGTCGGCGTCTCGATCTCGCCCGGCTACGCCTATGAGCGCGCGCCCGATCAGGAGCACTTCCTGAACCGTCGCAAGACCAAAGAACTGTTCCGCAAGGTCTTCGAGCTCGGCAAGGGCAAGCGCTGGACGTTCACGCACTCGCCGCTGTTCCTCGACTTCCTCGCGGGCAACCAGGAATTTCATTGCTCGCCCTGGGGCATGCCGACGCGCAGCATCTTCGGCTGGCAGAAGCCGTGCTATCTGATCGGCGAGGGTTACGCGCGCACCTACAAGGAACTGATGGAGACCACCAACTGGGACTCCTACGGCACCGGCCGCTACGAGAAGTGCGCGAACTGCATGGCGCATTGCGGCTACGAGCCAACGGCAGCGCATGCCAGCATCACCAACCCGCTCAGCATGCTCAAGCTCATGTGGACGGGTATCCGCACGGATGGCCCATTCGCCCCGGAAATCTCCATGGCGGATCAGCGTCCCGCGACCTATGTGCATTCGCTTCACGTCGAGCAGGAAATGAAGCGAATCGCGGATGAGGAAGAGAAGCCGCAGCGTCTTTCAGCGGCGGAATAACGTCGGATGCCTCGCGGCTTTGCCCGCGAGGCGAAGTTGTTGGCGTCGCCCGGCGACGCTGGCTCACTCGGTGTGTAGCGGTACTTCCACCGGCTCCGGTAGACCGAAAAGCGGCCCCAGCGTCTTCCGGCAGTCGGCGAGCGCTTGCTTGGCCTTCTGGCTGTCGCCCGCGAGGCGAATGATGCCGGGAATGTCGCGCGGGTGGCGTAGGAGCGAGCGTAGCACCGCGACGGCGTCTGTCGTACCGTCTTCGCGGACGCCGGCGATGGCGCTTAACGGCACGGCGCGGTCGGCGGGATCGATCACCACACGAAGAACGGCGAAGGGCAGCGCATAATGAGCGGCCACTCCAGCCGCCACCTGCGATTCCATATCCACCGCCGCCGCGCCTGTGTTCGATGCGAGCGCTTCCTTCTCGAACGCCGAGATGATGGGCGTTTCAGAGCCGTAAACCGGCATGGCATAGGCGTGCGGCAGAGCGTTCAGGAGCGATTGCGTCCAGCGCGCGTCCGTCTCGAACGTGCCATCCGCCGTCAACACGGCCGTTGCGACGACGATGTCGCCAGGCTTCAGCGCGGGCAGCAGGCCGCCAGCCGTGCCGAAGCTCAGGAGGCCACGCACACCGGCCCGCGCATGCGTGTGCAGACCATCGAGTAATTTCGGTCGGTTTTGCCCGTAAACAGCGCGTGCGCCGCCGTGCTTCTCGGCGAGACGCGCCTCGAAGTCCATGCCCGTGGCCACGAGGACGGGTTTTTCGGCGAGCATTGTCATGGAGAGTACCTCAGGGCGAAGTCGCCGCGTTACCGGCCTTTTTGCAAAGCCGCTCAGACTCAGACCGGGCTTTGTTGTTCACCCGCGGTAACCAGCGTCCACTTGCCGAACGGACTATCTTCTCAGGATGGGACACATCATTCACGCGCAAGCGCAGAACGCCTTCGGTGCGAGCGAGGCTAGCCGACAGTTTGCGCGAGGGCAAGAAGCCTTGAAGATGAGGTTAAGATCGCGCGCGAATTCGTGCGTTCGCGTTTATCGGATTGCTAGCAACGGCGACGCCGCAAGGTGAGCGATTCTGACGCAAGGTACACGCCCACTTTCAGGCCGAAAATGGTTTTGGGAAAGGGCGGTTTATCCCGATTAGACCCGCAGCAAAGGGCAGCCAAGCCGCGAATGTGGCAGGTATTTGGACAGGCCACGCTACCGTGAAAGCATTCGCCTCTGCGCGCCCTCGGTGGCCGCGCCTCCCACGAAACCAAAGCGATGAAGCCAGCCGCGCCGCTGCCTACATCCCGTGCATCACGGGTGCGCGGTTGCCGCTCGTGAGGTTGCGATAGCGCGCCAACGCCCATAGCGGGAAGTATTTCGAGTAGCCGTGATAGATGAGGTAGAACACGCGCGGGAAGCCGGGCGCATTATGCCGTTCTTCCTTCCAGGTGCCCGCCTCGTTCTGGTTCGCGACGAGCCACGCGATACCGCGCTTGACCGCCGGATTATCAACCTCGCCCGCCGCCATCAGGCCGAGCAGCGCCCACGATGTCTGTGATGCCGTGCTGGGCGACTTCTCATAGCCCTTGTAGTCGAGCTTGTAGCTGGAGCCGTCCTCGCCCCAGCCGCCATCTTCATTCTGGATCGAAACGAGCCACGCCACCGCGCGGCGCATCGCTGCGGAATCATGCGCGAGGCCCGCCGCATTCAGCGCGCACAACGCCGACCACGTGCCGTAAATGTAGTTGCTGCCCCAGCGGCCGAACCACGAGCCGTCTTTCTCCTGCTCGGACAGGATATAGTCGATGCCGCGCTTCATGACCGCGTTGGTGTCGGGCTTCTCGCCGAGCTGCGCGAGCATTGACACGCAGCGCGCGCTGACGTCCACCGTCGGTGGGTCGAGCAGCGCGCCGTGATCCGAGAACGGGATGTTGTTCAGGTAATAGCAGGTGTTGTCCGCGTCGAAGGCGCCCCAGCCGCCGTTCTTGCTTTGAAGGCCGGAAACCCATTCCTTGGCGCGCGCGACGGACTGCTCGAAGTTGGCGTTGCTGCCGGGCAGGTGCGCGGCCCGGTCGAGAGCCAGCGCCACCACGGCGGTGTCATCGACGTCGGGATAATGCGGGTTGGCATACTGGAAGGCCCAGCCGCCGGGGCGCACGTCGGGCTTCTGATCCGCCCAGTCGCCCTTCACATCGAGCACCTGAAGCGGCTTCAGCCATTCGAGCCCGCGATGCGCGGCTTCGCGCTCGGCCTCGCCGCCCGTCTCCAGCAGGGCATGTGCAGCAAGCCCCGTGTCCCACACCGGCGAGACGCACGGCTGGCAGTAGACTTCGTTTTCCGTCTCGAACAGCAGCTTCTCGATGGAATAGCGGGCGATGGCGCGGTCCGGGTCGCTTTCCGGCACGCCGAGCGCCTCGTACATCATCACGCTGTTCGCCATCGCCGGGAAGATCGCGCCGAGGCCGTCCTCGCCGTTGAGCCGCTCCTTCACGAAGGCGACGGCCTTGCCGATAGCGCTCTTGCGCGACCGCTTCGGCAGCATTGGATCGACCACGCGCAGGCAGGCGTCTACGCCCGCGAAGAATGTGTACCACGCGCGGCTCTGGCCTTCGGCGCGAGGGCGCGGCCCAACCTTCTTCGGGTTCGTATGGAACAGCTCGTTTATCGAGACGCCGCGCGGGTTCTTCGCGACCGGCTTCAGCGCGCCGAGCACGAACAGCGGCACCATCACCGTGCGCGCCCAGTAGGACACCTTCGACATGTGGAAGGGGAACCAGCGCGGCAGGTGCATGATCTCGACCGGCATCACAGGCACTGCGCGCCACGTGACCACGCCGAACAGCGCGAGCAGGATGCGTGTGAACACATTCGCCATCTCCGCGCCGCCGCGCGACAGGATCGCCTCGCGGGCGCGGACCATGTGCGGCGCGTCGATGTCGTCGCCGATCATCTTCAGCGCGAAGTAGGCCTTCACGCTGGCGCTCATGTCGAACTCGCCCTTGTGGAACAGCGGCCAGCCGCCATGCTCGCCCTGAATGCGGCGCAGATAGGTGGCGATCTTCGCCTCGCGCTCAAGGTTCGGCTCTTCCCCGAGGTAATGCACAAGGAGCGCGTATTCCGCCGGGATGGTGGCGTCCGCCTCGAACTCGAAGCACCAGTGGCCGTCTTCGCGCTGGTAGGACAGAAGGGCCGACGATGCGGCATTGATGCGTTCTTCGAGGAAGGCGCGATCTGCGAGGCTACCATGGCTGCGATCGAAATGGGCGCGATCAAAATCGAAGCGCTCGGCGCTGCCTTCGGCGAAATTGACGCCGTTGCGGCCGGTCATATCCATCATTACTCTAAACCCTCATCGTCAACAGGGCGGCGCGCTCGCCGGAGCGGATCGCCCCCTCAATGGTCGCGGGAAGGCCGGTCTGCGTCCAATCGCCCGCGAGAAAAAGATTGCGCCACTGCGTTGTCGCATTCGGGCGCACGGCATCCTGAGCGGGGGTAGCGGCGAACGTAGCACGCTTTTCCTTGACGATTTGCCACGGAGGCAGTTCGGGCGGAAGCCCCGTAATTGTAACAACCTCGCGCCAGAGATCGGCGGCGAGTGTTTCGCGTGGACGGTCGACCAGTCGATCCGCGCCGCTGATCGTAATAGACAATCTGTTTTCGAATGCAAAGAGCCATTCGATCGTGCCGCCCACAACGCCCATCAGCGGTGGGAAGCCAGCTGGCGGCGCGATGCGGAAATGCGCGTTCAGGATGGAGCGGACCTCGGTCGGCGCGGAAAGGCCGGGGACGAGCGTCGGCGCGATCCATTGCGGCACAGCGAGGATGACCGTCTCGCCGCCCGCCACCGGAATTTCGCCGTCGCCGAAGTCGAGGCCGGTCACGCTGCCATCCGCGAAGGCGATGCGCTTCAGTCGCCGCCCGAAGGTGACGCTGTGGCCCCGCGCGCGCAGATAGTCGAGCGCCGGATCGATGAACGCCGCGGACAGCCCTTCCGCAACCAGCGGGCGGCAGGCCTCGCCGCCCTTTGCCAGCGTCTCGCGCATGATGGTGCCCGCGAGCTTCGCCGATGCCTCGGCGGGGTCCGTGTTCAGCGCAGCGATCATCAGCGGCAGCCAGAGCCGCTCATAGAGCGTGCCTTTGGGCGCGATAACATCAGTTACAGTTTTGTCTGCGCCAGCCCACATCAGACGCGCCGCGCCGAGATAGTCGAGCGGCTTTGTGCCCGGCACGCGGCGCTTGGCGTCGAACAGCCAGAGCGGCAGGCGGCCGTCATTGATGCTGAGCGTCCAGCGCTCGCCGGTGATGAGATCCGCGAACGGAAATTCGGCCTTCGCCGGGGCGTGCATCTTCGCCGCGCCACCGATCAGCGAGAGATAACGAAAAGCGCAGTCATTGCCGGACAGCAACAGGTGGTTGCCGTTGTCGATCACCTGATCGAGCGTCGCGTCGTAATAGGAGCGGCAGCGGCCGCCCGCGTGGATGCTCGCTTCGTAGACTGCGACGGGGTGGCCCCGCTCGGCGAGGCGAACGGCGGCGGACAGGCCAGCCAGCCCCGCGCCGATGACATGCGTGAGCGGCGCGCCACTGCTCGCGGCAGCAGGCGCTTCGGGCAAACCTTGCGCGGTCCCGCCTTCGTCGCGGGTTTGTGTCGAGTCGGCCTGATCCATGGCTAGACGATGCAGTGGCGCAGGACGATGTAGACGATGCGCGGCTTCGACAACTTGACGCGCGTGCGCGGCGTTTTGAAGCCGCGCTTGATGAGGCCGGAGAGGATGGCCTTGTAGGCTTCCGACATCACGCGCGGCGTACGCACCATGCGACGCGGGTGCGCCTTCATGATCCGGTCGGCTTCGGTGAAGTGCCAGCGCGCGAGCTTGACGATGCGGTTGCACACCTCGCCGAGCGCTGGGTGCGCGAGCACGGTGTCGGGGTCGGTGCTTTCGATGCCCTCGTCGGCCAGGAATTCCCGCGGGAGGTAAAGCCGGTTGATGGCGGCGTCGTCGTCGAGGTCGCGCAGAATGTTGGTGAGTTGCAGTGCGCGGCCGAGATGCTCGGACAGTTCGCGGCCCGCGTGGTCCGGCATGCGGAACACCTTCACCGACAGGCGGCCGACAGCGCTCGCCACGCGATCGCAGTATAGGTCGAGGTCGTTGAAGGTTGGTGCCTGCACGGGGCCGTGCACGTCGGTTTCCATGCCATCGATCACGGCGCGGAAATCCTCGCGCTCAAGTCCGAAGTCGCGCACGGCGACGGCGAGGCCGGAAAGCCCGCGTACGCTTTCGCCGCGATACACGGCGTCGATGTCGCGCCGCCACAGATCGAGCTTGCGAAGTCGGCCCTCCGCGTCTCCCTCGATGTCGTCGGCGATGTCGTCCACCGCGCGACAGAAGGAGTAGATCTCGAACATCGCCTCGCGCTGGCCGGGCGGCATGATGCGCATCGCGGCATAGAACGAGCTGCCGAGCGCGCGCTTCGACGCCTCATCCTCGGGATGCTGGAGGTCGTCCAGAACTTCGGTCGCGGTCATTTGCCACCCCGCAACGCAGGCTGAGCGTTGCCCGGCGCGAACAGCCGCCGCCCGAGTTCGAGGCTCGCCGCGGCGATCAGATTCGACGCGGACGCGGTTTTCGACAGATGTACGCGCTCGCTCAAGGGGTCGCGCTCCTTCAAGAGATGCACGATCTTGCGGGCGAGCCGCTCGATACCGGCGACTTCGAGGCTGAGCCGTGTATCGCGGACGCCGTGCGAAAGCTGCGCCGAGCCGAGGAGCGCTTCGGTCTTCGCGGCAAGATGGTGGATCACGTCGAGCAGCGCGGGCGAGGCTTTCCGCGCGGCGAGCGCTTCCACCGGGATGCCGCGCCCCTCAAGCTGATCGAGCGGGATATAGACGCGGTCAAGGCGGCGGTAATCCGCGCCGCAATCCTGAAGGTGGTTGTTGATCTGAAGCGCGGCGCAAAGTGCGTCATTCGCGGGCCACGTGTCGCGGCTTTCACCGTGGACGTCGAGCACGAAGCGCCCGACCGGCATGGCGGAGTAGCGGCAATAATCGATGAGGTCGTCCCAGTCGGTATAGCGAGTCTGGCGCGCGTCGCGGCGGAACGCGATCAGCAAGTCTTGTGCGTGCTGCGGCGATAACCCGCGCTCGGCGAGGGCAGCCCGCAGCGGCACGGCATGCGCAATTGCGTCGGTCTGGCCCAGCAGCGTCGCCTCGAACGCGTCGAGCGTGAAGACCTTCTCGTCTTCGGAAAGGTTTGGATCGTCGGCGACGTCGTCGGCGGCGCGCGCAAAGCGGTAGAACGCCATGATCGGCGCTCGATGCCGCTTCGATACGAGAAACGACGCGACCGGGAAATTCTCGTCCCGATGCGTCTTCTCGCCTGCTTCCCAGACCGGACCCGCCGTCATGATGCCTCCGCGCGCTGCGCCTGAACGCGCCCCTTCCAAAGGCCGCCCTTGCCGCGCCATTGCTGGAGCGCGGAGTCGACCGTGAACGTCATGTAGAGAACCGCGATGGCGGGCAGCGCTGCCGACCACAACGGCGAAAGCCTGTAGAAGCGGACAATCGGCCAGAAAGCCGCCACCATCAAGACAAAGCTTATCGCGCCCACGGCTTGCGCAAGACCAGTGCCGAAAACCGCGAGCCAGAGCGGAATAAGATAGGTTAACGTCATTCCGATGACGGTGCCCGCGAGCAACAGCGGCGAATAGTTGAGCTGATCGTAGGCCGAGCGCGCCACCATCTTGCGGATGTCTTCAAAATGAGCATAGGGCCGCAGGCTGTGGACGCTGTTCGTGAGCCCGAGCCAGATCGGCCCCTTGCGTTTCATGGCGCGGCCAAGCGCGCAGTCGTCGATCAGCGCCGAGCGGATGGCGCGGATGCCGCCCGCCGCTTCGAGCACGTCGCGCCGCGCGAGCATGCAGCCGCCAGCGGCCGCCGCCATGGGGTGATCGCGGCGGTTCACCCACGCAAACGGGTAGAGCATCTGGAAGAAGAAGACGAAGGCCGGGATCAGCATACGCTCGGCGAAGCTCTCGCAACGGAGCTTGACCATCAGCGAGTTGAGGACGAGGCCGCGCCCTTCCGAACGGGCCACGAGGCGACGAACGACGCCCTGATCGTAGGCGATGTCGGCGTCGGTTAGGAGCAGATAGCTCGAGGGCAGCGGCCGCGATGAAGCTTCCGCGACGCCCTGGTTGACGGCCCAGAGCTTCCCCGTCCAGCCGCGCGGAAGGGGCTGGCCCGAGATGATGGTGAGGCGGTCGCTTGCGCCGAGCGCTTCGGCGGCCTTGCGCGCGACTTTCGATGTGCCATCGTCGCTCTGATCGTCAACGAGAACCACGTCCAGCCGTGCTGGATAATCCTGCGCCAGCAGCGACGAAATGCATCGGTCGATGACGTCGGCCTCGTTTCGCGCCGGAATGACGGCCGTCACCGAAGGCCACGTCGCGGGCGCGAATGCGCGCTCTTTCTCTTCCTGAACTTTCGCTCGCCAGAATCCCCCGCGAGCGGCCAACAGAAAAACCCACGCCGCAAGCGCGACGCTACCCAAAGTCAACTCGACCGTCATGCCCAGACTCTTGTTTTATCGATGCCAGCTGCGGTGCCCCACTGCAACCAGCATCCGCCCTAAGTACCTATCGCTTCGAATAGAAGAGAAAGGAGCTTGGAGTCTATTGTTTTTGTTCGTCTTCTCGGCAGGACAAGTCCCCGGTCCACCGGTTGGGCCTTTAGACCCGTTTTCATTCTGCGCGCCGGAAATGCTGTAATTCTTTATTCGCGCACGGAAATTATACGTATACCCGCCGCTTGTGCACGCGCCGCCGCTAGTTCGCGTCCATCTTGAGCGCGGCGATGAAGGCCTCTTGCGGGATTTCGACGCGACCGAATTGCCGCATCTTCTTCTTGCCCTCTTTCTGCTTGTCGAGCAGCTTGCGCTTGCGGCTGACGTCGCCGCCATAGCATTTCGCGGTCACGTCTTTCCGGAGCGCGGACAGCGTTTCGCGCGCGATGATCTTCCCGCCGATGGCTGCCTGGATCGGGATCTGGAACAAGTGGCGGGGGATTAACTCCTTCAGCTTCTCGCACATCATGCGCCCGCGCGTCTCGGCGCGCCCGCGATTCACGATGATCGAAAGCGCGTCGACCGGCTCGGCGTTGACAAGGATGGTCATTTTCACGAGGTCGCCCTCGCGGTACTCGATGAGCTGGTAATCGAAGCTGGCATAGCCGCGCGAAACGGACTTCAGCCGGTCGTAGAAGTCGAACACCACCTCGTTCAGCGGCAGTTCGTAGACCACCATGGCGCGATTGCCGGCATAGGACAGATCGATCTGCCGTCCGCGCCGATCCTCGCACAGCTTGAGCACCGCGCCGAGATAGTCGTCGGGAACGAGGATCGTGGCCTTGATCCACGGCTCTTCGATGTGGTCGATCTTCACGATGTCCGGCATGTCGGCCGGATTGTGCATCTCTTCCATCTGCCCGTCGGTCATATAGAGGCGATAGATCACCGAGGGGGCGGTGGTGATGAGATCGATATTGAATTCGCGTTCGAGGCGCTCGCGGACGATTTCGAGGTGGAGCAGGCCGAGGAAGCCGCAGCGGAAGCCGAAGCCGAGCGCCGCGCTCGTCTCCATCTCATACTGGAAACTTGCGTCGTTAAGGCGCAGCTTCCCCATCGCGTCGCGCAAATCCTCGAACTGCGAGGCGTCCACCGGAAACAGGCCGCAGAACACGACCGGCTGCACCGGCTTGAAGCCCGGAAGGGCCTTCGCCGTGGGCCGCTTTTCTTCCGTGATCGTATCGCCGACGCGCGTATCCGCCACTTCCTTGATCGCGCCGGTAAAAAAGCCGACTTCGCCGGGGCGGAGCGCATCAAGCATCTCCTGCTTCGGACGGAAAATGCCGACGCGATCCACCGGGTAGACGCCGCCGGTCTCCATCAACTTGATGCGCATGCCCTTCTTCAGCACGCCGTCGATCATGCGGACGAGCACCACCACCCCGAGATAGGGGTCGTACCAGCTGTCGATCAGCATTGCCTTGAGCGGTGCCTTGACGTCGCCCTCGCGCGGAGGGGGCAGGCGGTGCACGATGGCTTCAAGCACCGCTTCAATGTTGAGGCCGGTCTTGGCCGAAATCTCCACCGCGTTGGATGCGTCGAGGCCGATCACGTCTTCGATCTGCTGCTTCACGCGGTCCGGCTCTGCGGCGGGCAGGTCGATCTTGTTCAGGACGGGGATGATTTCGTGATTGTTGTCAAGCGCTTGATAGACATTCGCCAGCGTCTGCGCTTCCACGCCCTGGCTTGCGTCGACGACGAGGAGCGAGCCTTCGCACGCGGCGAGGCTGCGGCTCACCTCATAGGCGAAGTCGACGTGCCCCGGCGTGTCCATCAGATTGAGCTGATAAAGCTCGCCGTCCTTGGCCTTATAGTCGAGCCGAACGGTCTGCGCCTTGATGGTGATGCCGCGCTCCTTCTCGATATCCATGTTATCGAGAACCTGCGCCTGACCCGCCATTTCGCGGTCCGTCATGCCGCCGCAATACTGAATGAGGCGGTCAGCGAGCGTGGATTTGCCGTGATCGATATGCGCCACGATCGAAAAATTGCGGATGCGCGAAAGTGGCGTCACAGTTTTGGGCGCTCCTTTGGCGGCCTCCGCCGTTGGCGCGGCTGTGGCGGCAACGGTAGTCGAAGGCTCGGTGTTCATCGGCTCGGGCGATTTCGGCTCGGTCATAGCGCCTTACATAATGGAAAAGACAAAAAGCTGAAAGGGCGGCGGCGAAGGTTCGAGGTCTCACAGCAGGTGCTGTATGGTCGCGCGGAATGAGCGTCAGCGCATTTGACCAATCATAAGCGCTCTAAGCCATGTTGGCGCATGATTCTATCGCAAAAACCGCCATGCCATTGCGGAGCCTGGCCGCTCAACGGCATCGCTTTGCGGGAAGTTGTCGTAGAGGCCCCGCCAACGTCGCGCCGCCGTTGCGGTGGCCTTAGGTCGCCGACGCTTATTTTTCCCACCGACCTTCCAATCAAATGCGCATCGTAATCTGATCGGTAAACGGTCTCTGGTCCCGGATCGCTGAGCGACCACCGAAGCCGGTCACGCCAAAAAACCGCCCTGCACCCTCCATCTTTCCGCTAAGTCGGTTATGCGGCGGCAGTCGCGCTCGCGACGCATTCAGCGATGGCGTTCAGGGCAGCTTCGGCGTTAGCTCCGCTCGGACCACCGGCTTGCGCCAGATCCGGCCTACCGCCGCCGCCTTGTCCGCCGACCGCCGCCGCGCCGGCTTTGACGAGATCGACTGCGCTATAGTGTTTCGTAAGATCGTCTGTTACGCCGACCACAATGCCCGCCTTGCCGTCGTCCGTGACACCGACGATGGCGACGATCCCAGACCCGATCTGGCGTTTGCCGTCATCCACCAGGCTGCGCAGATCCTTCGGCTGGATGCCCTGAACCGTGCGCGCGAACATGGTCACGTCGCCAATCTTGCGCACCGGATTTTCAGCTCCGGCCCGATCGCTGCCTGTGCCGAGCGCGATCTTCTTCTTTGCATCGGCCAATTCGCGTTCGAGCTTCTTGCGCTCCTCGATCAGATTCTGCAGACGCGCCGGGACTTCCGATGGTGCTACGCGGAGGAGTTCGGCGGCTTGCCGGAGCGCCGCTTCCTGATGCGAAAGATGCAGGCGTGCAGCATTTGCGGTCAGCGCCTCGATGCGTCGAACACCGGCCGCGACCGCGCTCTCCTGCACGACCTTGACGAGGCCGATTTCGCCCGTCGCCCGCACATGCGTGCCGCCGCACAACTCTACCGAGAAGGCGCGGCTTCCGCGTTCGTCGTGGTTGGCCTCGCCCATCGACACGACGCGCACTTCCTCTCCGTACTTCTCGCCGAAGAGCGCCATGGCGCCCGCGGCGACGGCATCATCCACCGCCATAAGCCGGGTTACCACAGGGCTATCGCGCAGCACGACGGCATTGGCCAATTCTTCAACGGCTGCGAGTTCCTCCTTCGAAAGCGGCTTCGGGTGCGAGAAGTCAAAGCGCAGCTTGTCCGGATCGACGAGTGAGCCTTTTTGTGTGACATGCGTCCCGAGAGTCTCGCGCAGCGCCTCGTGAAGCAGGTGGGTCGCAGAGTGGTTCGCGCGGATCGCGGTACGGCGCGCATGATCGACCTGCATTTCGACGGCATCGCCGACCTTGAGCGGCCCCTTTTTGACCGTGCCGACATGGGCGAAGAGCTTCCCGAGCTTCTTCTGTGTCTCGGAAACGTCGAAGTGGGCGCTTTTCGGCGCGATAATAACACCCCTGTCGCCGACCTGGCCGCCAGATTCGCCATAAAAGGGGGTCTGATTGAGAATAAGGATGCCTTCTTCGCCAGTTTTCAATTGTTTGACCGGCTTTCCATCCTTCACGATCGCGACAATCTGGCCTTCTGCGGCTTCGGTTTCATAACCCAGAAACTCCGTCGCTCCGGCCTGATCCAGCACATCGAACCAGACCTTGTCCGTCGCCGCCTCTCCGGAACCCGCCCACGCCTTGCGCGCTTCGGCCTTTTGTTGCGCCATCGCGGCGTTGAACTGCTTGATATCGACACTGATGCTGCGGGCTTTCAGCGCGTCCTGCGTCAGATCAAGCGGAAACCCGTAAGTGTCGTACAACTTGAACGCGATCTCGCCGGAAAAGGTGTCGCCCGCGCCCAGCGAAAACGAGGCTTCATCGAGAAGGCTCAGGCCGCGAGCAAGCGTTCTGCGGAAGCGCACTTCCTCGATCTTGAGCGTTTCGCCGATCAGCGCCTGCCCGCGCACAAGTTCCGGATAAGCCTGCCCCATCTCCCGAACCAGAACGGGAAGCAGACGGTAGAGCAACGGTTCTTCAGCGCCCAGCAGATGGGAATGGCGCATTGCGCGTCGCATGATGCGACGGAGAACGTAGCCGCGCCCCTCATTCGAGGGGAGAACGCCGTCCGCGACAAGAAAGGCCGAAGCGCGAAGATGGTCGGCGATGACGCGATGGCTCGGAAGCGCGGCGCCTTCGGCCGGAACTCCGGTGGCATCGACCGAAGCGCGGATTAGCGCCTGAAAGAGGTCGGTATCGTAATTATTGTGAACGCCTTGCAGCACCGCGGCAACCCGCTCAAGTCCCATCCCGGTATCGATCGAGGGCCGCGGCAGATCGAGCCGCTCTGTCTTCGAAACCTGCTCGTATTGCATGAAAACGAGGTTCCAGATTTCGATGAAACGGTCGCCATCTGCGTCCTCGCTTCCGGGAGGGCCGCCTGGAACCTTCGGACCATGGTCGAAGAAAATTTCAGAGCAAGGACCACAGGGACCTGTTTCCCCCATCGACCAGAAATTATCCGAAGTTGGAATACGGATGATGCGGTCGTCGGGCAGCCCGGCGATCTTCTTCCAAAGGGCATGCGCGTCATCGTCCTCGGAGAAGACCGTTACGAGAAGCCGCTTCTTGTCGAGGCTGTATTCCTTGGTGACGAGCGTCCACGCCAACTCGATGGCGCGCTCCTTGAAATAGTCGCCAAACGAGAAATTGCCGAGCATCTCAAAAAAGGTATGGTGCCGCGCAGTATAGCCTACATTGTCGAGGTCATTGTGCTTGCCGCCGGCGCGCACGCATTTCTGCGCGGTAACGGCGCGCTTGTAAGGCAACGTCTCCATGCCTGTGAAGACGTTCTTGAACTGCACCATGCCCGCGTTCGTGAACATCAGCGTTGGATCGTTCCGAGGCACGAGCGGACTCGAGGGAACGTGCTCGTGCCCATTCTTGCGAAAGAAATCGATGAAGGTTCCGCGGATCTCGTTGAGGGTGCTCATAACCAAATTCGTTTCCAGTGGACAGCGCGGCATTACCGGGTGCCAACCCGCCCAAGAGGTAAAGCATATCGGCACTCGACAGCGATACCGCAATTTCCCGTTATAGGGCAAGCCGCCCACAGCGATCCTGCCACATCAGACCGATTTGACACACCGCCCGCAGCCTAACGGCTGGCTCCCTTCCGGCTCGGGGGCGGTGCCTCAGCCTCGCTTGGATTCTCACCGTCGCCGCTATCGTCGTCGCCATCCGTGCCGTCGAGGATTTTTGTCGCGATCAGTCCGGCATTGGCTCGGATTTCACGTTCTATTGCTTCAGCCACCAGAGGGTTGCCGCGCAAAAAGGCCTTTGCATTTTCTCGACCTTGTCCAATCCGTTGGCTGTCATGGGAATACCAGGAGCCGGACTTCTCCACGATATTCGCCTTCACACCGAGGTCAACCAGTTCCCCTGTCTTCGAAATGCCTTCGCCATACATGATGTCGAACTCGACCTGCTTGAATGGAGGGGCCACCTTGTTCTTCACAACCTTGACGCGCGTTTGATTGCCGACAACCTCGTCCCGCTCCTTGATCTGTCCGATGCGCCGGATATCGAGGCGCACGGAGGAGTAGAATTTGAGAGCGTTGCCGCCCGTGGTGGTTTCTGGATTTCCGAACATCACGCCGATCTTCATGCGAATCTGATTGATGAAGATAACGAGGCAATTCGATTTCGAGATCGATCCAGTTAACTTGCGAAGCGCCTGACTCATGAGGCGAGCTTGCATGCCCGGCAGTACATCGCCCATTTCGCCTTCAATTTCGGCCTTTGGTGTCAATGCGGCAACCGAATCCACCACGATCACGTCGATTGCGCCGGAGCGCACCAGCGTATCGGTGATTTCGAGGGCCTGTTCGCCCGCGTCGGGCTGCGAGATGATCAAGTCTTCAAGATTGACGCCCAGCTTTCGCGCATAGCCGGGATCGAGCGCGTGCTCGGCGTCCACAAACCCGCAGGAGCCACCTTTTTTCTGGGCTTCCGCAATGACGTGAAGCGCGAGCGTCGTCTTGCCGGACGATTCCGGTCCGAAAATCTCGACGACACGGCCACGTGGTAACCCGCCTATCCCGAGCGCGATATCGAGGCCCAGCGATCCAGTGGAAATTGCTTCCACCTCGACGAGCTTGTCGTTCTTGCCCAGTCGCATGACGGATCCCTTACCGAAATTCCGCTCAATCTGACTCAAGGCGGCTTCGAGGGCTTTCTGCTTGTCCATGCTGTCCCAATTCCCTTCGATCACGCGGAACGGCGTCTCGCTCATGAATCGTTATCCTTGTTTATTCCATAGCGGCCATGGACTTGCAAACGACACCGAATGTACCTCGTTTGTTCTTGTGCGCAAGTGCGGAACGTTACACTTCCCATACCAATCCACAGGATATAGAGATTTCGACTCAGCGGGAGGTGCGCTATGAACGCGCTTAGCCCGTCACCTGAGCCATTTCAACCTCACGGGCTTGTGGGCCTTTGGGATATGCTGGAAATATACGGAGCGAAGTTTGTTTCGGCCATCCAGGCGCTTGTGACCATCGAAGCTTTTTTGTTAAGCGCTGATGAAAAACTAATGAGCGCTCTGGTTGATGATGAGTCATGGTCGGAAAATATTTCCGTTTTAATTGTGTCTTGTGTGGCCGTTGGCGCGAAGTACACAGCCAAAGCCGCTTTCCGGCTTCAACAATCAATTGAAGATAAAAAATGCACGTATTTGGATGCATCCAGAGAATTAAGAAATATTAGAGATAGACTAAGAGACGAATTGCAGGATGCAAAGCTCTTTGGAATCCATAGCGACGCGGCAAAATACTACGATTATGCTGCGCCAGAATTGATACAGAACGCTTTCCCAAGATCATGCTACGATCTTGAGGAAGCATCAAAATGCATAGCATTTGATCGATCCACTGCGGCTGTCCTGCATTTAATGCGTGGGTTAGAGCAGCCATTGGAAACAATGGCTAAATCAATCGGCGTCAATCCTAAGGAAAATTGGAATTCAATTTTAAATGATATCGAAAACGCAGTAAGAGGAAAGGATAGAGAAGGAAATAGAACCAAATACTGGGAAGGTAGAAAGGAAGAGCACTCTTTTTTTGCTGAGGCCTGCACTCACTTTTTTCATATAAAGAATGCTTGGAGAAATTATGCTAGCCACGCGGTTAAGGAAAAATATACGCTAGATGAGGCAAAGAAAATTTATTTGCACGTCACTTCATTTTGCGAACATCTTAGCAGTCGCCTTCGGTATGAGGATGTGGCGTAACGGCCTTTTCAAAAGCCTTGTCAAAAGCTTCTGTACTCTCGTCCGCCTCTACCTCGCGCGCCATATCCACGAAGCGCTTGTGGCGCTCCGCGTCGGTGAGTTTCGGCTTAGGCTCCCCCTTCTTCTTCGGCGGAGCCTTTTCGCTTTCTGGCTTTGCCATAGGGCCTCTCAGTGACAAGTCGTTTGATAAGTAAGCCTCTTGCCGACGACACCCAAGAGCGCGCGGTCGGCGCGGTCGGTATCGTTCACGCCGAGTTTCTCTCGGTTTGAATAACGAAAATCGAACTCGGCAAGGTAGCGGTGCAGGTGACGCTCGCTGCAATGCTGGTAGACGCCGCGCATGCCGCGCTTGAACACGCCGTAAAAGCCTTCGACGGTGTTGGTGGTGATGACCTTGTCGCCTTCGTAGCGGACATATTCTTCGCGGCGATGATCGACGGCGCTGTGATCCGGGAAGTAGCGGCTCAGGTTCTTATACCAGCTCGCCTTGTCGGTCATGATCGCGGTTTCGCGGCTGACGTTGGCGCGAATGATCGGGATGATCACGGCAAGGGAAGTGTTCGCAACGTGGAAGCTACGCGCCGGGCCGCCACGCTCGACAAGGGTAAGGGCGATACTGCGGAACGCGCTCCCAACGGGCTTGCGGCCTTTGGGAGCGTCTTCGATACGGCAAGCAAAGGTTTCGTCAATTTCAACGGTCTTGCCAGCGCCGCCCATCGGAGCAAGTGAGCCGTCGCGCATCGCTTCGCGGATGCGGTGGGTAAGGTGCCAAGCGGTCTTCATGCTGCATTGAAGCATGCGCTGGATCTGGCGGGTGGAGATGCCTTTCTTCGAAGCGCACATCAGGTGGATCACCTGAAGCCAGAGATGCAGCGGCAAGTGCGATGATTCGAAAATGGTACCCATCCGCACGGTGAACGGCTTGCGGCATTCGTTGCACTTGTAGAGGCCCTTGCGGGTGGTTTCGCCTTCAAGCTTCTTGATGCGCTTCTGATCGGCGTTGCCGCAATGGTGGCAAACCGGGCCGTTCGGCCATAGGCGCGATTCGACGTAAGCGAAGGCCTCGTCTTCGTTTTGAAAGTGCGGGGCGTTGAGAACCGATTTGGCCATAGCGATATTCCCTCTATGGCTTCCAATCTATATCCTGTGGATTGGTATGTCAAGTGTAACGTTCCGGCGCAAGTGTTTTTGTGCAACCCTGGGTAAATTGTCCGGCCCGTTGCAATTGCGTCACCCCGAAGCCGGATAACTGTGGAAAAGGCAAGAGGCGAGCTTGAGTTCATCATTTGTTCCGCGATAAAGTTGGACGCAACCTGAGATGGAAGTCAGGTAATCTGATGAGTTCGTTCATGAGCGAGAGCAGCGCAATGCGTTCTGGCGCACCTTCCGGAATCTGGCGAGGAGTGCTAGCGCGTCGACTAGGCAGCGGCGGCCTTGACGGTTTCGGCGAGCTTCTTGAGCGTGAAGGGCTTCGGAAGAAAGACAAAATTTTCGTCGGCGCTGAGGTTCTTGCGGAAAGCTTCCTCCGCATATCCGGACATAAATATAATGCGAATGTCTGGGTTTCTCTGCCGCAGGTGACGCAAAAGGGTAGGGCCATCCATCTCGGGCATCACGACGTCACTCACCACGAGGTCAACCTGGCCTTCGTGCCGATCCATGATTTCGAGCGCCTCGACGCCGCTCGCGGCTTCGAGCACGGTGTAGCCGCGCGTGGCCAGCGCGCGCGATGCGAAAGAGCGAACGGCGTCTTCGTCCTCAACCAGCAGGACGGTTGCCTTGCCGGTGAGATCAACGGTCTGCTCCGGCACCTCACCGCGAGTTTCGAGGGCTTTCAGGTCGAGCTCGGTTTCGACATACCGTGGCAGGAAAATTCGAAAGGACGACCCTTTTCCCATCTCGCTGTCGACGAGAATAGTGCCGCCCGTCTGCTTTACGATGCCGTATACGGTGGACAGCCCAAGTCCCGTTCCCTTGCCGACCTCTTTCGTCGAGAAAAAGGGATCGAAAATCTTCTCCAGATGCTCGGGCTTGATGCCGGTGCCTGAGTCTCGCACCTCCACCGTGACATACTCGCCTCGCTCGACGCCACGCTCCTTGAGAAGAAGGGACTCGCGCTCGCTCACATTAGCTGTGGAGATTGTGATGTCGCCCCCTTCCGGCATCGCATCCCGCGCGTTGACCGCGAGGTTCATGATGACCTGGAAAATCTGGCCTTCATCGGCCTTCACGAACCAAAGATCGCGGCCGTGCTGTACCTTGGCCTTTACCTTCTCCCCAAGCGTTCGACCCATCGTCGCCTGGAATTCCTCGATAACGTCCGTCAGCCGAAGTATGGCCGGGCGCAAAGTCTGGCGACGCGAATAGGCCAGGATCTGTTTGACAAGTTCAGCTGCGCGGGTCGCATTATTCTTGATATTCATCAAATCCTTGAACGCGGGATCGGACGCGCGGAAGCGGCGCAGAAGCAGGTCGGAAAAGCCGATGATAGCTGTGAGCAGGTTGTTGAAATCGTGCGCGATGCCGCCGGCGAGTTCGCCCACGGCCTGAAGCTTCTGTCCTTGCGCCGCTTTCTCGTCGGTGAGTGCGCTCGCCACGGGCTCTGCGGCAGTTACGACCAGATGATTTCCATCCGCCGCCGGAAAGATCATAATCCGGATGCGGCGGTTGATTGCGTCCTTTGGAACGGCATGAAGCTCGACCGGAGCAGGGTTTGCATCCGGGGTGGAGAGCAAAGCGGCGATCTTTTCTTTCACCGTCTGGGCGGAGGATTCAGCAAGCAGCGAGGCCAGCGCTTTGCCATGAATGTCGGCCACCTGCGAGCCGTCCACGCCTTCGGCCCCGAAAATCTGGCGGAAAACCCCATTGGCGCCGAGGATCACGCCTTTCGTGTTCAGGATAGCCATCGCGTCGGGGGCCGAGGCGACGATAGTCTCGAATGCCTCGTCCAGTCGCCCTGCTACTGCATCCGCAGGCGTCACGAGCCACACCCCGCCACCATTGAGCGTATCGGCCAAATGCAGACAGGCCTGCCGGGTGAAACCGTTGGCGCTCACCACCTGGACCTGGATATTGCCACCGGCCTTCGCGATGACGTCGCGAAGTCTTGCCCGCGTCAGCGGATTGCCGCGTCGCGTTCTAAAGAGAGACCAAGCCTCCCTGCCGATGGGCGAACCTCCCGCCAGCATCTCGAAGGCCTTGTTTGCGCTTTGTACGCTGAGATCTTTATTCACCGTCAGGGCGGCTACGGGGAGCATCTCGAGCAGATCAGGGGTGCGACGCTCGCCCGATACATCCTTTCTGAATTGCTCGATATGCCAGAGAAGAAGCTGCGTCCGGTTTCCCTGCTCGCCCAGGGGAGCTATTCCGAGAACCGCCGTTTCGCCGCCGCCCAGATTCGGCAAAACAATTGTTTCCGTATGCTTTCTGCCTTCGCGTCCGGCCGAGAGAAGGCGGAAAACGGCTGCCGCGGTTTCTCGGTCGCGATCACCAAGCCGCGAGAGGTTTTGATCAACGCCCAAGCCGCCCACTATCGCGATGAAGCTGTCGCTGCCGCCTTGGATGATGCCCTTCCTGTTGGTAACAGCGATAGCGCCGGGAAGCGCCCGGACGATATCGTGTGCCGGATCGTCGGTCATTTCCTCGGACTGCTTGAATTGAATCTGGCCCGTCGCAAAAAGCACTCCGGCGGCGGCGCCTACAAACGCGAAAAGCGCGAGCGCGGCCTCGCCGTGGCCTGCAAGCGAGAGCGTCACGGCGGCTGCAGCGCCTGCGCCGACAGCTATGCTGCCCCAGTGGGGAGTTTTCTGCGCCAACGCCATCGACCGAGTTCCCATTCCGTCACCTCATCATGTGCCCACTATGGAATGATTCGGCTTGCCTCAAGATTCACACACGGAATGTGAACCTCGCGCGCGAAGTGTAAAGAAAAGCTTACTACGGTCTGCGTAACGGCTCAGCCCCGATCCCCAACCCGCGAGAGCGGGGTTCGGGATCGGAACGGCGCAGAGTTGAATAGAGAGATCATGCCGATTCTGCCAACTAGGCGATTAGCGAGGTATAATCTGATGATGTAGTGCATATGTCTTCAGTTTAGACATGACGTAGGATGCTATGCTCGCGGCCTTGCACTGTTTTTCGCTGAGGTGATGAAACTCGACATGATAGATCTTCCCGTTAGAATTCAAAACCGCATCCGTAAACAAATCATTTCCCGAGGGTATCTCGAAGCTGCTATTTAGGCCAAATTGCAGACCCACTAAATTACTCTTGGCAAGTGAGCATATCGCCTGATTGATTAGCTTATGTTTCTTTGCAGAAAGTTCTTGTATTTTCCCGTACGATTGAATCGTCCCCTCGCTCATGGTACCACGGCGACCGGTGGTAAACTCTAGCACTTCACTACCGCTCAAAAATTTGAAAAACTCAGATGCCTGTATCGTGCGGTTAGCATTGCCCGGATTTGGCTGTAACCCGGCTTGTTTCGCGGCACTATTAAGCTGCTCTTCGTCGCTATGAACACAAGAATAAACTACAGCGCTAGCAGAGCAAGTGACCAAACTTGCGTTAAAAAGTGATATTATGTAACCGAGATGATGGTCTGGAGTCTTGTTTCTTTCAGTCCACCATTTTCCTGCTTCTGATCGAGGTGAGTGCCCTAGCAATGGCTCTGCAGCTAGTATTTGCTTTCCGGCTCGCCGAATTCTATTCGACTCGCCGGTCACGTCCCCGCTTGATGTAACAACAAACAATAAATTCGGCAGTCTCTTTATTTCTCGTGTTCGGGAAACTCTTTCAGATATAATGAAGTTCATCTCACCCAGGAAGTCCCCTATGGTCTCCTGGCGAGAGGCAATTTCCAATACCAAATCATTAGCAAATCCAACATCTTCAAACGTTTTTCCAAACTGCAGCAGCAGATGCTCTAACGCGGAAGGCCACTGAGAGCGGTCAGGGCCCAAAACCTTGTAATCACATTCTTTTGGGCAAAGATTTGCTCCTCCCACATTCTCTGCGATAGCTCGAAGCTTGGAATGCCACTCCGAGTCCGTAAGTGGCCAACAAAACAGAATATCAGGCCTCTTTCGCAAAAATTGATTTAGATAAGAAATAAACTGACGAATCCCGACCTCGTCGTCTGATACCTCTCGCCCATCAAAAAGCAGAATCGTAGCTTTTTCGGCGTCCTTTGCGGGAGCGTTGAGATCAATCCATCGAAATACGTTACGCATCTCCGTATCACTCGGAATACTGCAAACTTGACCAAATAAATCAGGCTGATTAATTGAAACAGAGTGAATAGACGTTGTCTTCCCAACCCCAGAGCGGCCAAGCAAAAAACATAATAAACCACCATTTTTTCCAAAAGCTCTTTCCCGAAACCGAATAAAAGCTCTGACATCGTTATCTACAGGAGTTATCAGCTGCCTGACTTCACTAAATTGATTTTGCAAGGACTCAAAGCGATCCGGAATTCTGATATCATCGTTCACTGAAACTTTTCTCCAGTATTAACTCGCCTCGCGGAACCGCTCCGCCGCCTGCAAATCGACGCTGACGAGTTGGCTTATGCCCTTTTCCTGCATCGTGACGCCGAACAGTCGGTTCATGCGCGCCATGGTCATCGGGTGGTGGGTGATGACGAGGAAGCGTGTCTCGGTGGAGCGCGCCATCTCCTCCATCATGGTGCAGAAACGGTCGACGTTGGCGTCGTCGAGCGGCGCATCCACCTCGTCGAGCACGCAGATCGGCGACGGGTTCGTGAGGAACACCGCAAAGATGAGCGCGAGCGCGGTCAGCGCCTTCTCGCCGCCTGAGAGCAGCGTGAGCACCTGCGGCTTCTTGCCGGGCGGGCGGCAGAAAATTTCGAGGCCGCTTTCGAGCGGATCGTCGCTCTCGATAAGCTGAAGCTCGGCTTCGCCGCCGCCGAACAGGATCTGAAACAGCCGCACGAAATGCGCCTGAACCGTGTCGAATGCTTCGAGCAGGCGCTTGCGGCCCTCCTTGTTGAGGCTCGCGATGCCGGTGCGCAGCTTGCCGATGGCTTCCTGAAGATCGGCGCGCTCCTTCTCCATGCCGTCGAACTCGCCGCCGAGCGCCGCTGCCTCTTCTTCCGCGCGCAGGTTCACGCCGCCGAGACGCTCGCGCTCCGCCTTGAGCTTCACGATCTGCTGTTCGATCTCCTGCGGCGGGGGAAGCGGCGCGTCGTCATCAAGGCCAACCGCGCTCAAAATCTCCGGCGGCTGACACTCGAAGGTGTCACGGATCGCGTTCGCATATTCGGCGCGGCGCTCACGGGCGGCCTCAAGGCGCGCCTCGATGCGGGCGCGGGTTTCGCGTGCACTGGAAAGGCCGGATTGCGCATCGCGAAGCGCGCGGTCGGCTTCGCGAAGGCCGTTCGTTGCAGCGGCGAGCTGATCGGCGGCAGCCTTCCGCGCGGTTTCGGCCTGCCCGATTTCTGTGAGGATCTTGTTGCGACGATCCGCAATCTTCGCCGGAAGCTCCTCGGCCTCGGCAAGTTCCGCCCGGATGCCGTCGAGCCGCTCGGCGAGACTGTTGATTTGCGCGTTCGCGCTCTTGGTGCGCTGGAGCCAGCGAAGCCGCTCCTCGCCGATCTGCTTGAGGCGGAAGGCGCGGGCGCGGATGTCGCGGTCGATGCCGTCGAGCGCGGCCTTTGCTTGTGTGTAAACGTCGCGCGCAGCGGCGGCGCGCTCCTTGAGCCGCGCCAACTCGGCTTCGGCCTGATCGACGGGGCGCGCCTCTTCGAGCGCGGCCTGCGCGTCCTCGCGGGCGGCTTCGGCCTCTTCGCGCGCATAGGCGGCGCGTTCGCGGGCTTCCTCAATATTGCGAAGCTTGTTCGCCTCTTCCATCGCAGCCCGCTCGGCCTGCGAGAAGGTTGCGCGTTTCTGCGCCAACTGCGCTTGCGACGCGCGGACTGCCTCGCGAAGTCGCTTCTCCGACGCCTGCGCCTCGGTCGCGGCGTTCTGTGCGGCAAGCCGCTCCGCTTCGGCGCGGTCGGCGGCTTCGCGCACTTCGTCGAGTTGCTCTTCAAGCCCCGCAAGGCGATTGCGTTCGGCGAGACGGCGCGCGGCGGCGGACGGCGCATTCGCGGCGGACACAAACCCGTCCCAGCGCCAGAGGTCGCCCTCGCGTGTCACGAGGCGCTGGCCGACGGCCAAGCTCGCCTTCAGCCGCTCGCCCTCGTCGCGGCTCGCCACAACGCCGATCTGCGCGAGGCGGCGAGAAAGCTCCAGCGGTCCGCGCACGAAATTCGACAGCCGTTCCGCGCCGTAGGGCAGCGCCGGATCGCCGCCCGCATCGCTGACAAGTGTCCACCGCGTCGGCGATGTCTGATCGGCAGTCACGTCGAGGTCGTCGCCGAGCGCCGCGCCAAGCGCCACCTCATAGCCCGCCGAAACGGAAATCTGGTCCACGATGGGCTTGAAGCGGCCCGCGTCGGACGGCTTCAACAGCTTGATGAGCGTCGCCACCTCGGTTTCGAGGCTCTTCGCGCGGAGCCTCGCCGCGCCCGCCGCGTCGCGCGTGTCCTTCTCGCGCAGCCGCGCCGCCGCGACGGCTTCCTCCGCCGCGATGATATCGCCTTCGATGGTCTCGATCTGCGCTTCCAGCATGGCGACGTCTTCGCGCAAATCTTCCACCGGCGAAGCGGCTTCGGCCCGCGCGCGGAGGTCTGCCAACTGCCGCGAAAGCTCAGCCTCCTGCTGCGCGAAGCGACCGGCGCGGCCGCCATGTTCGGCGATTTGCGCTTCAAGCTGGCGGCGCTCGGCGCGAAGCTCGGCCACTTTCGAGGTCAGCGCATTAAGCGCGTCCTCCGCCTCGCTCAGCCCTTCCATCGCGTTTTCGGCCCGCGCTTCGGTCTCGGCGCGCGCCTCGGACCCGTCGCCAAGCGCGCGAAGGGCCTCCTCGTCGCGGTCGAACTTTTCGAGAAGCTCGCGTGCCTCCGCTATGGCGGCATCCTCGCGCTCAGCGTCCGCCTGCACCTGCACGAGGCGTGCGCGAAGCTCTGCCTCACGCTCCTTCGCGCGGGCCTCCTCGCGGTCGAGCGTGTTGCGTTCCACCTCGATGCGATGCAGCACGGCGGCGCGCGTGGCCTCCTCGTCGCGCAAAGGCTGGAGCGCGTCCGCCGCCTCGGCCTGCAAGCGCAACGCCGCCGCTTCGGCCTGGGTAAATTGGCCGACCGCGCGCAGGGCTTCGAGAAGCTGGGCCTCCTCGCTCTGCACGGCCGCGTTCGCCGCCGAATAATGTAGGTGATGCTGCATCGCTTCGAGCTTGCGAAGCTCGGTCGTCAGTTCGCGATATTTCTGTGCCTGCCGCGCCTGCCGCCGGAGGCTCGAAAGCTGGTTGCCGAGTTGGCCGAGCACGTCCTTCAGGCGTTCAAGATTTGCCTCCGCGGCCTTCAGACGCAGTTCCGCTTCATGGCGGCGCGTATAAAGGCCCGCGATGCCTGCGGCGTCTTCGAGGATGCGGCGGCGGTCCTGCGGCTTCGCGTTGATGAGCTGGCCGATGGTGCCTTGCTGAACCATCGCCTGGCTGCGCGCGCCCGTCGCCGCGTCGGCGAAGAGGATCTGCACGTCCTTCGCGCGAACTTCCTTGCCGTTGACCTTGTAGACGGAACCCGCTTCGCGCTGGATGCGGCGCGAGATTTCGAGCACGTCCGCATCGTTGAAGGCGGCGGGGGCGGTGCGTTTCGTGTTGTCGACGGCAACCATCACCTCGGCCATATTGCGGGCCGGGCGCTTGTCGGTGCCAGCGAAGATGACGTCGTCCATCGCAGAAGCGCGCATGGTCTTGTAGGACGTTTCGCCCATCACCCAGCGCAGCGCTTCGAGCAGGTTCGATTTGCCGCAACCGTTCGGCCCGACGACGCCCGTCAGGCCGGGACCGATCAGAAGCTCGGTCGGCTCCACGAAGGATTTAAAGCCAAGCAGCCTTAGCCGTGTGATCTGCACAAGTCTCGCCCTTCCGTTTCACCGCCCCGTCACGCCCGCCCGGCCGTAGACGCGAGCGGATCGCGTCAGGCCGGATTGGCGGAAACGTGCTGCTGGGACTGTGGCTGCTGCGCCGCCGGTGCGGACGCGGCGGGATTCGCCAGCGCAGCCTCGATAACCGGCTGCATTTCCTCGAACGACACGGCACCCGCCAATTTCTTGCCGTTCACGAAGAATGTCGGCGTGCCCGATACGCCAAAGCCCCGGCCCCGCTGTTTTACCAGGACCAACGCATCATTAATGCTTTGATTCGTGAGGCACTCGTCAAACTTGTCCCGCTTTATTCCTGTGAACTTCACAGCATTGTAAATGTCGTCGGGCTTAACCTCCTGCGCAACCCATGTCTGTTGCGTCGAAAGAAGCTTCTCCACGACCTTGAAATAGTCCTTCTGCGGGAGGCAGCGGCTCAGCACGGCGGTGGCGGCGGCAGCCTTCCCGATCGGATATTCGCGCAGGACGAGCTTCACCTTGCCTTTGTCGATATAGGCCTTCTTCAGCTTCGGCAGCGTCTCCGCCTGAAACTTCGCGCTGTTCGCGCAGGTAAGCGACAGATATTCGACGATGGTCACCGGCGCGTTCGCCTTGCCGATCACCTGATCGCCGAGCGGGCCGGGCTCCGCGAGATCCGCCGCCGAGATCACCCTCTCCGACTTCGGCTTGTCTGCGTCAGCCTGCGCGGCTTCGTCGGCGCCAAGCGACAGCGACGGAAGCGACGGCATGGAAGGCATGGCGGGCAACGAGACGCCGCTGGTGCAGCCGGCCAACAGAGCCGCGAATGATGCCGCGCCAACAAGACGCGCAACGTTGGAAAGTGTCATCGGTCCCACCCGTTCTTGCTATTCCCCAAGGCGCAATGCCCCTCATCCGCCATCTTCGCTAGAAAAACGCAACTCACATTCATTACGGGTTGACAAAGGTGTTTAAAATTTTAATAGAATACCCGCGTTACGTGTACTCAGTAAGGCCACCATTATGACCGAAGTATCCCCCTGCGCTACCTTTGTCCCCTCAGCGGAAGAGCGTGTCGAACGACTGTCGGCCGCGACGGAAGCAGAAAAAGTCGAGTACTTCCTCTCGATGATGAGCGAGCTAAAAACGCTTGCCGAACAGGCCAACCTAAAATTTGAAAGCGTCATGCTGGGAGTGGCGATTTCGGGTTTGCGGCAGCACTCTTATTGAGTGTTAGGCCTGCAATCGTCTATTTCCAAAGAAAGCGCCGCTTTCGCGGCGCTGACTTGCCTATTGTGTGCCGAGATACGGCTTCATCGCCTCGGCGAAAGCCTCAATCGTGGGCGCGCCGTCGAACTTCTTGCCGTTGATGAAGAACGTCGGCGTCCCGCGCACGCCCTGCTTCTCGCCTAGTCCGCGAACGGCCAGAACCTTTTTCTGAAGGTCTTCATCCGCGAGGCACTTGTTGAACTCGGCATCGTTCAACCCCGCCTGCTTCGCATAGAGCTTGAGCGGCGTCAGCGCGTCCTGCTTGAAGGCCCAATCGTCCATCTTCTTGAACAGGAGATCGTTGAACGCGAAGAAGCGGCTCGAATCGAGGCAACGCGCCAGCACGGAGCCCGCGAAGGCCGCGTCGTTCAGCGGAAACTCGCGCTGGACATAACGAACCTTGCCGGTATCGATGAACTGCTTCTTGAGTTCCGGCAGCACGTCGCTGTGGAAGTGCGCGCAGTGCGGACAGGAGAGCGACGAATATTCGATGATCGTGACGGGCGCATCGGCCTTGCCGAGCGCCATGTCTGGAAGCGCAGGCTGCGCCGCCGCGTCCTGCGCCACGGCCGGCGAAACGAAGCGACCGTCGATCAGGGTAGAAAAGCCCAGAGCAAGGGCCAAGGCGGCCACCGGGGCGAAGACTGATAATTTCAGTTTCGAGGACACAAGCGCTCTCCAATCAAATCCGATTTGCGATGTTTTGGAGCGCGCGACAATAAATTTCAAGCGCGACTGTTGAAGAGGCTGGGGAGAGAGCGGTCAAAGGCCGCGCGCTTTTCGACCTTCGGCCATGCGGGCGAGGGCGGCGGCGAGGCGATCCTGCGGCTGCGGGATGGCGGCTTGGGGCTCGGGTGTTGCGAAGGGCGTGCCGCTTGTCGAGGCGGTGGCACCCGCTGGGGCAGCACTTGGCGAGGGAATTGCCCCCTGCGAGACCGTCGCGGCAGGCGCGGACCGGGTTGGCGCGCGGCGAACAGGCTTTGCGGGCTTTGCCGAAATCGGCCCCTGCACGATCCGCAGCGCGCTGACCGCGCGGAAGCCGAGCGTGCGGTTGATCCGCTCCACGAGTTGCGGCGCGATATATTGCACGTCGAGCGCCTTTGCCGGTTCGACCTTGAGAAGCAGCACCGATGGCGGCGTGCGTCCCTCGAAGCCAGGTTCCGGCGCGCCCTTTGTCAGGCGTTCGGGCTTTGTGTGCGATGAAAGCCCGGCGCCCGCGATGGCTGGCCATTCCGCCAGAAGCTCGGCCATGACCGTGCCGCCCCGCGCGAGCGTCTTGCCCGCGACCGGCGCGATGAACCGCCCGACCGAAACCGGACCCTTGTATGGAACCGCTGACGCGTTTGCGCCGCTGCTCTTGCCGTGTTGGTTGAAGATCGCCATAGCTTGGGCGATGGCTGATTCGAGGCATTACATGAAGGCGCGTAACGTCGGGCGACCCGCTTTGGTGTGCATCTGATGCAGAAGAGGCACAGCGCGCGGCCCGCATTTGCCGCCGAGTGCTTTCAGCACGCGCTGCTTCGCTGGTACGACACCGCGCGGCGGGATCTGCCGTGGCGCGCGAAGCCGGACGTGCGCGCCGATCCTTACCGCGTCTGGCTGTCCGAGATCATGCTTCAGCAGACGACCGTGAAGGCGGTGATCCCCTATTTCGAGGCGTTCACGCGGCGCTGGCCGACCGTCGATGCGCTGGCCGCCGCGTCACGCGACGAGGTGCTCGCGGCGTGGGCGGGGCTCGGCTATTACTCGCGGGCGCGGAACCTGCACGCCTGCGCGCAAGCGCTGGCGGAGGGTGGCTTTCCGGCGGATGAGGTGGGCCTTCGCGCGCTGCCGGGCGTCGGCGCGTATACGTCGGCGGCGATTGCGGCCATCGCCTTCGATCTGCCCGCCGCCGTTGTTGACGGCAATGTGGAACGCGTGCTCGCGCGGGTTTTCGCGGTCGAGACGCCGCTTCCCGCCGCGAAGCCTGAGCTTCGCAACCTCGCCGCCGAGTTGACGCCCGCGTTGCGTCCCGGCGATTACGCGCAAGCCATGATGGACCTCGGCGCGGGGATTTGCAGTCCGCGTTCTCCGTCGTGTCTGGTGTGTCCGGTGCGGGCGTTCTGTGCCGCAGCCGCGATGGGCGACGCCGAGCGTTTTCCGCTGCGCGCGGCGAAAGCGGCGAGGCCGACCCGGCGGGGCGAAGCCTTCGTGATCGTGCGGGGCGGCTGCATCCTGCTGCGGCGGCGCGCGGACAAGGGCCTGCTCGGCGGCATGATGGAGGTGCCGACATCGGACTGGGTCGCCAATGGCGCGGTTGCGGGCGCGGCCGCCAAGCCCAAGCGCGGACGGCCGAAGGGCGATACGGCGGTTATGGTCGCATCACCGCGAGCTGACACATCGCCTGCGGGCGCAGCGTGGCGACTGGGGCGCACCGTTCAGCACACCTTCACGCATTTCCATCTGGAGCTTCGCGTGCTCGCAGCCGACGCGGACACCGCCCCTTCAGCCGCTGCGGCATTCACCGGCGAATGGGCCGCGCTCGACAATCTCGCCGCCTTCGCGCTTCCCTCCGTCATGAAGAAGGCCGTCGCGTCCGGCCTCGAAGCTCTTGGTCTCGCGCGAGCGCCTTAGCCCGCCTATGAGCCGTGCTTGTACTTCACCGAGCAGCCATAAGGCCGCGTGACCGGCGTCGCCACAGGCTTGCCCGCCGCGAGGTCGTCGAGCGCGGCGCGCACGTAGTTTTTCGCTGCCTTGACGTCGGACGCTGTGGCGGTCGGCTTATCGTCGATGCCGCCCATATAGACGAGCGTGCCGTCGCCGTTGACGATGAACATGTGCGGCGTGGTGCGCGCGTCGTAGGCGCGGCCGACCTTGCCTTCCGGGTCGAGAAGCACGGCGGCAGGCGCAGCTCCACGTTTCTCGTTGAGCTTGTTCGCATCTGCGCCCGAGACAGCGCCCTGCTCGCCCGGTGCGGACGAGATGACCGACAGCCAGACGACACCCTTCGCCGCCGCGTCCTTCTGGAGCGCCTGGATGTTGTTCGTGGAATAATGCTTCTGCACGTAGGGGCAGCCGTCATTCGTCCATTCGAGCACGACCGTCTTGCCGCGATAGTCGGAGAGCTTCATCGCCTTGCCGTTCGAGTCGGTGGCGGAGAAGTCCGGTGCCGGCTTGCCGACTTCCGGCGCGGCCGAAGCGGCGGCGGTCATCGCGACGCTCGCGAGAAGCATGGCAAGCGGTTTCAGGAAAGACATCGTCAGGCTCCCTTGTTGGAGGATGGTCCGGCGAGTTTCGCCTTCGTTTTCGTCTCGTCGAGGACAAGACCAACCGTCAGCAGCTGAGGCAGCACGCGCGGCTCTTGCCCGCCCCCTGGATAGAACAGGTAGAGCGGCACGCCAGCGCGCCCGAATGTGTGCAACAGGTCGGTGATCTCCGGGTTCCGGCTCGTCCAGTCGCCGACGAGATAGGTGATGCCGCGCTTCGCGAAGGCGTCGGCCACCGCGTCGGACTTCAGCGCCACGCGCTCGTTCACCTTGCAGGTGATGCACCATGCGGCGGTCAGGTTCACGAACACGGGCTTGCCCTCGGCGATAAGCCCTTCGAGCCGCGCCTTGGTGAACGTCTCGCCCGAGAGCGCCGCCTTCTCAGCGCTCGTCGCCATGTTGACGCTGCCCGCCGTTTCCGCGAGCGACAGCGAAACCGCGAAAGCCGCGACGCCGAGCACGGGCGCGATGAGCTTCGCCCGAAGTGGCGCATAGGTCGTCTTGCCCGCGAGCCACGCCGCGAAGCCGACGCCGACGAAGGCCAGCGCCGCCGCCATCACGCCGCCGCTGCCGGTCTGGATCGACAGCACCCACACGAGCCACGCGGCGGTTGCGTAAAGCGGGAAGGCGAGCACCTGCTTTAGCGTTTCCATCCACGCGCCGGGCTTCGGCAGGATGCGCTGCAAGCCGGGGCTGAGGCTCAGAAGCATGACGGGGGCCGCGAAGCCAAGCCCAAGGCCGAGCATGACGGCGGCAAGAACGGCGGTCGGCTGCGTCAGCGCATAGCCGATTGCTGCGCCCATGAATGGAGCGGTGCAGGGCGTCGCCGCCACGGCTGCAAGCACGCCGGTGAAGAAATAGCCCGAATTGCCGGGTTTTCGCGCGAGGCTATCGCCCGTCGACATCAGGCCGCCGCCGAAGGAGACGACGCCCGAGAGGCTGAGCCCCATCACGAAGAACAGGATCGCGAGCGCCAGCACGAAGGCGGGGGACTGGAACTGGAAGCCCCAGCCGAAGGCGGCGCTTCCCTCGCGCAGCACGGCGAGGAGCGCGGCGAGCGCGGCAAAGCACACGAGCACGCCGCCAAGATAGGCAAAGCCCTGCTGCACATGCCCGCCTTCGGACTTCTTCGCGAAGCCGAGTGCTTTGATCGCGAGCACGGGGAAAACGCACGGCATGAGATTCAGGATTGCGCCGCCGAGGAATGCGAAGAGGATTGCGAGGCCGACGCTCGTCACCGCGCCTTCGTCCGAAGCGGGACCGTTGCCGACGACCGCGCCACTGGTGGAGGCGGGCGCTTGCACGGCAGGAGCGGTGATGCCGCCGCCACCCGACGCGCCGCCTTCGGCAAGCTTCGCGGGCGCGCCGAGCGCCGCGCCGTCCGGTCCGCGCGTCGCCGTAATCACATAGCCCTTGCGCTCGCCGCCCTTGGTGAGCGCCAACACGCCTTCGAGCTTGTCGGGGGTCTCTTTGGTCTCGCCCTGCTTCAGGTCGAGCATGAGCTTGCCGCCGTCGAGCGTCATGGTCTGCGGCGCCGAGTTGGAAACCGCGCCCCAGCCGAGCGGGAAGAAGCGCGCATCCGTCGCACCGTTGATGATGGAGGCGTCGGCGCTGACGGTCAGCCGAAGCTCGCCTTTGGCCGCGTTGACCGAATAGGCCGCCGAACCCGGAAGCGGCACCGGCACCGTCGAGCGCGCCTTCGCGATGGCCGCCGCATGGTCCGATGGCGCAGCTCCGCCCGCCGCCGCGACGGGCAGCGTCAGCCGCGCTTCGCTTTCTTCCGGGACGCAGATGTCCTTGCAGACGAGATAGTTGACCTTCGCGGCCAGCGTCACGCTGTCGCCCGCGATATTCTTCGGCACGGCGATATCGGTGAGAAGCAGGAGGTCGCCGCTATAGCCATAATCCACGAGCGGCGGGATCGGGATGACATCGGGCAGCGGCCACTGGATCGGACCGGCCTCGAAGCCCTGCGGCAGCGACCATGCGATGGAGGTCGGCTCGCCGGAATCGCCCGGATTAAGCCAATAGGTGTGCCACTCTGGCTCGATCCGCTCGCGCACGGCGATAGTGATCGTCTCGCCCGGAACCACAGCGGTCTTCTCGGCTAGAAGATCGACCTCGACGTGCTTTCTCGGCGCGGCTTCAGGCGACACGACACCAGCAAGAAGGATGCAGGCCAGAAGAAGCCCGAGCACGGATTTCGATTTCCAGTGTATCATTCGCACCCGCTTGCGGTTGGGGGCTCACAGCATGAGAGACCGTGACGCCTATCGGTCAGATAGTCTTCCATAACACGCAAGATCAAGGGGCGCGACGCCGGAAGGCTTGGGCGGAGCGGCCGAAACAGCGCGTTCTCACGCTTTTCTGAAGCCTGCGGACGCTGCCCGTCGCTTCCTTCCGGAAACCCCGGAAAGCGCCTCAAATTCGCCCCAAAAAACCCCAAACCGTCTCTTGCTTAGGCGGGGTAGAAATATTTGTATCCGGTCTTGAACGGACACCTTGTCGTGGCGCCGTCTGGTCGCATCTGACCTGATCGAGAGATCCCTTCGCGCTGCAACGGCAGATTACTTTCGGGAGTTGGGGAATGGACCGTCGCACGTGGCTCAAGCTTGCCGCATCCACAGCCGCCGCGGCTGCGTTCCCGCTGCCGTCTTTTGCGCAGATCAATCTCTCGCCCGACAGCCCGGATTCCTATCCTTTTTCGGAAGAGCTGCTCGACGCCTTCGCGCGCCGCCGCGCTGACGAGCCGTTCAAGGCCCCGGAAAAGAAGGTGGACGAAGCGCTAGCCAACCTGACCTACGAGCAGCACAACCGCGCAATCGTCTACAAGGACGATCAGGCGATCTGGCGCAACGATAACGTGCCTTTCCGTCTCGAACCTTACCACACCGCCGGCGCGATCTTCGCGTTCCCGGTGGAGCTGTTTCAGGTCGAGGCCGGGCGCGCGACGAAGATTCAGTATTCCGCTGATGCCTTCGAGTTCAATGCGCCCGCGAAGGCACCCGCTACGCCCGCGCAATCCGACTTCGCCGGTTTCCATGCGCAGGCGCAGATCGACCGCCTCGGCGTTTTCCGCGACTTTCTGAGGTTCCTCGGCGCGACGAATTTCCGCGCCATCGCGAGCGGACAGGTCTTCGGCGTGTCGGCGCGCGCGCTTGCGATCAACACCGGGCAGACCGGCGGCGAAGACTTCCCGCTGTTCCGCTCGTTCTGGATCGAGCGGCCGCGCCCGGTCGACCAGTCGCTCGTCGTGCATGGGCTGTTCGACAGCGTGAGTGCGGTCGGCCGCTACAAGTTCACCGTAACGCCCGGCTTCGACACGATCATCGACACCGAGGCCACGATCTACCCGCGTCGCCGCATCGCCTATGCGGGCATCGCGCCCATCGCGAGCCGCTTCTTCTTCGGCCCATCTGCCGCGCCGAAGCGTCGCGATTTCCGCCCGCGCGTGCATGATTCCGAGGCGTTGGCGATCCTCAACGGCCAGGGCGAGCAGATCTGGCGGCCGCTCCTCAATCCCGAGCGGCTGCAATTCTCGGTCTTCGTCGACAAGGGGCCGAGGGGTTTCGGCCTCATTCAGAAAGAGCGCTCGTTCGCCGCCTATCAGGACACCGACGCGCAGTTCGAGAAGCGCCCGTCGCTTTGGATCGAGCCGGTCGGCGACTGGGGCGAGGGCTCCATCGATCTGATCGAGCTTCCCGCGCCGGAAGAGGTCAACGAGAACATTGTCTGCTTCTGGCGGCCGAAGGACGGGCTTGGCCCCGGCATCGGCCACCGCTACCGTTACCGCATGCACTGGTGCTGGACGCCGCCCATCGAGAACCGGCGCGCGAGCGTGTCGCAGACGCGCATCGGCGAGACGAAGTCGGGCGACATCGCTTTCATCGTGGACTTCGCGAACACGGAGCGCTGCGACGGCTGCAATCCGTCGGCAATCGCAACGCAGGTCACGGCGTCGGCTGGCGAAGTGCGCAATGTGCGCGTCGCCGCTGGGCCGGAGGCAGGCATGCAGCGGCTGCGTTTCGAATATGCCCCGTCAGGCAGCGATCCGGCGGATCTTCGCGCGCAACTGCTCGTCGACGGAAAGGCCGTTTCGGAAACCTGGATCTTCCGTTGGGCGCGTTGACGCGCTCCCCAAATCTCCTCGGGCATTTTTGATTACTCCGGCGTTTGCGAGGGCGATGCACCATGGACAGACGTGATGTCCTAAAGCTTGGCGCTGGCTTTGCGGCCGCGCTCTATTTTGCGCGGCATGCGGATGTCATCGGAGAGGCGCGCGCCGACGACAGCGAGCCGTTCTCCTTCGCGACACTCGTCGAGCGTGCCCGCCAGCTATCGCTGTCGCCTTACACGCCACCCACCGACACCATTCCGGAGAACTATAAAGACCTGAACTACGACCAGTATCGCGACATACGCTTCAAGCGGGAGGACGCGCTCTGGGCGAATGACAATCTCGGCTTCACGGCGGAGTTTTTCAGCGCGGGCTATCTGTACGCGACACCCGTGCAGATTTTCACGGTGGCGAACGGCCGCGCGACCGAATTGAAATATCGCGCCGACCTCTTCACCTACGGGCAGAATGTGACGCCGCCGGAGGGCACCGCGCCCGGCTTCTCGGGTTTCCGCATCCATACGCCTATCGACAAGGCGTATCAGATGGACGAGTTCGCCGTCTTCCAGGGCGCGAGCTATTTCCGGGCGAAGGCGACCGGGCAGGGATATGGACTCTCGGCGCGCGGGCTCGCCATCGACACGGCGCGACCTCCGCATGATGAATTTCCGGTTTTCCGCTCGTTCTGGATCGTGCGCCCCGAGTCTGGCGCCTCATCTGTCACGGTTTTTGCACTACTCGATAGTATAAGCGTATCGGGCGCTTACAAGTTTGTCATTTCAGCTCGGGCCAACACGGTGATGGACGTGGATTGCACGCTCTTTCCTCGCAAGACCATGGCTCATGCCGGGATAGCGCCGCTGACGAGCATGTTCTATTTCGCGCCCAGCACATCGTATCGCGCCGACGAAGTCCGCAACCGCGTCCACGACTCGGATGGCCTCGCGATATGGAACGGCAAGGGCGAGCACATCTGGCGGCCGCTTATCAATTCACCGCGTGTGCAGTTCTCCTCATTCGTTGACGACGCCGTTCGCGGCTTCGGCCTTGTGCAGCGCGAGCGGCGTGGCGACCGCTATGAGGATTTCGAGGCGCATTACGAGCAGCGCCCCAGCCTTTGGGTCGAGCCGCGCGAAAGCTTCGGCAAGGGCTCGGTCGATCTCGTGGAACTGCCGACGACGACAGAATATTTCGATAACATCGTCGCGTACTGGCATCCGAAGGAGCCGCTGGCGGCGGGCGCGAGCTACGCGTACAAGTATCGCCTGACATGGTGCGACGCTCCGCCGCTACGCATCAATTACGCTACCGTGGCACAGACGCTCGTGGGCGCATCGTTGCAGAATGCTGGCCGGCGGCTGTTCAACATTGACTTTGCCGGAACCGAAGAGTTCAACCTCTGCGATGATTCCGACGAATTTTGCGGCGATAAGAGCCGCACCATGGAACTAACCGCGAGTGCAGGAACTATCGTGAACGCTACCATCCGGCGAAACCGGGTTTCCGGGGGCCATCGTGTCGCTTTCGAATATGAGCCCGCGGCGGGTTCGGACGAGGCCGACCTCCGATGCGGGCTTCTTTCGGATGGTAAACCGATCTCCGAAGTTTGGATCTACCGGTGGACGGCCTGAGGTCAAGCATGCACGATACGCTTTCTCCCGCCGAGACCCCAGCCGTACCGGCCTCGCGCGTCCAGTCGGTGTTCGCGCCGCAGAGTCTCGAAAGCTTCGACCGCGCCACGCGCCGCAAGCCGCCGATGGACGTGCAGGCCCCACTGCGCCGTTTCCTGATTTTCGGCGGCGCGTTCGCGATCACGATCTATCTGATCGTTCAGCTTTACCTCGTGCTGAGCGTGGGCAGCTTTGGCGGCCTCGGCGTCGCGCTGATGGTGCTGTTCTCGATCAACATCTTCTGGCTGTCGCTGTCGTTCATGACGGCGCTCGCGGGCTTCTTCGTCATCGCGACCGGCATGCGGCGCTCGCTCGTCAACCACGAGGATTACGACGCGAAGGCGCCGCTGACCGGGCGGACGGCGATCCTCGTCTGCACCTATAATGAAGCGCCCGCCCGCATTTTCGGCATGGCCGTGGCGACGCTCAACTCCGTCGCGAAGCTCGGGCAGGGCAAGAGCTTCGACCTGTTCATCCTGAGCGACACCACAGACCCCGACATATGGGTTCAGGAAGAAGCGGCGTTCCAGTCCGTCCGCGAGCGCGAGGCGTGCGGCCATCGCATCTTCTACCGCCGCCGTTCGCAGAATACCGGCAAGAAGGCGGGCAACGTCGCCGACTGGTGCCGCCGCTGGGGCGCGAACTACGAGTATATGCTGGTGCTCGACGCCGACAGCCTGATGACGGGCGAGTCGGTGGCCAAGCTTGCGGCGATCATCGAGAAGAACCCCGATTTCGGCCTCGTGCAGACGGTGCCGCTTTCCATCGGCCGCAACACGCTGTTCGCGCGCTTGCAACAGTTCGCCGGGCGACTTTACGGGCCGATGCTGGCGACCGGGCTCGCGTTTTGGCATCGCGGCACATCGAACTTCTGGGGCCACAACGCGATCATCCGCACGCGCGCCTTCATCGAGAGCGCCGGGCTTCCGATGCTGCCGGGCAAGCCGCCCTTCGGCGGGCAGATCCTCAGCCACGACTTCGTCGAGGCGGCGCTTCTGAACCGCGCGGGTTGGCGCGTCGTCATGGTGCCGGACCTTGCGGGTTCCTACGAGGAAATCCCGCCCGCGCTGATCGATTTCGCCATGCGCGACCGCCGTTGGGCGCAGGGCAATCTCCAGCATTCGCGCGTCATGTTCGCGGACGGCCTGCACTGGGTGAGCCGCGTGCATATGGCGATGGGCATCATGGCCTATGTGTCGGCGCTGGTGTGGTTCCTGTTCATCATCATCGCGCTCGCGCTGACGCTGCAATCGATCTACACGCTGCCGCAATATTTCACGGACGATTTCTCACTCTTCCCGAAATGGCCGATACAGGACAGCGAGCGTTCGTTGCAGCTTCTGATCCTGACGCTCGGCGTGCTGCTGCTGCCGAAGCTTTTCGCCTATGTGCTCGCGCTGATGGACAGCCGCCAGCGGAAGGGATTCGGCGGGCCGTTCATCCTCTTCATCGGCGTGTTGATCGAGACGGTCCTCTCGTCGCTGTTCGCGCACATCATGATGCTGCTCCAGTCGGGGGCCGTGGTGGACGTGTTCCGCGGCCGCGACAGCGGATGGAAGCCGCAGCGCCGCGACGACGGCTCGCTCCCGTTCGGCGAGATCATGCAGTTCCATCGCCTGCACATGATTATCGGTGTCGCGCTGGCGATCGGCACCTGGTATTCGTCGAAAATCCTGTTCCTCTGGATGCTGCCCGCGTCGCTCGGGCTCGTCTTTGCGGGGCCGCTTTCGTGGTGGTCGGCGCAGCGCTCAGCCGGCGAAGGGTTCCGCCGCTTCGGACTGCTTCAGATCGAGGAAGAGAAGTCGCCGCCACCGATTGCGGGCGAAGCTCATTGCGCGCAGGCCGAAGTGGAGCAGGCCGCCGCCGAGCATGAGGCCATCACGCAGCTCGTCAACAGCCCGAAGCTCCGTCGCCTTCATCGCGAGTTGATTCAAATGCAGCCGATCACGCTGGAGTCGCGAATTTCGCCGAATTTGGCCATCGGGCGGGCAAAACTCGACGTCTCCGCAAATCTCGCCGAGCTGCTGGACTTGCTAAAGCCGGGTGAAAAAGCGGCTTTACTATCCGACCCCGAAAGTCTCGCGCGCCTCGAAGCCTTTACCCCCAGATCCCCGGCTGCGCGCTGGAAATTGAGTCGCCCCCGCTCGCGCGAGCCTGGGCGAACTCGGCATTACATGCGCCGGGACGTTGAGCTTCGGCGCGCTGGCTCCACGAAAGGGAACCGACATGTCATCGAAAAAGGTCATGCCGCTTCTCCTGACGAGTATAACGTCGTGCGTTATCGCGTTCGGAGATTTGGGCACCGCCGAAGCGCAAGTGCAACTCGCGCAATTCCAGCCGCAGGGGCAGCAGGGCGACGACCAGAAAAAAAAGCCGCGCGATGAACCGCGCGGTCAGCAGCCCCAGCGGGGCGGTCAGCAGGATCAGCAGCGCGGGGGCGGTGGCGGTCGGCCTGAACCACGGGGCGGCCCGGATCAGCGCGCTCAGCAACCGCAGGAGCCGCGTGGCGGTCAGCAGCAGCGCGGCGGCGAGCAATTCCAGCGCGCGCAGCCGGAGCAACGCCAGCAGCCGCGTTTTGGCCAGGACCAGGGCATCGGCCAACAGCGCGGAGGTCAGCAGCCGGAGCGGCGCGGGCAGGCGCAGGAACGCGGCCGACAGGAGTTTGAGCCTCGCAAGGTGCAGGAGCAGGAACGGGTGAAGCCGCAGCCTGAACAGCGGAAGGTTCAGGAGCAGGAGCGGGTGCAACCGG
>NZ_JFZJ01000004.1 GCF_000636015.1 Rhodomicrobium udaipurense JA643
GCACCTCATCCATATGATCGCCGATGTTCTCGCGGCGATGGAGCGTGGCGAGCACGATCTTTCTGTTATCGGGCAGCGAGGCGAGCGCGGGATTGATCGGGGTATAGCCGTTCGCCACTCTGGCCCGTGCGAATTGAAGGGCGTCGACCACGGTATTTCCCACCATGCGCACGGCTTCTGCGCGGATGTCCTCGGCGAGCAGGTTCGCCCGCGCGCCCGGCGTCGGCGCAAAGTGGAGCGTGGTGCAGAGGCTGATGACGCGCCGGTTGAACTCCTCCGGCCATGGGGATTGCATGTCGCCCGTGCGAAGTCCGGCCTCGACATGCGCGACCGGCACGGCATTGAGGAAGCCCGCTGTCGCCGCCGCGAGCGCGGTGCCGGTGTCGCCTTGCACAACGATCCAGTCGTAATGACTGGCGCGGATCACGCTCTCGATGCGCTTCGTCATGATGCCGACCTTCGCCGCGAGACCTGCCTCGGCGACGATCCCGCTGTGATTGAAGGCGATGTCGATGCCGAAGAAATCGATGAGGCCAGCGGCGAGATCGGTGTGCTGACCCGTCCACAGAACGTCGACGTCGATCTGGCGGCTCCGCAAGGCGCGGTAAACGGGCGCGAGTTTGATAATTTCGGGACGTGTCCCGAAAGCCAGGAGGATACGCATATTGAAATTTTTCCTTGAGTGTTATCGTCGCGCCGACATGAGATCGTCGGGAAGTTCGTGCTCGGTCTTCGACCAGACGATGGGTTTGGTGGCGTATTCGCTTTCGCCGACGTAGGTTTTCCAGGCGCGCCAGACCGCCAGCATGTTGACGGTGAGCGACACCGGCCATCGCACTGCCACGCCGATGAAATCGTTGATGCCGTAGACGTCGCGGCAGCAGATGACGCGCATCAGGTAGCGAAGTCCCAGCGCGAGCATGTTGAGGAAGATCGACACCTGGAATATCGGCACGAGGTCCAGCGGCATCTGCTCGATATCGACGACTTCGAACGCGAGTAAAATCCAGAAGACGAGCGAAATCGGCGGCAGGAAGTTCGTGATCGCGCCTTTGCGATCGCGCATGAAGAAGTATTTGTCCCAGAAATCGCCGCCCCAGCCGAGCTTGTGTGTCGCCTCGAAATTGATGCCGTAGACCCAGCGCGTCTTCTGCTTCACCGACGCGGAGAACGACTTCGGGAAATATTCGCGCGTGGCGACGAAATCGAGTCCGCGCAATTCATCCGCCGATATGGCCGCAAAGGCCGAGCGGAAGCCCGCGCGTTTCGCTTCCACGCCGAGGATATAATCTTCGGTGACGCAGCCATTCGCGAGCACGAAGCCGCGTTCCTTTACGAAATGCTCAAGGAGCCGCCGCGTCATGCAGGTGCCAACGCCCGCCGACGGGATCATCGCGCCGACCGCATGCCGCACGACCATCTCGCGCGTGTGGCGCTCGGCGAACTCGTCCATGTAGGTGGCGGCGACCTTCGAGCGCTTGATGGAGTTCAGCGAGAACACCGGCACCTGAATGAAGTCGTAGCCATCCCGCGCATAGGCCGCATAAACGCCGAAGGTGCGGGGATCGATGATGTCCTCGCTATCGTGCAGGACGGCCATCTCCGGCGCTCCGGGGCGCGCGTAGACCTGACGGAACATCTCGTTCAGCATCTGGCCCTTGGAGGTCGGCCCCTCCATGGAGTTCACGATGACCCGCACGCGGTCCGGATATTGGGCCGCCATGGCCTCGGCAACGGCGAGCGTGCCGGTATCGTTCGGGTAGACGCCGAGATAAAGCTTTACGGACGAAATCGGGATGCGCGCGAGGTTTCCCTCCACCATCCGACCGAGCACGTCTTCCTCCTGCCAGTTGGCGACGAAGACGCCAATATCGGGGATTTCGGACGAGGTCGGCTTTTCCGTGGACGGCTCTTCTTGGGCGTGGCCAAAATTTCGCCGACTTATTCCAATGGAAAGAAGGTCTATGAACGCGTCGTCAAAAGAAGAGATGTTGATTAAAATGCTGATAAATAGCATCAGCGATAGAATAAGAGCGTCCATTTCCCGGTCCACATCGTCTTGACTTAGATCAAGGAGCGGATCATAGAGTTAAGACTGAAGTAACCATATTCGTTTGTGAGGAAATGGTAAATATATCTAATTGTATTTATTAAGGTGGCTGAATTTTAGGCCGGAACAACGTGCAAGGGATGGAATGGCCTTATGGCATCCCGGAAATGTGATCGCCGGAAGCGCCATAAGGCTGTGTGGACGCGGTCAATAGACCGCTCAGCTATCCGAATCGTCGTCGCGGGCATAGCGCACATAGTAGCGCTTTTGCCCTCGCGACTTCACGCTTCGCACGCCCGGGTTGCGGTGTTTTCTGGCCGCGTAGCGGACCGAGCCGCCATCATCCACATGTCCGCAGTCGTTGAAACTGCACCCGTCGCGGAAGCCGTGTTTCGCGATGATCGCGCGGGCGCGGTACATGAAGGAGGTCGTCAGCCCCCAGCCGCGTTGGTCGAAATCGCAGGCCGCGCCCGAATAGTGGCGCGAGTTGGGGACGTGCCCGCCGTGAGCATGGCAATGCACGGAGCGCGGCTTGTAGCCGTGCGAGATGAAGTCGGCGATCAGGGCCTGAAAACGCCCCGCGAGATGGGCGGCGACGCGGATCGGACCCGCTGCCGTGGTGATTGTAACGAGGCCGTTGCTGCTGCCCCTGCCGAGACTAGCCTCGCTTGTGCCGAATTGCTTGGCGTGATGGCGGTGCCGATGTGCGGCGTTGGCCGGGATTGCGAAAAGCATAACAATGGCTGCTGTGAGAAGCAGTCGCATACTCACCTACCTGTTGGAGGTCACTAACGGAGGTGCTCGCAAAGGCCGATGCGCGTTTTCCGCGCGGAGGTGGCGACGAGACCCTCGCCGGCTTATCTGGCTCAGCTTTGGCTGGCACCGGCGGCCTTTTCGCTAAAGTTTAATTAAGGCCGCTCTGCGGCTTGAAGTTGCGGCCCATGAGGGGAGGGCGGCCAACGCGAGCGCTATGGATTAAAATTCGTTAATAGCTCAGATGCTTATCGCGTGAAATGCCTGCGACAATATGTTGTATGCCAGCACTCGGCTTTGGCGCTTCTGCGAGTGCGGCGAGAGCGCGAAAATCGCCGCGACGGACGCGCGGATGTCGGACCGCACCGGCGGTCGTCGCTTGGATCAGGTCGTCAGATCTTCTGGTTGTATTCGCCGATCTCGGGATAGGTGGCGAGATGCTGGTCGATCTCGGCGAAGATCGCGCGCATGTTGGCCTCCGAAGTCGGGCTTTCCACGACGACGACGAGTTCCGGCTTGTTCGATGACGCGCGCACGAGGCCCCACGTGCCATCTTCGAGCACGAGGCGGATGCCGTTCACCGTGATGACATCGCGGATCTTCTGGCCCGCGATCTCGCCGCCCTGGTCGGCAATCGCCTTGAAATGCGCGATCACGCGATCGACCGCCTCATATTTCTTCTCGTCGTCGCAATGGGGCGACATGGTGGGCGATTGCCACGTCTTCGGCAGTTCGCGGTGCAGCTCGGCCATGGTCTTGCCGGGGTTGCGGGAAAGCATGTCGCAAATTGCGATGCCCGACACGATGCCGTCGTCATAGCCGCGCCCAAGCGGCGGGTTGAAGAAGTAGTGGCCCGACTTCTCGAAGCCGACGAGCGCGCCCGTCTGGTGGCTGTAGCGCTTGATGTAGGAATGGCCCGTCTTCCAATAGGCGGTGTGAGCGCCATTCTTGACGAGCACCGGGTCCGTGGTGAACAGGCCGGTGGACTTCACGTCCACCACGAATTTCGCGTCCTTGTACAGGCCCGAAATATCGCGCGCGAGCATGACACCAACCTTGTCGGCGAAAATCTCCGTGCCTTCGTTGTCGACCACGCCGCAGCGGTCGCCGTCGCCGTCGAAGGCGAGGCCGACATCCGCGCCCGACAGCCGCACCGCGTTCGACACCGCGTGCAGCATCTTCAGCGATTCCGGATTGGGGTTGTGGTTCGGGAAATTGTAGTCGAGATCGGTGTTCAGCGGGATCACATCGACGCCGAGCTTCGCCAGCACTTCAGGCGCGAAAACGCCGGCCGTGCCGTTGCCGCACGCGACGACGGCCTTGATCTTGCGCGCGAACGGTTCGCGGTCGGTGAGGTCCGCGATATAGCGGTCGGCGATGTCGCCGTGGAAACGATACGTGCCGCCTTCATGCGGGGCGAAGCGGCCTTCGAGCACGATCGCCTTGAGTTCGCTCATGTCTTCCGGGCCGAAGGTAAGCGGCCGCGCCATGCCGAGCTTGATGCCCGTCCAGCCATTGTCATTGTGGCTCGCCGTGACCATCGCCACGCCTTCAACCTCAAGCGCGAACTGCCCGAAATAGGCCATCGGCGAGAGCGCAAGCCCGATGTCGTGCACCTCCGCGCCGCCCGCGAGCATGCCGGAAATGAGCGCGCATTTGATGCTCGACGAATAGGAGCGGTAATCGTGGCCGGTCACGATGCGCACCGGCACGCCCCGCTCGCGCATCAACGTCGCAAGCCCGATGCCGAGCGCCTGCATCCCCATCAGGTTGATCTCCTGCGGGAACAGCCAGCGCGCGTCGTATTCGCGAAAACCCGTCGGCTTCACATAGGGAAGACGCTCGAATTCCGCCGTGTTCGGCTTGAGGTCCGTGCGCGGCTTGGGAAATGCGGCGGCTGTCATGACGACTCCGGGTCTTTCTTTGGTTTGACACTGGCATAACGGCGTTGCCAGAGTCTGCCAAGCGTTCGGTGCAACGCGTGGTCGCGTCCCCTGTTTCGGCACGTTTGCAGCCGACGCTACTCCGCCCGGCTATTCCGCGCCCGCGCTCGCATCCGACGCGCGAAGATCCTGCCAGCCGGAGCCAAGCGTGCGCCGATCGAACGAGACCGACTTCACGATGGCAAACACGGGTTCGCCGACCGCTAGCTGAAGTCGCTCCACCGAGAAGCGTGTGAGCCTGGCGATGAGTGTCTCGCCCTTGCAGTCGACGCGAAGCTCTACGCTCGCCCCATCCAACGCGCCGATCTCTTCCACCACCCCGCGAAACACGTTCAGCGCGCTCATGTTGTCCGGCTTTTCGCGCGAGATCATGACATCGCGCGCCTTGATCTGCATGCGCACGTCCTTGCCTTCGGCGACGTCGAGGCGCGGCATCCGCCATTCCCCCGCCCGCGAAACAAGCGTGGTGAGATCGTAATCGGGATCGTGCTTCTCCACCCTGGCGAGGATGACCGCGCCCGCATCGTCGCCGCCCTCCGCCGCCGGAAACAGGTCCACGCGCCGCATCAGGTCGAGCGTTGGGCCGCACGCGCGCATCTTGCCTGCCGAGAGCACGACGAGCGTATCCGACAGCCGCGCCACCTCCCCAACCGAGTGGCTGACATAGATGATGGGAATGCCAGCCTCGTCGCGTAGCCGCTCCAGATACGGCATGATTTCGAGCTTGCGCGCATCGTCGAGCGAGGCAAGCGGCTCGTCCATCAGGAGAAGCTTCGGCGAGGCGAGCAGCGCCCGACCGATGGCGACGCGCTGCTTTTCGCCGCCGGACAGGCGGTTCGGGTAGCGCTTGAGAAGGTGATCGATGCCGAGAAGTTCGGCGACGCGCGCGAGTTCGGCGCCGCTCTTGTCCACCGTGCCTGCGAACCACGCGCCGTAAAGCAGGTTCTGCTTCACCGACAGATGAGGGAACAGGCGACCTTCCTGAAACACCATGCCGAGCCTGCGCTTGCAGGCGGGCACGAAAATGCCGCGCGCCGTATCGACGAGCGTCTCGCCGTCGATAACGATGCGGCCGCGAGCAGGCCGCGTCAGCCCGGCGATCAGGTTGATGAGCGTGGTCTTGCCCGACCCCGAATGGCCGAACAGCGCGACGAAACGACCGTCGGTCTTGAAATCCACATCGAGCGCGAACGCGCCGAGACTTTGCGCAACAGCGACCTCGATCATGAGGCAATGCTCCCCGCGCCGCCCGCGCGCCGGGCCAGCCACTCGGATGCGATCAGCGCCGCCATCGAAATCACGAGCGAAACGAGCGTCAGCCGAAGCGCGCCCTCGTCGCCGCCCGGCACCTGCGTAAAGGTGTAGATCGCCGAAGGCAGGGTTTGCGTCTCGCCGGGGATGTTGGACACGAAGGTGATCGTCGCGCCGAATTCGCCCATGGCGCGCGCGAAGCAAAGGATCATGCCGGCGATGACGCCGGAAGCGATGAGCGGCAGCGTGACGGTGAGGAACACCCAGGGAGGGCTCGCGCCGAGCGTACCCGCCGCGTCTTCGAGCCGACGGTCTACGGATTCGAGCGAAAGGCGGATGGCGCGCACCATGAGCGGAAAGCCCATGACCGCGCAGGCGAGCGCAGCGCCCGTCCATCGGAACGAGAAGACGAGTCCGCAGCACTGCTCGAAGAATTGCCCGGCGGGGCCTTTTCTGCCGAAGGAGATAAGAAGCAGATAGCCGGTGACGACGGGAGGCAGCACGAGCGGAAGATGAACGATACCGTTGACGAGGGACTTACCCCAGAATTCGCGTCTCGCCAGCACCCAGGCTATGGCGAGCCCGAAAGGCAGGCTCGCCACCACTGCGACGGTCGCGACCAGGAGGCTCAGCCGGATGGCGGTCCACTCATCCGGGCTGAGCGTCCAGAAGTCGTTCAGGACTTCTTGTCCGCGAGAACGGTGAAGCCCTGCTTCTCGAAGTGAGGCGCGGCCTTCGGCGACTTTACGTAGGTGTAGAAGGACTTCGCGTCTTCGCCCGCCTTCGTGGTCAGCGCGATTGGATAGATGATCGGGGGATGCGAAGCGGCCGGGAAGGTGGCGATGACCTTCACGTTGGCGTCGGAAACCGCGTCGCTCGCATAGACGATGCCGAGCGGTGCTTCGCCGCGGCTGACGAGCAAGAGCGCGGCGCGCACGCTCTCGGCCTGCGCAAGCTTGTTCTCGACCTGCGACCAGAGGCCAAGCTTTTCGAGCGCGGCCTTGCCGTATTTGCCGGCGGGCACGGACGTGACCTGGCCGACCGCGAGGCGGCCGTCGCCGACGAGCTTGCCGAGATCGGCGCCTTCCTTCAGCTCGATCGTCGCCGTGCTGTCCTTCGGCGCGACGAGCACGATGGCGTTGCCGAGCAGGTTCTCGCGGCTCGCCGTATCGATTACCGCCTTCTTCTCGACGTAGTTCATCCAGTCAAGGTCGGCGGAAATGAAGATGTCGGCGGGTGCATCCTGCTCGAGCTGCTTCGCGAGGGCGGAGCTTGCGGCGTAGCTGGTCTTCACGGATTTGCCGGTCTCCTTTTGCCAGTCGGCGGAGATGGCATCGAGCGCGTTCTTCAGGCTCGCGGCGGCGAAGACGATGACAGGTTTCGTTTCCTGGGCGATGGCCTGCGGCACAAGGAGCGCCGCGGAGAGAAGCGCGGCGGAGACCGTCGCCACGAAGCGTGATCTGAAGCTCATTCGTTTCCTCGTTCGATCGGAGTCGGATCGGTGGTGAGATGTATCTGCGTCTATATATGCGTTGTATCGGTGTCTATATAGTTGGGGGGAAAAACTGTCGACATCAAACGAGCGCCCGTCCGTTCACGGAAACGCCAGTGGAGCGAAATTGGCCCGTGATTTACGGACGCCGCGCGCTCTCGCCCGAATGTCAAATGCAAAAGCTCCGCGAGGCTCATTTGGGGCAACGGATGCCCATGTCGGAATCGGACCACTAGGCAATCCGCCCGCCTTCGCGCAAAATGACGCAGCGCGGTTCAGAAATGCTTTGCTCCTCGGGCGCAATCGAGGAAAGGCGTTGTGCGAAGCTGGCGCCGTCAGGGTTTCTCCTGCTGAAACTGGCGTTCAAGAAACGAGTTCGGCTCATTAGAGAGTGCCATGATCGACACGCTTAGCCCCACCCTCGGCGGTCTTCCCGATCTCGAGTCCCGCCTTCAGGACGACATTCGCCTTCTCGGCGCGCTCCTCGGCGACACGATCCGCGAGCAGGAGGGCGACGAAGCCTTCCGCATCATCGAAACGATCCGGCGGCTGAGCGTCGCCTTCGAGCGCGAGGCCGATAACGACGCCGCCCGCGCCATGGATGACATCATGGCCCGCGTCACGCCGGAACAGGCCGTGATCATCGCGCGCGCCTTCAGCTACTTCTCACACCTCGCCAATATCGCCGAAGACCGGCACCGCATCCGCGCTGCGCGCGTCGCGCTGGAGCGGCGCCCCGACGAGCAGGAAGGCAGCCTCGACCTCACCTTCGACCGGCTGGCGAAAGCGGGGATTGCGACCGAAACCGTGTTCGACATGCTGGGGACGAGCCTTGTCTCGCCGGTGCTGACCGCGCATCCGACCGAAGTCCAGCGGCGCAGCATCCTCGACGCGACAAGCTCCATCGAGCGGCTTCTCGAAGAACGCGACCGCCTCACCGGCCTCGAACTGAAGCGCAACGAGGCGCTGCTGCGCGGGCGCGTGCTTCAATTGTGGCAGACGCGGCTTCTGCGCTCCAGCCATCTCACGGTCGCCGACGAGATCGAGAACGCGCTGCGGTTCTACAAGTCGAGTTTTCTCTCGGAGATCCCGCGTCTTTACGAAACGCTGGAGCAGCGCATCGGCAAGCCGCATGCGGGCTCCTTCTTCCAGATGGGATCGTGGATCGGCGGCGACCGGGACGGCAACCCGAACGTAAACGCCGACACGCTCAGGCTCGCGCTACGTCGGCAAAGCGAAATCGCGCTGCGCAATTATCTGACCGAGGTCAACGAACTCGGCATCGAGATGCCGCTGTCCACGCGCCTCACTCAATGTACGCCCGAGCTTCAGACGCTGGCCGAACGCTCGAACGACAACGATCCTCACCGGGCCGACGAGCCTTATCGCCGCGCGCTGACGGGCATCTATGCGCGGCTCGCCATGACCCTGCGGAAGCTCGCCGACAAGTCCGCGCTCAGGCCGCCGCTCACCTCCGCCGAACCTTATGCGAAGGCCGAGGATTTTCTCGCCGACCTCGTTGTGATCGAGGAGTCGCTGCTGGCGAACAAGGGCGGCGCGCTGATCGAGACGCGGCTCGGCCCCTTGCGACGCGCGGTCGAGGTGTTCGGCTTCCATCTCGCCACCGTCGATCTGCGCCAGAACTCCGACAAGCATGAGGAGGTCGTGGCCGAGCTTCTGGCCACGGCGCGCGTCTCGCCCGACTACAAGAGCTTGAGCGAGGAAGAGAAGCAGGCCGTGCTGCTTTCGGTGCTGGGCGATCCGCGTCAGCTTCGCATTCCGACCGCCGCGTATTCCGATCTCGCCGCCTCGGAACTCGGCATCCTCGACGCCGCGCGGGCCATGCGAGCCACCTATGGCGAACGCGCCATCCGCCAGTACATCATCAGCCATACGGAGACCGTGAGCGATCTCCTCGAAGTGATCGTGCTCCAGAAGGAGGCGGGGCTGATGAAGGGCGCGCTCGGCGACCCCGAGGCGCGCGTGGCGCTGATCGTGGTGCCGCTGTTCGAGACGATCCCCGACCTTCGCCGCGCCGAGCACATTATGCGCGACTTCTTCGCGCTGCCCGGCATCCATCGACTCGCGGCGGCGGGCGACGGCATTCAGGAAGTGATGCTCGGCTATTCCGACAGCAACAAGGATGGCGGCTTCTTCACCAGCAACTGGGAAGTCTGCCGCGCGTCGGTCGCGCTCGAAGGGCTATGCTCGGAGGAGGGACTTCGCTTGCGCCTCTTCCACGGGCGTGGCGGCACGGTGGGGCGCGGCGGCGGCCCAACCTATCAGGCTGTGCTGGCCCAGCCTGCGGGCACGGTGAACGGCCAGATCCGCATCACGGAACAGGGCGAAGTGATCGCGTCGAAATATGCGCATGCGGAAATCGCGCGCCGCAATCTCGAATCGCTCGCCGCCGCCTCCATCGAGGCGACTTTGCTGTCGCCCCGCCAGCCGGTCCCGCCCGAGTTCCTCGAAGCGGCCGAGCAGCTTTCGGCGCTGAGCATGAAATCCTATCGCGCGCTCGTCTACGACATGGAAGGCTTCGACGCCTTCTTCTTCGCGGCTACGCCCATCGCCGAAATCGCGGAACTCAACATCGGCTCGCGCCCCGCCTCCAGAAAGGCGAACCAGCGTATCGAAGATCTGCGCGCGATCCCGTGGAGCTTCTCCTGGGGGCAGGCCCGCGCCGCGCTTCCCGGCTGGTACGGCTTCGGCACGGCGGTGCGCGCCTACGCAAAGGAAGCCCCGTTCGAGCGAACCGCCCTCCTGCGGCGCATGCGACGGGAATGGCCATTCTTCCGCACGCTGCTTTCCAACATGGACATGGTGCTCGCCAAGGCGGATATGCGGATCGCGCGGCGCTATGCCGATCTCGTGCCGGACAGACAGCTTGCTCGACGCGTCACGGGCGCGCTGCTTGTGGAGTGGAACGCGACCGTCGAGGCGCTGAACATCATCACCGGCTCGCCGCATCGCCTCGCCGACAATCCGCCGCTTGCGCGCGTGATCTCGCGGCGCATTCCCTATATCGCGCCGCTGAACCATCTTCAGATCGAGTTGCTGAGACGCTGGCGGCGCGGCGATCACGCGGAGAAAATCCGGCTCGCGATCCAGATTTCCATCAACGGCGTGGCTGCCGGGATCAGAAATACGGGATAGGCCATCTATTCGTAGCTGTAACCTTCTGGATATATGTTCTGGAGCTATAGCTTGACGTATATAGCTCCGCCGACTTCTTGTGATATGTGTAATCGATTATACAACATTGCCTCGAATCCGCACTTGCGGTTTCGTGAAAACGCCATATTTTATGCACCACTTTAGGCTTATATACGAAAAAGGAGTCACCCGATGAAAGTCAGCGCCCGGAATGTATTCACCGGAAAAATAACGAAGGTTATCAAGGGGACGACAACGGCTCACGTGCTTCTCGATGTCGGCGGTACGACGATCACTGCGTCGATCACGAACGAATCCGTCGAAGATCTGGGCTTGAAGGACGGCATGGAAGCGTCGGCGATCATCAAGTCTTCGGACGTCATCATCGCCGTGAAATAAGTTTGGTGACTCGCCAAGCCAAGCAACGCAGTCGTCATTATTCGCGTTCTACATGGATGGCGTCAGCCCTGAATATGATGCAGCGCGGCATTGCACGCGCTGCTTTTTTTCTGTCTAGGCGCGATCCGCCGCTTCGATTTCCCGGCCACGCCCCACGTTGACGAAAAACTCGCGGATCTCCGGCCGTCGTTCGAGCTGTATCCGGTAGATCGCCCCCGCCGCGCGCGTGAACTCGTCGCCCCGGCCCAGCATCGCCTCGCCATATTCCAGAATGCGCAGGTTCGGCCACGCCCTCTCCCGCATCGCGAGGATATGCTGCATGATCGCATCTGCGGAGAGCAGCGGCTGCGACTGGCCGAGCAGCAGCGCCATCGTCGCCGTCGAGCGCGAAATTCCCATGTGGCAATGAACGAGCAAGTGCCTCAGGCTTCCGGCCTCGGCTTCCGATTCGCGACCGAACGCGAGCATCTTTGCCACGTCGTCGGGCGTTGGCACGATGTGTCCCGCAGTCTCCTCGATGATGTCGTGAAACCGCATCTCAAGCCGCGCGTGCTCACCATAGGCACCGAATGCCGGCGGTTCGGGTTCGTCAGGATCGAGGATCGACAGAACATGGCTCACCTCGCGCGACGCATGCCCGGCCAGTTCCTCCAGCCCGCAAACGGTGGTGAGGAACGGCGTTTCGATTAGCGGCATCGTGGAATTCCCTTCGACAGATCGGCTCCCGCGGGGCCTCTTATAACCCAAAATCGGAGCGAAACGGATCGAAACAAGCCAAGTTTCGAATATTGCGCGAGAATGCCAAGACGCGTTATCTTCGTACAAAATGGCGTCGAGCTTATACCAAAGAAGCAAGCTTCTGCTTCTCCGTCTGGCCGTTTTGCCGCAGTTCGCACCTTGCGGAAGAGGCGCCACTTTGAGCACTATGCGGGCAATCCTGGAGGACTTGCCATGACTTCGCCAAACCCGGCTCAAAGCCGCTATTTCGACGTATACGAGAGCTGGAAACGCGACCCGGAGGGTTTCTGGGCAGAAGCCGCGCGCGAGATCGACTGGTTCGAGCAGCCGAAGAAGATCTTCGACGCCAACGAAGGCGTCTACGGGCGCTGGTTCACCGGCGGCGTCACGAACACGGCCTATAATTGCATCGATCGCCATGTGAAGAACGGCCGCGCCGATCAGCCTGCGATCATCTATGACAGCCCCGTCACGGGCCAAGTGCGCGTCCTGACCTATGCCGATCTTCTGACGGAAGTCGCCACCTTCGCGGGCGTGCTGAAGGAGAAGGGCATCGGCAAGGGCGACCGCGTCATCGTCTACATGCCGATGATCGCCGAAGCGCTTATCGCGATGCTCGCCTGCGCCCGCATCGGCGCAATCCACTCCGTGGTGTTCGGCGGCTTCGCGGCGAACGAGCTTGCCATCCGCATCGAGGACACGCAGGCGAAGGCGGTCATCACTGCGTCCTGCGGCATCGAAGTGACGCGCGTCATCCACTACAAGCCGCTCCTCGACCACGCCATCGAGCTTTCCTCGGTGAAGCCAGAGGTTTGCATCATCGTGCAGCGCCCGCAGGAAATCGCGACGCTCATCGAAGGCCGCGATTACGATTACGCCGCGCTTCTCGACGACGCGAAGGCGCGCGGCGTCAGCGCGCCGTGCGAGCCGATGGCTGCGACGGATCCGGCCTACATCCTCTACACGTCGGGCACGACCGGCCGCCCGAAGGGCGTCGTTCGCGACATCGGCGGCCACATGGTGGCGCTGAAATGGACGATGAAGAACCATTACGACATCGATCCGGGCGAAGTGTTCTGGGCGTCGTCGGATGTAGGGTGGGTCGTCGGCCACTCTTACATCGTCTATGGCCCGCTGCTGCACGGCGCGACCACGATCGTCTACGAGGGAAAGCCTGTCGGCACGCCGGACGCGGGTGCGTTCTGGCGCGTGATCTCACAGCACAAGGTGAAGGCGCTGTTTACCGCGCCGACCGCCTTCCGCGCGATCAAGAAGGAAGATCCGCAAGGCTCGTTCCTCGCCCATTACGATATTTCGAGCCTGAAATATCTCTTCCTCGCGGGCGAACGCGCCGATCCGAACACGGTGCAATGGGCCGAAGACCTGCTGAAGGTTCCGGTCATCGACCACTGGTGGCAGACGGAAACGGGTTGGGCCATCGCGGGCAATTGCGCGGGGCTCGGCGCGATGCCGATCAAGCTCGGCTCGCCCACCTTCGCGCTGCCGGGCTACGAGCTTCACGTGCTGAACGAGTCGAACGAGGAAGTCGCGCGCGGCCAGACGGGCGCGCTGTCGATCCGCCTGCCGATGCCTCCCGGCTGTCTGCCGACGCTGTGGAACAACGACCAGGGTTTCATCGAGGGCTACCTCATCGAATATCCGGGCTACTACAAGACCGCCGACGCGGGCTTCATCGATGAAGACGGCTATGTCTTCGTCATGGCGCGCACCGACGACATCATCAACGTCGCGGGCCATCGCCTCTCGACGGGCGCGATCGAGGAAGTGGTGGCGAACCATCCCGACGTAGCCGAATGCGCGGTGATCGGCATCGCGGACGGTCTCAAGGGACAGGTGGCCGCTGGCTTCGTGCTCCTGAAGGCGGGTGTTGTCCGCGAGATCGCCGTGATCGAGAAAGAGATCGTCGCGATGGTGCGCGATCAGATCGGCCCGGTGGCAGCGTTCAAGACCGTGCTGACGGTGAACCGCCTGCCGAAGACGCGCTCGGGCAAGATCCTTCGCGGCACGATGCGCAAGATCGCCGATGGCGAGGCGTACAAGATGCCCGCCACCATCGACGATCCGGCGACGCTTGAGGAAATCACCGCCGCGCTCAAGGCCAAGGGCTTCGGGACTTCGGTCGAAGCCGCGTAGGCGCTGCAACCGCAGGCTTCGGCCTCCGATGCAAGATACAGCCCCCGTTCGGTCGTCCGGGCGGGGGCTTTTTTTCGGCGAAAGAAGAGCGGCGGCGTTAGATGGATTCAGAGCGACACAGAGCAAAAGGACTCCGCCGTAAAGCAGGGTCTTTTTTGCGCAAATCTGAACGTTATTTCGCTCCGTTGGACGACGCCGAAGATGCTATAGGCGCCGCAGTCGGTGCCTCTATCGCGGCGCTTGGCCCCTTGGCCTTGCCACCCTGCCAGTAAGCGGGGAACCAAGTCGTGTTACTCATAAGGGCGGCATGCACGAGCAGCGCGATCAAAGTTACCGTGCCGAGCAACAGAGGAAGGCCAATCTTTGGGGGAACGACCAACCAAATGCCATGTTGTCCATCCGTATAAGCCATTATTCGTTCTCCTGGTGGATGGTTAATGAAGCCAAGGGGTAAAGAGATAGGCAAGGATATGCGCTACCACCGCGATCGCAGCGAAAACCCGTGCGCCGAATATGACATGACCATGTAATTCTTCAGCTTCCGCCAAGGTCAAGCCTGTCGGATAGACTTTGTTTGGATCTGCCATAGCTTACCTTCCAGAAAAGGTTAAGAGTTCTTCGTCTGCCCTGCGCGACGCTAAACAGCGTTGGGCTATACCTTAGAAATATCCGCATGCGCTTACTCGGTGGTAAACTCGAAAGCGGAGTGGTAAGTCGCAGGCGTCATTTTAACACGCCGGGTTATCGGCCGCGCCCTGATTACGAGGTCCAGAGAGTCCAAAGCTGGCCTGAAGTGGACCAATAAAATAAAAATGCGGAACCGGGCAGGAATGAGAGTTCAACACCAACAGCGCGGCCTCCAGGAAATTAGCGCTTTGGTCCGCAACGGCTTAACCCGCTTCAATTCAACGGAAGCCATTGCGGCGAACCGCTGAAATACTCGAAGCCGCCCGGCATAGCCAAAGCTTACTTCGCCAACTGTTCCGCCCGCTCGGCCTCCGCCTCGCCCCCGGCCGCACGCCGCGAAACTTCGACCAGCACGCCGTCATTGAGCTGAAGCACGCGATCCATCCGCCCCGCCAGCTCGAAATTATGCGTGGCGATGAGCGCGGCGACGCCCGAATTGCGGATGAAGAACACGAGCTCGTCGAACACGCGGTCGGCGGTGTGCGGGTCGAGGTTGCCAGTCGGCTCGTCGGCGAGCAGCACGCACGGGCTGTTCGCGACCGCGCGCGCGATGGCGACGCGCTGCTGTTCGCCGCCGGACAATTCGGCCGGGCGATGCGACGCGCGCTCGTAAAGGCCGAAGGTCGAGAGCAATTCCAGCGCGCGCTCCTTCGCATCCTTCCGGCGGACGCCCGCGAGGAGCTGCGGCATCATCACGTTCTCCAGCGCCGAAAACTCCGGCAGGAGGTTGTGAGACTGATAGACGAAGCCGATCTCGTTGCGTCGTACGCGCGTGCGGTCCTTGTCGTTGAGCGCGGTGCAATCGACACCGTTCAGCAGCACCGCGCCGCCGCCCGGCTTTTCGAGCAGGCCCGCCATATGCAGAAGCGACGACTTGCCCGACCCGGAAGGGCCGACAAGCGCAACCGCCTCGCCGTCGCAGATTTCGGCGGAAGCGCGGCGCAGCACATCCAGCGTGCGGTTGCCCTGCACATAGGTGCGCTCAAGCTCGACGAGTTGCAGAACGGGCCTCGTGCCCGCGAAATCGCGCGTGACGGTTTTCATTCGTAGCGCAGAGCCTCCACGGGATCGAGACGCGCCGCCTGAAGCGCGGGATAGATCGTTGCGCCCATCGAAAGCAGCAGCGCGATCACGACGACCACGATCACTTCGGACGGATCGAGCTGGGACGGCAGGCTCGACAGAAAATAGACGCTCGGATCGAACAGGTGCGTGTTCGTGAGCCAGGACACCAGCTGGCGAATGTCTTCGAGGTGCAGGCTGATGAGCACGCCGAGGATCACGCCGACAAGCGTCCCGATCAGCCCGATGCTCGTGCCTGATATGAAGAACACGCGCATCACCGCACCGCGCGTCGCGCCCATGGTTCGCAACACAGCGATGTCGCGTCCCTTGTTCTTCACGAGCATGGTGAGGCCGGAGATGATATTGAGCGTCGCCACCAGCACGATGAGCATCACGATGATGAACATCACGTTCCGCTCGACCTTCAGCGTATTGTAGAAGGTGGCGTTGCGCTGTCGCCAGTCGGTGAGCAGCATGTCGGGGCCGCCCGCGTCCTGCAACACGCCGCGCATCGCCTCCACATTGTCCGGGTTGTCGATCACGACTTCCAGAACGTGCACCGCCTCGCCGAGATTGAAAAAGCCCTGCGCCTCCTTCATCGGCATGAAGGCGATGGAGCCGTCATATTCGGACATGCCCATCTCGAACACGGCGGCGATGCGATAGCGCTTCACGCGTGGCGCGGTGCCGAACGGCGTCGACGCGCCCTTCGGTGCAAGCAGCGTCACCTCGCTGCCGACAAAGACATTGAGCGTGTTAGCGAGGCGCGTTCCGATGGCGATGCCGCCCGAATCATCGAAGCCGTCGAGCGTGCCGAAGCGGATGTTGCCCGAGATCGACTTCAAGGCTTCGAGGTCGCGCCCCTTGAGCCCGCGCACGATCACGCCGGACGAACCGTTCTGCGAGGAGATCATCACCTGTCCCTCGACGACGGCGAGCGCATGGTCGACGCCCTTGACGGCGTTGAGCCGTTTCGCAACTTCGTCATAGTCGGTGAACGGGCGCGCGAGAGGCCGCACAATGACATGGCCGTTAAGTCCGAGGATCTTGTCGAACAGTTCCTTGCGGAAGCCGTTCATTACCGAAAGCACGATGATGAGCGTGGCCACGCCGAGCGCGATGCCCAGCACGCAGAAGAACGCGATGACGGACACGGAACCCTTCTTGCGGCGCGCGCGCAGATAGCGGAAAGCGAGCAGCCATTCGAACGGCGCGAACGCGCCCGGTTCTTTCACGGCTTTTTCTGTCATGCCTCGTCCCGCGTGTTGATTTTCGACAGGCGTCCGCGCGCACGCGATTTCGCGACCGCAACGCCGGGCTGTGTGTTGCAACGGATTTATGGCCGCATCAAGGGCGAATATGCCTCCTTGCCGCGCCGCCACGCGCGGGCAATATCGAAGGGTGTTGCGCGAACTGCGAAAACGCGCCTCGACCGCGTGCAATTCCCTGTCTCAAAGTATGGGTTGCGCAAAAGGAACGGACGCGGCCAGATTGTGCTTTTTACCAGCGGGAAAACGATATGGCGGCAAAAACGTCGGTTTTGTTCGTATGCCTTGGCAATATCTGCCGGTCGCCGCTTGCTGAAGCGGCCTTCCGGGCCGAGGCGAGGAAGCTCGGTCTCGACGTTGAAGTCGATTCGGCTGGGACGGGAGACTGGCATGTGGGCGAGCCGCCCGACCGGCGCGCTCAGGCGGTGGCGCGGAAGAACGGCGAGGAGATTGGCGGCTTTCGCGCGCGCCTCGTGACGCCGGACGACTTCCGCCGCTTCACGCATATCGTCGCGCTCGACGGATCGAACCTGTCCGTGCTGCGCTCGATGCGCCCGTCTGATGGCACGGCGAAGCTTGCGATGCTGCTCGACTATGTGGACGAGCGCAGGGGCGAGGCGGTCGCCGACCCGTATTACGGCGAAGAGGCGGGTTTCGACACCACTTGGGCGGATGTAACGGAAGGCGCGCAGGCGCTCGCGCGGGCTATCGCAGCCGGGCAGTGAGTGCGCGAGGTGCTCCGGCGCCCTGACTTGGCTGCACATTCGCATTTGATCGCGCGTTCAGGCAGGAGTGAATCCAATGTCGAAATTCACTGCGCTCGGCGAGGCGGGAGCCGCGCTTCTCGGCGGTACGCTCGCGACCGAAACGACGCTCGGCGGCGGCTCGCTATCGGAGATCGTGCGCATTCGTCTCGCGGATGGACGCGATGCAGTCGTGAAGGGCGGCGGTCGGCCGGAGGTGGAAGCGCGGATGCTACGGGCCATCGCCGACACAGGCGCGCCCGCGCCGGCTGTGCTCGCTGTGGGCGATGGCGCGCTCGTGATTGAGGCCGTCGACGCGGGCGGATCGATCAGCCAGGCGTGGCCGCAAATCGGCGCGGCGCTGGCCACCTTGCACGCGGCTAAGGGCGACTGCTGCGGCTGGGACGACGACTACGCTTTCGCGCGCGTCGCCATCGAGAACCGCTGGACGCAAAGCTGGCCCGCCTTCTGGGGCGAGCGCCGTCTTCTGGTGAATGTCCCGCATGTTGGCGCGGACCTGGCGCGCCGCCTCGAAGCGCTGGCGCAATCGCTCCCCGACCGGCTGCCGGAGCTTGCCGCACCGAGCCTTCTCCACGGCGACCTCTGGGGCGGCAATGTGCTCGTCTCGCGCAGCGGCGCGGTGTCCTTCATCGATCCCGCCTGCTACTACGGCCACGGCGAGGTCGATATCGCGATGCTGAACATGTTCGACACGCCGCCGCCCGCCTTCTACGACGCCTACGGCACGCTCGAACCGGGCTTCGATGAGCGCCAGCCGATCTACAGGCTGTGGCCCGCGCTTGTGCACTTACGCCTTTTCGACTCGGGCTATCGCGGCCTTGTGGAGCGGCTGCTTTCAGACGCGGGCGTTTGAGCGGCGACGCGGCCCCGCGCGCTCGCCTAGTAAGCCCGCGAAATGATGATGTCTTCGACGGCCGCGCCGCCGGAGAAGAAGCACGTCGCTGCGCTCGTCTTGCTGTCGAGCGGCGTGTTGCGGATGGTGAGCTTCAGCGCCTTGAGCCTGTCCGCGATTTCTTCGAGCGCCGCGCCGGTCGGCCGCGACCACGACACGCGCACCCAGCCCTTGAACGCGCCGCCCTCGTCTTCCTCGGCCGGGCCGAAATAGGCGGCCAGCTCGTCGAAGTTCTTGATGTCGGTGCGGATATTGCCGTCAAGGCGCGTCTTTGCGTCGGCGTAAAGCGCGCCCTGAATTTCGCGCAGCAGCCCTTCGGCGCCCGCTACGAACTCGGCGCGCGGCTGCGAATGCGACTTGACCTTGGGGCCGTCGCGCAGGGCATCGCGGCGCGTGAACGTGACATTGCCGCCGCTCGCGTCGCGCGGACCTATTTCGAGGATGAGCGGTGCGCCGCGGCGCACCCAGTCCCAGCGCTTGTCGGCGGACTTGATCTTGCGGTTGTCGATATGCGCACGGATCGGCTCGCCGAACGCGGTCTTGGCGTTAAGCTCCGCCGCGAGGCTCGTACAGAATTCGACAACGGCCGCGTCTTCCGGCTTGTCGCGCAGCATCGGCACAATGACGATCTGCTTCGGCGCGATGGCGGGCGGCAGGCGCAAGCCGTCGTCGTCGCCATGTGTCATGATTACGCCGCCGATGAGCCGCGTGGACACGCCCCAGCTCGTCGTGTGGCAAAGCGCAAGTTCGCCTGCCTCGTTCTGGAAGCGGATGTTCTGCGCCTCCGCGAAATGCGTGCCGAGATAATGCGACGTACCGGCCTGAAGCGCCTTGCCGTCCTGCATCATGGCTTCGATCGAATAGGTGTTGTCGGCGCCGGGGAAGCGCTCGTTCTCCGGCTTTTCGCCCGCCACGACCGGCATCGCGAGTACATCCTCGGCGAAGCTACGGTAGACTTCCAGCATCCGCAGCGTCTCGGCCATGGCGTCGGTCTTGTCGGCGTGCGCGGTGTGGCCCTCCTGCCAGAGAAATTCCGTCGTGCGCAGGAACATGCGCGTGCGCATCTCCCATCGCACCACATTCGCCCACTGGTTGATGAGGATGGGAAGGTCGCGGTAGCTCTTGACCCAGCGTTGGAAGGCGTCGCCGATGATCGTTTCGGACGTCGGCCGCACGATCAGCGGTTCCTGAAGCTCGGCTTCGGGATCGGGCACGAGCTTGCCGTCGATGTTCTTAAGGCGATGATGGGTGACAACCGCCATCTCCTTCGCGAAGCCTTCGACGTGCTCCGCTTCCTTGGCGATGAAGCTCATCGGGATGAAGATCGGGAAATAGCAGTTTTCGTGCCCCGTCTCCTTGATGCGCGCGTCGAGGCCCTTCTGCACGCGCTCCCAGATGCCATAGCCCCACGGCTTTATGATCATGCAGCCGCGCACGGGCGATGTTTCCGCGAGGTCGGCGTCGCGGACGACGGCCTGATACCACTCGGGAAAATTCTGCTCGCGCGTTACGGAAAGGGCGTGCTGCGACATGGCTGAACCTGGCGAAAACCTGTTTATGGGGCGGCGCTACGCTGCGACCGCCCGGATGAGTCGATGCGTGGGCGCGCGCTATTCGTCGCGGGTGGCGAGCGTCAGCGCGTGGGTGAGGTCGGTGCGCGAGATAAAGCCGACGAGTTTACCCTCTTCGAGCACCGGAAAGCCGCGCGTGCGAAGCTTCACCATCAGCTCCAGAACCTTTGTGAGCGGCGTTTCAAGCTCGACGTGAACGATGTCCTTCATCATCACCTCGCCCACCGTCTTCGACATGACCTCGCCGTAGTGCGGCATGAGGTGGCTGGTGTCGAAGATGAACGCCTTCAGGAAGTCGAGCTTCGTCACGAGGCCGACGAGCACGTCGTTGTCCACGACCGGGAAGGAATTGTAGTCGTTGTGATCGAACAGCGCGCCGAGTTCGCGGAGCGTCAGCGACGAGGGAACGGATTCGACGTCCTTCGTCATGAACTGACTGGCATGCCACTCAAGAAAGCGATGCATCGGCATGGAAAGTCTCCGTGTGTCAATAAAAGCGGTTCGAAAAGGCGTCATCCGGCGCGGGCCGCATCGCGCCGTCCGACATTTCGTAAAACAGGCGTCTTCCCAGGTCTACGGGATATTTCGCGGCGCGGCGCTATTCGCGCGCAGCGGCGGACTTTCGAGCCCGTTCAGTCGCGCCTGGAAGTCGGCGAAGCTGATGCCTCGGCCGCCGCGTTCGCGGAAATAGACGTGCTGCGCGAACTTGCGCATGGGGGCGGTCCCGAGCGCGGCCGACAGAAGCGCGTTCGGCGGCGCGAGATTGAGCGCAAGGCGCGTCAGGTGGCTGAGGCCGAAACGCGGCAACTCCTTTGCGAGCGCCACCTCCGGCGATGGCCCGAGATGCAGAAGGTGATCGGCGACCACCTGCGCCGCGCGGCGTCCATACTGGAAGGCAAAGCCGACGCCGCCGCCGGTTGTCGGCGAAACCATGCCCGCCGCATCGCCGATCAGCGTCACGCCATCGGTGGCGAAGGGCCGGACCAAGCCGCCGCATGGAATGCGCCCCGTCCGCCGCTCCACGAGCCTCGCATCCTCGAAGCCGAAGATCGGCGCGGTCTTGGCGAGGAAGGCGGCGAGATGCGGCCGCCGTCCCGGACGGGCGGCAAGCCCCGCATGAAACAGCGACGGCCCGGGCGCAACCCAGGCAATATGACCCGGCGCAAGCTGCGAATCGAGGAAGCAATGCAGGAAGCGCGGGTCGGCGTCGAGCCCGTCATATTCGTGCTCGGTGGCGAGCATGAACCGAGTGTTGAGGCCAAGCCCGAAGGCGCGCGCGACCGCCGATTGCGCGCCGTCCGCGCCGATGATGTGCCGCGCCGAAATGTTGACGCCCTTGAAAAGGAATATGCCGTCCTTGCGTTCGGCGCCCTGAAACGGCGTGCGCCACAGGATCTGCGCGCCCACCCGCTGCGCTTCCTGCGCAAGCCAGCCAAGGACGCGCCCCGTATCCGTCGTCACGAAGAAGCTGTCCGGCGCGAACAGATCGACGTGGCGGAGGTTGGGAGCGTAAAGCCGCACGCCGTAAACGCGCCGCGTGAGATTGTACGGGAGGTCGATTTCCTGCGCGGCCTCCTTCGTGAGGATGCCCGTCGACGACACGTGCTGTCCCGCGGCCGCTTTCGGTTCGAGAACGGCGACTTTCAGCCCGCGAATCGCCGCGGTCTTGGCGGCTACCAACCCGGCGAAGCTTGCACCGGCAATGACCAGATCATAGGGGTGAGGGGTGCGTGCCATGGCTTAAAAATTTTCTCGTGGGTGTAAAAACTCTATCCTCGCGGAGAATTGTGGCGGTTGTACAGCCCCTTCGCATTGCAGCACAAAGCGCCCGGATAATGCCTCCAAGCATAATGACGCGTTTACATTGTGCCGCTCGTGCGCCACATATCGCATCAAATTTTCTCACTCGCCCCCGGAGCGAACGGAATGACTGCTTACGATCACAAAATCCAGAACCTCGGTTTTCAGGGGTTCGTCAACACCGTCTTCGACCGTGTCGCCACACGCTACGACCTGATGAACGACCTGATGTCGGGCGGCGTCCATCGGATCTGGAAGGATGCGGCGATCAACTGGCTCGCGCCGTCCAAGTCGAGCGCATCTCTGCTGATCGACGTGGCCGGCGGCACCGGCGACATCACGAAGCGCTTTCTCAAGGCCGCCGGACGCGGCTCGCGCTCGATCATCACCGACATCAACCATTCGATGATGGACGAAGGCCGCGACAAGCATCCCGAATTCGCGGGCAATGTGATGTACGTTCAGGCGAACGCGGAGAGCCTGCCCTATCGCGATAACACGTCGGACTTCTACACGATTTCCTTCGGCATCCGTAACGTGGACAACAAGCAGAACGCGCTGAACGAGGCGTTCCGCGTGCTGAAGCCGGGCGGCCGCTTCCTCTGCCTTGAGTTTTCGCGCGTGCAGGTGCCGCTGTTCGACAAGGTCTACGAGGTCTATTCCGATAATGTGGTGCCGCCGCTTGGCCGCGTCGTGGCGGGCGATGCGGAGCCCTATCGCTACCTCGTGGACAGCATCCGCGCCTTCCCGGATCAGAAGAAGTTCGCCGGAATGATCGAAAAGGCAGGCTTCAGCCGCGTGCAGTATCGCAATTTGTCGGGCGGTATCGCGGCCATTCACTCCGGCCTAAAGCTTTAGCCGAAGCATGATAAGACGCGTCCCGCCGCTCAGGCGGGGCGGCGTCGCTTGGACAGCGCCTTCGGAGGCATGCCCGTTGAATGACGCCCGCTCTGGCGCGACCGTCGGCAACCTCAGCGCGCCCGCGCCTTCAGCACCACGCCGTTTCGACCTCGCAGGGCGGGAAAAGTAACTCGCGTTTCGATTTTTGCGGAAGAACCGAAACATCGACGCAGCCGACCGGGCGGACGCGCCTGCCCGGGGTCGGCGGTGCCGTTGCTCAGGCCTGCGGCATGCCGGAGATGTCGAAGCGCTTCTTGATGCGGTCGAAAAGCTGGTCGCGCACAGCGCGGTAGCCTTCGAGGATCTGCTCGCGGTTGCCGGTGGCGGCGGAGGGGTCGATCGTCGGCCAGTATTCGACGTCGACAGCCATGGTGCGCGTGAATTCCAGCGCCTTGTGATGCGCTTCCGGCGCGAGCGTCACGATGAGGTCGAAGGACGTGTCCTCAAGATCCTCGATGGTGCGCGGCTGGTGATGGGTGATGTCGATGCCGATTTCGTCCATCACAGCGATCACGAAAGGGTCGATTTCGCCCTCGCGCACGCCTGCCGAGCGCACATAGATCCTCCTTCCCGCGAGAAAACGCAGGATCGCGGCCGCCATGGGCGACCTTATCGAATTGTAGTTACAAGCAAAAAGTACGGCCTGGGGCAAATCTTCCTGTCGCTGCGCAAAAGGATCCATCCGGGAGAAGGTATTCTGACCGACTGGCGATCCTCAAGCAAAGCCAAAGGCAAGCCTGCGCGCTGCGATCCTCATGGTTATAGCTTTCGGGCCGCCGATAGAAAAGCAGACAGACGTTGCGGCATGGCTGGCCTTTCGTCGACGAATGCGCCCTAAGTCTCCTTGATGGCGCGGGCGGTCATTCGTATGAGAGGTTAACCGGGGAACGCCTTGCAAGAGGCGTTGCGCCAAACAAAAGGGGAGGGGACGTTGCGTAAAATCGGCGTCATCATGATTGCATCCGCGCTTGGCGCATGCGCTACCAGCGGCGACACACGCCTTTCGACAGGTGCGGCGAGCGGCCCTTCCGAGCCGGTTTCCGCCGAAAGGGTCGCCACCATCGAACCGGCGAAGGTCAATCACGCGCCCTATATGGGCTTCAGTTGCGAGGAGCTCGCGGGTGACAAGGCGCGCATCGCCGACGATCTTGCCGCCGTTTCAGCCGGGAAGGCCGGATCGCAGGCCGCCGATGTCAAGGGCCAGATCGGACGCCTCAAGGGCGAGGAACTCGCCGTCGCAACCGCGATGCGGTCAAAGAACTGCAAGTGATCCTCGCGCGTCGGGATGCGTGCCGCCGCCTCGGAAAGCTCTTTAGTGATTACTGACTGGGCGCAGGGGCGGTCAGCGCCGCCTCACCAGCTCAATGGCGCACGCCCTCGAATTCGCGCTCGGGCCAGCGCTTGTTCGACCACATCCATTGAGAGGGATGCTCGCGAATCCATGCCTCGAACTCGCGCTGAATGGTGGCCGTCAACACCTTGATGTCTTCGTTCACATCGCCGGTGCGCGGCACTTCCAGTTCCTTGAACGCGATGGAGAAGCGCGACTCCTTGCCAATGCGGATGCAGCGGCCCACCGCAAGGCGCGTGCCCGCGCGTCGAGCGAGCCATGCGGGTGCGACGGTCGCCCACATCGGATGACCGAAGAACGGCACCTGCACGCCATGCCAGTCGGCGAGGTCGGCCAGCATGCCGAGCGCGCCGCCGCTTCGCACATGCGTGGCGATGCGCATGATCGTGGCGAGCCCCTCGTTGCTCTTGCTGGCGAACAGGCCGCCCGGATAAAGCTGCGCGCGCTTGTTGCGGATGTAGCGGTCCACATAGGGGTTCTCGACAAGCCGGTACACGCCCGCGGTGTTCGCGCCGATGGTGAGCAGCGGCAGGATCGCGATCTCCCAATTGCCCATATGCGGCGCGGCGACGACGAGCGGCCCCATCTCGCTGCGGTAACGGTCGAGCAACTCCGGGTTTTCGATGGTGAAACGCGACGGATCTTTCAGAAGGCGGTCGAGCTGGAATGTCTCCGCCATCACGCGCCCGAGATTGTCCCACATCGCATCGACGATGGCCTCGCGTTCGGCGTGCGTCGTCTCCGGCATGGCCTTGGCGAGATTGCGCAGCGCCCGGGCCTGACGATGGGTCTTCGGCGCAAGGAACCGCCAGGCGCGCGCGGAAAACGCCGTGGCCATGTCAAGCGGCATCGCGCGGACGATCGCCGCGATGGCCAGAACGGCGCCGTATTCCAGCCTTTGGCGGAGATCGAGAAACATTATCGGGGACGCGCGGTGAGAGCCTCACGCCTGTCTTGCAAGCGCAACCTTCGGCGTCAAGCCTAAACGCGTGCTCTGGCGCATACGTTTGGCTCACCTCCCCGCGCGCTTCAGAGCACACGTGTGCGCCTCAAGAGCACGCGCAACTTTTTGAATCTGGGGCAGTTTTCGAATTTTACATTCGATTGTCGAACTCGCAATCACTGCACCGGGCCGGCGGGAGCCATCCCGCGCCGCATGAAAGCCCTGCGTAGCGGCCCGATCGCGCCGAGCGCATAGAGGCCAAGCCCGCGCGCCGCCTGCATCGGGAGGAAGCTGGACAGGAGGCTGCGATTCAGGAGATCGACGCCGAGCGTCCGGCTGACGATGTCGCCGCGCCGGGCGGCCGAATAGTCACGCAGCAGGTCTTCGCCGCCGAGGTCCGCATTCGCGGCCTTGGCATCGACGAGAAGGCCGAGCAGCGCCTCCACGTCGCGGAAGCCGAGGTTCAGCCCCTGCGCGCCGATGGGCGGCACCGCATGCGCCGCTTCGCCCACGAGCGCCACGCGGGCGCGGCCAAACTCGCGCGCCATGAGCGCCGAGAGCGGGAATGCCCCGCGTTGGCTGAGGTCGAAGATGCGGCCGAGCGCGAAATGCGACGCCTTTTCCATCTCGTGCGCGAAGGCTTCGTCGTCGAGCCCCATCAGACGCGCCGCGTCGGCCTTGCGCTCCGTCCAAACGAAGCTCGACCGGTTGCCGGGCAGCGGTATGAGCGTGAACGGACCGCCGCTTCGGTGAAATTCGATGCACAGCCCGTTATGCGGCCGGGAGTGGCTGAAACTCGCCGCCATGGCGGTTTGCTCGTACGGCCATGTCAGCGCGCGAATGCCCGCCGCCTCGCGGGTGGCGGAGTTTCGACCGTCGGCGGCGACGGCCAGCGGCGCGTAAAGCTCGATGCCGTTCTCGAAGGTGAGGATCGCCCGCGTGGCGGACTCGTGGAACGTGCGCAGCGGACCCGGCGTGAGAATCGCGATGCCCTTTTCCGCCGCGATCTCTTTCAGCGCCCGCGCGAGATCGGCATTGGCGATGTTGCAGCCGAAAGCCTCCTCGCCGATTTCGGCGGCCTTGAACAGCGCGTCGGGCGCGCGAAGGCGGCGTCCGGTGTCGTCGATGAACTGGAGCGCGCGAAGCGGTTCCGCATGCGGCGCGCATCGATCCCAGACGCCGAGCCGCGCAAGGAAGGCGATGGTCGTGCTGAAAAGCGCCGCGCTGCGCCCGGTCGCGGCATGAGCGGACGCGGCGGGGGAAGTGTCGACGACGGTCGCGATAAGGCCCGCGTCGTGGCAGCCGATTGCCGCCGCGAGTCCCGCAGGCCCCGCGCCGATCACTATGACTCCGGACCTCTGGGTGAAGCTCATTTCCGTGCTCCCACGCTCTTGTTGCGGCGCAGCTTATCGTGACGAACCGAAACCGGGAACGCCTTCTCGATCATCTTTGCGCGAGGCGCCCGGCGGCTCCCCGCAGCGAGACAACCCATCGAGACCAGCCGGGTTTCGAGTCGGCGACGAGAAGGAATTTCGACGGTCCGAAGCGGCGGAAAAAGGGAACGAGGCTGTGTTCAGTGCAACGCACGCCAAAAGGCTATGCAAGTAAAATGCTGATTAAGTTGTGACACCGCCAAATCCAGTGCCCGCTGGCAAAAGCCAGCACAAGTAAACTTGACATCAGGTTGTGATGTGGCGAGTTCCGTTGCGCACACGCCACAAATTTCTACAAGTTAAATTCAATTTTAAGTTGCGATGTTTACGAAACAATAAGACTCACTTAGCAACCAGAGATGGTAGAGGCCGCTGAAAAATCGTCGGCTACCGAGTTTGTCTCAGCACCGAGTGGAGCCTCGCGGCTCGAAAGGAGGCGGTGGCACACAGCTCTCCCGCCAGTCAGAACACATCCAAACCCGTGTTTGCCCAGCACATTTGGGTTGAAGGGAGATTCAGATGATCGGCGGACTCGTGATTAGGACGAGCCTTGCGTGTGCGGCAACTCTAGGTTTTGTGCTGAGTTTCGGGCAGGTCCCAGCATTGGCGGCCGACACTGGTTCGAAGTCGGCGAAATATTCGGCCCTTGGCGGCGATTGCTGCGCCGATCTTGAAGAGCGCGTGGCCGAACTCGAGGTCACAACTGTTCGAAAGGGCAACCGCAAGGTCTCGCTCGAACTGTCGGGCTGGGTCGACAAGATCTTGCTCTTCTGGAACGATGGCAAGCAGAGCGACATCTACGTTGAGGACAACAATTTTGCCTCTACCCGCTTCCGAATGAAAGGTGTCGGCCAGATGGCGCCCGACTGGAAAGCCGGGTTCTTCCTAGAATACGAGTTTCGCGACGCGTCGTCCAATCTGGTCGATCAGGTCACGGAGCAGAACCGCAACATCGAGACGGCGCTCCGCATCCGGCAAGAGAATTTCTTCATTGAAAACGAGACGTTCGGCCGCGTGACGCTCGGCTTCCAGAACACCGCGACAAAAGATCTGACGCTCATCAACTTGGGCGGCGGCTTCAGCAACGTCGAGAACTACCACGCCGCCAGCTTCTTCATCCGCGACAACACGCTGCCGACGAGTTCGTGGTTCAACACGACGACCAACACTTTCGTGACGACCGCTCCCACGTCCGGGGCGCTTCCCAACTCGACGCGCACGGTGGCTCCCGCCCTCACAAACACCAGCAATAATATCACTGTAATCGGCGGGGGAACGACCTCGACGGGCACGAACACGATAAGCACCGTCGTTGCCTACTCGCCGGGCGGCCTGATCTGGAACAACCTTTCGAACGCGCTCGATAGCCAGCGCATGGAGGCGATTCGTTACGACTCGCCGGAAATCTGCGGCTTCATTGCCTCTTTCGCTTGGGGGCAGAACGACTTCTGGGACGCCGCGCTCCGCTATCAGAAGGAGTGGAATTCCATCCGTATCGCGGGCGGCGTCGGCTATCAATGGTGGGGCGAGCGCTCGCTGACTCTTGGCGCGCCCTGGGCGGCAAATTCGATCTATCAGGGTAGCGATCAGTCCAACCAGCCAAGCATGACGGCGGGGCCGAGCGGTGGCGTGGCCGCGTCGCAGCTCATCTCCAACGCTAACAACATATATGGCGGCGCTCGTTATCGCGTGAACTCGAAGATCGAAGTTGTGGAAGGCAACCTCTCGGCAATCCATCTGCCGACCGGCCTTTACGGCTCCATCGTTGCAGGCACGCGGCACATCGAAAACTCGCCTGTCGAGTCTCTCAACAAGGACGCGACCTACTGGTACACGCAGGTTGGCATCACGAAACGTGTCTTTGAAGTTGGCGCGTCGACAATCTATGCGGAATACGGCAATTACGACAATTTCGCTGCGGCGGCGGTCTATTTCCAGGTGTGGAATTCCGCGAATGGCAACACCCTCAGCACGACTCGCGTGCGGGACTCGAACGTGGACCGCTTCGGCATTGGCGTGACGCAGGCCTTCGACGGCGCGGCGATGGAAATCTACGGCAATTATCTTCACTATAATGCGAACATAACAACATCCACGTCTTACGTCGGCAGCGCGACCGGCGGGGCCGCAACCACCGGCTTCAACAACACCGAAAGCCGTTCGCCGGAAGACTGGGACGCGTTCTACACCGGCGCTCGTCTGAAGTTCTGACGGTTACATGCCGGAAAACACGACGCGGCATGACGCTGTAAGTTTTGATTGTCGATCAGCTTTCCTGAGTCAAATCCGGTTTAACGCTGGCTGATTTCATCCCTATCGAAAGCCGCCTCCACGGGCGGTTTTTGTGTGCGCGACGCGCGCCAAGAGAGGGGGACGCGGTGTGTATTCTAAGCCGTGGTATCGCCGGGCGGCAAAGCGCGCCTTGTGCGTTGCTCTTCGTGCACGAAATGTACGCCGATTTTTCGTCGGGGCGATACTTAAAGACAAAGTTACGGCCCTTCGCGATGGCGAACGACCGCAGAGTGACGGCAGGCGTTGAGCTGACGCCGCAGAAGATACTCGTTCTTACGCCGCGCCGGGGCCCTTCTTCTCAAAGGCGAACGAGACCGTGTAATCCTGCGGGGTCGTGCCGTCGCGCACCGGGATTGCAACATCGCGAACCAGCGCGAAATAGGAAATCGGGTTCTGTGTGGTGATGTTTACGGAGACGTTGAAGGTCTCGGACTTGACCTTGTTCTTCGCCTTGTCGAGCACCTGCATCACGATGGACAGCGTTACCGCTCCCGGCTTACCCTTGGGGCCGAGGAGCACCCGGCCCGCGAGGCCGTATTTGACCTGCACCACGCCCATCGTGGCTTGGCATTCGCGCGCCGTCTTCGTGATTTCCGCGCGATGGATGACCGCGGACGCGTCGCCGATTCGGTTGCTTTCATAGATCGTCACGTAGCGCTGGCCACCCTCGACCTGAAGGGGAGGGCATCCCGCAGCCGCCGCCATTTCCACCGGGCCATCCGAGTTCGTGCGAGCGGCCGTAATCATGCTGTCTTCGGTGATGATCGGGGTCCACGAAGGCTCTGCCTTTTTGCTCGAGAAGATGCCGCCATCGCCGACGGACGGCATTTGCGACAGCCCGCAGGCGCTGACCGACACGGCGATGCAACCGCAACCAAGCAGCCGCAACACAGTCGTTAAAGACCCCCTCATGTGCCCCATCGTTCCTTCTTTACCAAAGATTTAAACACTTCCCTCAAAGCCCGCGACTTTGAGTAGCGTTGCTTTTTTATGGTTTGTCGCGCTCATTATTGCTACAACATGGCACCGGATTTCGAGCGCGCTCCGCGAGCCTAACGAGCCGGAGAGAGGGCCGCAAGCTTCGACGCTCCCCTTCCCTGCCAAATTTGACCTTTTTGCGGAGTTCCGCACGCCTTTTGCGATCGCTCAGTTCTGGAGATGGACCTGATGACGGAAAAACCACGCCTTGAAGTTCTCCTCGCCGCGCCCAGAGGGTTTTGCGCTGGTGTGGACCGCGCGATCCAGATCGTGGAAATGGCGATTGAGAAGTTCGGCGCGCCGGTCTATGTCCGCCATGAAATCGTCCATAATCGCACCGTCGTGGAGAGCCTCGAAGCGAAGGGCGCGATCTTCGTCGAGGAACTGAACGAGATTCCCAACACCGACGCACCGGTTATTTTCTCGGCTCACGGCGTGCCGAAATCGGTGCCCGTCGAGGCCGCGAAGCGCAATTTTTTCTATCTCGACGCGACGTGCCCGCTCGTCTCCAAGGTGCATTTCGAAGCGGAACGCCATTACAAGGCGGGCCTCGAAATCATCCTCATCGGACATTCGGGCCATCCGGAGGTGATCGGCACGCTCGGCCAGCTCCCGGAAGGGGCGGTGACATTGATCGAGCAGGTCAAGGACGTCGAAGACTTCGAAGCGCGCGACCCCGCGAAGCTCGCTTATATCACGCAGACAACGCTTTCCATCGACGACACCATCGAGATGATCTCCGCTCTCAAGGCGCGTTTTCCGCTCATCCAGGGCCCCGCCAAGGAAGACATCTGCTACGCCACGACGAACCGGCAGCGCGCGGTGAAAGCCATCGCGAGCGACTGTGACGCCATCCTCGTCGTCGGCGCGCCCAATAGCTCCAATTCCAAGCGGCTCGTCGAAGTGGCGGTGCGCGCGGGATGTCCGAAGGCGATGCTCGTGCAGAAGGCGTCGGAAATTCCGTGGGAGAGCCTCGAAGGCATCGGGGTGCTCGGCCTGACTGCCGGTGCTTCCGCACCCGAAGTGCTCGTCGACGAAATCATCGAAAAATTCAAGGCGCGCTACGACGTTACCGTCGAAATCGTTCGTACGGCAACCGAGGATGTCATCTTCAAGATCCCGCGCGCGCTCCAGCAGGCCGCTGCGCAGTGAGCGCAGCGCGACACGCGTGACATGGCTGTTTACACCGAAGTTTCGGTCGAAGATCTCGACGCGTTGCTGGCGAAATACGACATCGGGCAGGTCTTGGCCTTCAAGGGCATTGCCGAGGGCGTAGAGAACAGCAATTTCTATCTCGGGACGGACAAGGCTCAGTATATCCTCACGCTTTATGAAAAGCGCGTGGCGGCCGGCGACCTTCCGTTCTTTCTCGGCCTCATGGAGCATCTTGCCCAGAAGGGCGTGAATTGCCCCTTGCCGGTGCACGATCTTGACGGCCGCATTCTCCAGACGCTGGCGGGAAGACCCGCCGCGTTCGTAACTTTCCTGTCGGGATATTCGCTCAAGCGACCGCAACCGGTCCATTGCCATTCGCTAGGGGAAGCTATCGCGCGCCTGCATCTGGCCGGGCGCGATTTTACGCTTCACCGCGACAACGCCTTGTCGGTGGCGGGCTGGCAGGAGCTTTTTGCGAGCATCGAAGGGCTTGCCGACAGGCTTGTGCCGAAGATCTCCCTGTCGCTCGTCCGCCATCTCGACGACATCGCCGCGCACTGGCCGAGCAAACTCCCGCAAGGCGTCATCCACGCGGACCTGTTTCCCGACAATGTGTTCTTCCTCGACAACCGCGTTTCGGGGCTGATCGACTTCTACTTCGCCTGCAACGACCTGTTCGCCTATGATCTCGCGATCTGCATGAATGCGTGGTGTTTTGAACTGGACGGCGCGTTCAATGTCACGAAGGCGCGCGCGTTGTTCGCCGGCTATAATTCGGTGCGCGCGCTGGACGATGCCGAGGTGGCGGCGCTACCGCTGCTTGCCAAGGGGGCGGCGATCCGCTTTTTCCTCACCCGCGCTTACGACTGGTTCAACACGCCGGACAACGCCTTCGTGAAACGGAAAGACCCGATGGAATATTGGCGCAAGCTCGCCTTCCACGACGGCGTGAAGCACGCTGGCGCTTATGGCCTCTGAGGCCGAAGGCCCGCGTGAGGGCGCGGTCGTCGTCTATACGGACGGGGGCTGCCACGGAAATCCCGGCCCCGGCGGCTGGGGCGCGGTCCTGATCTACAAGGGCCGCGAGAAGGATTTGTGGGGCGGCGAGCCCATGACCACCAACAACCGTATGGAACTCATGGGCGCGATCAAGGCGCTCGAAGAATTAACGCGCCCGTGCGAAGTCGATCTCTTCACCGACTCGCAATATGTGCGCAACGGCATCACGCAATGGATCGGCGGCTGGAAGGCGAATGGCTGGAAAACAGCCGCGCGCAAGCCTGTGAAGAACGCCGAACTCTGGCAGCGGCTCGACGCGGCACGCAAACACCATGACGTGCGCTGGCACTGGGTCAAAGGCCACGCGGGCAACGCGCTGAACGAGCGCGCGGACAAACTCACGCAGAAGGCGATCGCCGAGCAGAAAGAAATCATCAGGCACGGGGGTGCGCCGGTCTCGCTGCCGGACGACGCGCTCCAGGCCGAATCCGATCAGCCTAAATCCGCCTGATCTGAATCAGTCCCTGAACTTTATGACAGACACGTTCCCTCGACCGGATTGCGATGCAGATGATTGGAACGGGACTCGGAGGATGATTTGCAAAAGTTTGGTGTTGGCTTGCTGCTTCAGGCTTGGCGGTTGCGCCTGAGCCGAGAGAAAGTAGCTCGAAGACCCAGCGTCGCCGGATGAGTTTGAACACGCCCTCCTTTCGCCGACCGATTCGCTTGACAGCACGGAATCACAGGCGAAGTCTCAGGATTCAAGGACTTTCCGGTCAGGGTCATAAGGCGCTTTGATTCCACCGACAGGAATAAGCGCTGGGCGTCGTTCAAGCGCGATCAGAACACGATCCGAGTGTACGGCACCCGGAGTTGCGGGCGTCGCGGGCCCTGCAAGCTGTTGAGATTTGGAGTTCGGAAGGAGCAAAAGTACAACAGAACGCGCGCGTAGGTCTCCCTCCACGCGCGCATCAAACCGCCGTCAGGACCAGCCGACACTCATAGGCTCCGGCGGTTCCCCGACCCGTTAAAGTGCAAGCCGAGCTTTCAGGGTCTGCAAGCGCTCCAGCCGATCCCACGACGAGATCTTGCGAGCGTCGTCTTTCGCTTCGTCCAGAGATTGCTCCGCCTGCGCGATTTCATCCGCCAGGATAGCGCCCGTCAGGTCTTCGAGCGGGATGGCGAATTCAGCCAGCACCGTCGCCTTGTCCGGTCCTACATCGGCGAAGCCGCCGCGCAGGAAGAACTGCTTCTCGCCGTCCTTCGCTCGGGTTGTCAGGATGCCCGGGCGCAACTTTAGAATAAGAAGACCACGTCCGGCCTGGGCGGAAAGATCGCCTTCCTGCCCCGGAAGCACGGCCTCCGCGACGTCGCCGGACAAAAGCCGCTTATCCGGCGCAATAAGTTCGAAGTAAATTGTATCGGCCATCTCGGGTCCGTTCTCCGGCGCTGAACCGTGAAAATCCGAAGGCCGCTCTCACCCGGCGCACAGGCTAGAGCGCGAGCGAAAGCGGCCGATATCGTTTCCTAGGCTGCCGCCGCCATCTCTTCGGCCTTTGCAATGGCCTCGTCAATGGTGCCGACCATGTAGAACGCCTGCTCAGGCAGGTGATCGTAATCGCCTTCGCAGAGCCCCTTGAAGCCCTTGACCGTGTCCTTCACGTCGACGAGTACACCGGGCTTGCCGGTGAAGGCTTCGGCGACGTGGAACGGTTGCGACAGGAAGCGCTCGATCTTGCGGGCGCGAGCGACCGTGCGCTTGTCCTCTTCGGACAGCTCGTCCATGCCGAGGATCGCGATGATGTCCTGAAGCGCCTTGTAGCGCTGGAGGATGACCTGCACCTGCCGGGCAACCTTGTAGTGCTCTTCGCCGACGATGCGCGGCTCAAGCGCGCGGCTCGTCGAGTCGAGCGGATCCACCGCCGGGTAGATACCCTTTTCCGCGATGGAACGCGAAAGCACGGTCGTCGCGTCCAAGTGAGCGAAGGAAGCCGCAGGCGCCGGGTCGGTCAAGTCGTCGGCGGGCACATAAATGGCCTGCACGGACGTGATCGAGCCCTTCGACGTGGATGTGATGCGCTCCTGAAGGGCGCCCATGTCGGTGGCGAGCGTCGGCTGATAGCCCACCGCTGAAGGGATACGGCCGAGAAGCGCGGACACTTCCGAGCCCGCCTGCGTGAAGCGGAAAATGTTGTCCACGAAGAACAGCACGTCCTGGCCCTGATCGCGGAAATATTCAGCGACCGTCAGACCGGTCAGCGCAACGCGGGCGCGCGCTCCGGGGGGCTCGTTCATCTGGCCGAAAACCAGCGAGCACTTCGAGCCCTGCGAGGATCCGCTCTCATGCGGGTCGACGTTCACCTTGGACTCGATCATTTCCCAGTAAAGGTCGTTGCCTTCGCGCGTACGCTCGCCAACGCCCGCGAACACGGAGTAACCACCGTGACCCTTCGCGATGTTGTTGATGAGTTCCTGAATGAGCACCGTCTTGCCGACGCCCGCGCCGCCGAACAGGCCGACCTTACCGCCCTTGGAATAAGGCGCCAGCAGGTCGACAACCTTGATGCCGGTGACAAGCACTTCGACTTCGGTCGACTGATCGACAAAGGACGGCGCCTGCGCATGGATCGGGCGGCGCTGGTTCGACTTGATCGGGCCGGCTTCGTCGATCGGCTCGCCGATGACGTTCATGATGCGGCCGAGTGTCTCTTCGCCGACCGGGACGGATATCGCTTCGCCGGTGTCGGTGACTTCCTGACCGCGAACCAGACCTTCGGTCGAGTCCATGGCGATGGTGCGGACCGTGCTCTCACCGAGATGCTGGGCGACCTCAAGCACAAGGCGGCTGCCGTGGTTCTGTGTCTCAAGCGCGTTCAGGATCGACGGCAGCGGCCCATCGAACTGCACGTCCACCACGGCGCCCGTGACCTGCCTGATACGGCCAACTCGTCTATCGCTCATCTTGTCTTCCCCAAAACCGGTCCATCTTTGTCCGATACGACGACCATCTCCGACTCGTCCGATGTCGCCGTACTCAATTCATTTAACCGCCGCGCAATCCTTGCGGGTTGCCTTGCTTCGGCTGCGTCTCTCGTCGGTCGCGCGACCGGCCTGAAGAGCACCCCTCGCGACGGACGCCGCGCCGGGGGCCGAAATTCTGCGTTGCGACAGGCGATCCCATCTGAATAAGACGGAAACCGCCCAAAAACAACAGCCGAAACAAACACGTTGCCCGGCAGAGCGGCGCGAGCGTATCCGCACGCGCCTTCGGAACCGAAGGCTAGACTGCCTCCGCTCCCGAGATGATTTCGATCAGTTCCTTTGTGATCATCGCCTGACGCGCGCGGTTATACTCAAGCGTGTAGCGGCTCACCATATCGCCTGCGTTGCGCGTTGCATTGTCCATAGCGGTCATCTGCGACGCGTAGAAGCCTGCGTTGTTCTCCAGAAGCGCGCTGAAGATCTTGGTTGCAAGCGCACGCGGCACGAGATCGAGCAGGATTTCGGCTTCGTCCGGCTCGAACTCGTAGTCGCCTTCGGAGGCGGGGAGTTCCACCGGAAGAAGTTGGCCCGCTGTGGGCTTCTGGGTGATGATATTTTGGAACTTCGAGAAGAAGAGAGTGGCGACGTCGAATTCGCCCGCCTCGAACCGCTTGACGACGCGCTGCGCGATATCGATCGCATGAACGTAGCCGAGCTGTCGCACGCCGCGCAGGTCGACATGGTCGATCATCAGCTTGCCGAAATCGCGCCGGAGCACGTCAGCGCCCTTTCGGCCGATGGTGATGATTTTGACCGACTTGCCTTCGGCGAGAAGCACGCGCACGTGATCGCGCGCGAGTCGCGCGATGTTCGAGTTGAACGCGCCCGCGAGCCCGCGCTCGCCAGTGGCGACCACGAGCAGATGCGTTTGCGTCTTGCCTGTACCCTGCAACAGCAGCTGAAGCGGGCCGGTGGGCATTGCCTTGCCCGCGAACTTTCCGAGGATCTTGTCCAGACCCTCGGCGTAGGGGCGAGCCGCTTCGGCCTGGTCCTGCGCACGGCGCAATTTCGCGGCGGCCACCATTTGCATGGCCTTCGTGATCTTGCGTGTGGCCTTAACCGACGCGATGCGGCCTCTTAGGTCTTTCAGGCTCGCCATTGGTGTCTCCGCTAAGCCCGATTACGCTGAAAAGCGCTTCGAGAAATCGGTAAGGATGCCCTTCAGCTTCTGCTCCGACTCCGGAGAAAGAGCTTTGGAGTCGCGGATCGCATCCAGCAGATCCCTGTGCTCGTTGCGGAGCAGCGTCAGGAACTCGCGCTCGAACTCGCCGACCGACGAAACCGGGATCGGATCGAGGAAGCCGCGCGTGCCAGCATAGATTACGACAACCTGCTCTTCCACCTTGAGCGGCGAGAACTGGGGCTGCTTCAGAAGTTCAGTGAGACGCGAGCCGCGAGCGAGAAGCCGCTGCGTCGCGGCGTCGAGGTCCGAGCCGAACTGCGCGAACGCCGCCATTTCGCGGTACTGCGCAAGCTCACCCTTGATGGCGCCCGCAACCTGCTTCATGGCCTTGATCTGCGCTGCCGAACCCACGCGCGACACCGAGATGCCGACGTTCACGGCCGGACGGATGCCCTGATAGAACAAATCCGTCTCAAGGAAGATCTGGCCGTCCGTGATCGAAATCACGTTCGTCGGAATGTAGGCGGACACGTCGTTCGCCTGCGTCTCGACGACGGGAAGGGCGGTCAGAGAGCCCGAGCCGTGATCGGGGTTGAGCTTCGCCGCGCGTTCCAGAAGACGAGAATGCAGATAGAACACGTCGCCGGGATAGGCTTCACGTCCGGGCGGACGACGGAGCAGCAGCGACATCTGGCGGTAGGCCACGGCCTGCTTCGACAGATCATCATAGATGATGAGCGCATGCATGCCGTTGTCGCGGAAGTACTCGCCCATCGTGCAGCCCGTGTAAGGCGCGATGAACTGCATCGGAGCCGGGTCTGACGCGGTAGCGGCGACGACGATGGAGTATTCCAGCGCGCCTTGCTCTTCCAGAACCTTGACGAATTGCGCAACCGTCGAGCGCTTCTGGCCGACCGCCACGTATATACAATAAAGCTTCTGGCTTTCGTCGCCCGTAGCGTTCACGGACTTCTGGTTCAGGATCGCGTCGAGCGCCACAGCGGTCTTGCCGGTCTGGCGGTCGCCGATGATCAGCTCGCGCTGGCCGCGGCCGATCGGGATCAGCGCGTCGATGGCCTTGATGCCCGTCTGCATCGGCTCTTTCACGCTTTGACGCGGAAGAATGCCGGGCGCCTTGACGTCCACGCGGCGCTTTTCAGTGTACTGGATCGGACCCTTGCCGTCGATCGGGTTACCGAGACCGTCCACCACACGGCCGAGCAGCCCCTTGCCGACCGGCGTTTCCACGATGGCGCCCGTACGCTTGACGGTGTCGCCTTCCTTGATGTTCGTGTCGAGGCCGAAAATAACCACACCGACGTTATCGGCTTCGAGGTTCAGCGCCATCCCACGGACGCCACCCGGAAACTCGACCATTTCGCCGGCTTGGACGTTATCGAGACCGTAAACGCGAGCGATACCATCGCCCACGGAGAGCACTTGCCCAATCTCGGAGACTTCTGCTTCCTGACCGAAATTCTTGATCTGTTCCTTCAGGATCGAAGAAATCTCGGACGGGCGGATTTCCGTTAGCTCCATCAGCTGGCCTCTTTCATCACCTTTTCGAGGTTTTTCAATTTCGTACGTAAGGACGTATCGATCATCTGGCTGCCGACGCGGACGACAAGCCCGCCGAGCAGCTTCGAATCCACAATCGCCGTAAGCTTCGGCGTCTTGCCGAGCTTCTGCCGAAGCGTGTCGACCAGATCCTGAGTCTGAGCTTCGCTAAGCGGCACGGCGGAAATGACTTCTGCCTCGACCTCGCCGCGCTCCTTGGCGGCAAGCGAGCGGAAAGCCGCGATCACGTTCTCGACGGCGAAAAGCCGCCGGTTCTTTGCGAGAACGATAAGAAAATCGCGCGCGAGGCCTTCGATCCCGGCCGCCTTCAGGACGGCCGAGAGGCCCTTTTCCTGCTCGGCGATGGAGAAAGTCGGGTTCAGCACGAGGCGACGAAGATCGTCGCTTTCGCGCAGCGATTTCTGGAAGATTTCGAGAGAAGCTTCGACGCTGCCTACCGCGTTGTCCGCGCGTGCCAGATCGAAAAGCGCTCCAGCGTAACGTTCAGCTACCGTCGATCCTGCGATGGTCCGCGCCAAGACGTGCTCTCCAACAGTCAAAGAGCCGCCAAACGCGTGGAGCGTCGAAGCGTGCTCTGAAATCGGTGATAAATGTCCGGATTTGAAGCCCGGCTTATGCCTGAGGCGCTTCTAGCATAGACCCTTCACGCATTGCAACCCGGTGCAGCGAATTGAATGATCGTTTTTCGCCTTTGCGAAAGATCGTTCCTCATGGAACGAGAAGGTCAGCAAATTCAGCGAAAACGGCCTCGTAGGCAGCGCGCTTGAAGCCCACGATCTCATCCACGACCTCTGCCGGAGTGGCCCAACGCCAGGAGTCGAACTCCGGCTTATGGCCGTCGAGCTTGAGGTTCATCTCGGACTCGTCGCCAGTGAACTGCATCGCGTACCATTTCTGCTGTTGCCCCCGATACTTACCCTTCAAGGCGCGGCCAACGGATTCGGGCGGCAGGTCATAGTAGATCCAGGCCCGTGCCTCCGCGAGAATCGACACGCTCGTCACGCCTGTCTCCTCGTGAAGTTCGCGCAGAGCCGCTGCCCTCGGGTCTTCGCCCTTGTCGATCCCGCCCTGCGGCATTTGCCAGCGCCGATTCGCCTCACCTGAAGCGAAGTCTTTCGTGCGGTGCCCGATCCAGATGCGGCGTTCGGCGTTCAGAAGCACGATCCCGGCGCAGAGCCGGTAAGGGAGAGTGGATGGTTGGATGAGCATCGCGGTTTTTCCTTATGATGCTGCGAGACTTTTTGCGTTGGCTCGAATTGCTAGCCGGGCTCCTGTTTCGGCACGCGAGCGATTCCGGTTCGCTCCATAGCGCTTAAGGCGAGCGATCGACAACGCATCACGCGGCGGCGATGGGATCGATATCCGCGCTTCAAACGAGTTCATTTTTAGCTGGATGCGGCGGCTTTCGACATTGGAAGCGCTTATCGAGGGGCTTCCGATGCAGCGCCGGTCGCATAGTTGAGTTGGACAGGAGGACGATCGGGCAATACGGGTGCGTTTCCCGCTTCCGCGCGCCCGTCCACAGCGGGCGGCGAATCAACTTCCGCGCTCGACGTGGACTCGACCTTAGGCAAATTGACCGCGCGCGGCATGTGACGCGTATCGATCGGAATCACCAGCGTGAGATCGTATTCATGGCCGGGATCGGATGAGGCGAACCAGGCGATGGCCCCTCCGAAAAGCGTAAAGAACAGCCCGGCGACGATCAAAAGCGTTTTCATTGAGCACCCCTGTGCTTCGACAAAAAGCAAAAAGGCTCACGCTCTCGCATGAACCTTTTCACTATAGGATCGCAATTGCAGATGCGAAAGTTTAATTCGGCACTTCCGCAGCCGCGGCCGCTGCGGGGGCCGCCGCGTTTTCGACCTTCTTCGCGACTTCGATCTTCTTGCCGTGCAGAAGGTCGATAGCCGCCTTCAACTGCACGTCCTTTTCTTTCTCCTTGGGAACATAGGAGATGCTGCCGGAAGCCTCCTGCGCGCCCTCGTTCTTCAGATGACCGCGCAGGCTCGCTTCGCCCTTCGGCGTAAACGATGCCATCTGCTGCTTGAGGTCGTCGGGAAGCTCGGGCTCCACCTGATAGTTCGGCGAGATGCCAGTCGCCTGGATCGAGCGCCCGGACGGCGTGTAGTAGCGTGCCGTCGTCAGACGGAGGCCGCCATTCGCGCCGAGCGGTATCATGGTCTGAACGGAGCCTTTTCCGAACGAGCGCGTACCGATTACCTCGGCGCGCTTGTGATCCTGCAAAGCGCCCGCAACGATTTCCGAAGCCGAGGCCGAACCGCCGTTGATCAGAACGACAACGGGCTTACCCTCGGTGACGTCGCCGGATTTTGCACTCGCGCGGCTCGACTCGCTGGCGTTACGACCCTTGGTGAGCACGATCGCGCCCTTGTCGAGGAATGCGTCGGAGACGGCGATGGCTTGATCGAGAAGGCCGCCGGGGTTGTTGCGGAGGTCAAGGACGTAGCCCTTGAGCTTCGGACCGATGGTCTTCTTCAGGTCTTCGATGCCCTGCTTCATATATTCGTAGGTGTGTTCGCTCTGGAACGTCTTGACCTTGATCCAGCCGATATCGTCCTCGGCGCTGTACTTCACCGGGTTGATACGCACGATGTCACGCACGACGCGCGTCTGGATCGGGGCGTTCGCGCCCTTGCGCATGATGGTGAGCATGATCGGCGAATCCACCGGCCCGCGCATCTTCTCCACCGCTTCGTTCAGCGAGAGGCCCTGGATCGACTCGCCATCGAGATGGGTGATGTAGTCGCCCGACATGACGCCCGCGCGATCAGCCGGCGTATTGTCGATGGGCGAAATCACCTTCACGACGCCGTCTTCCATCGTGACTTCGATGCCTAGCCCGCCGAACTCGCCGCGCGTCTGCACCTGCATGTCCTGAAATTCTTTCGCCGTGAGGTAGCTCGAATGCGGATCGAGTCCTTGCAGCATGCCGTTGATCGCGTTTTCGATCAGCTTGGTGTCGTCCGGCTTTTCCACATACTCTGCGCGGACGCGCTCGAGCACTTCTCCGAAAAGGTCAAGCTGGCGGTAAATTTCCGCGTTCGCAGCAATGGCCTGATCCCGGCGCGTGGATTGCAAAATGAAAAAGCTGGCTGTGCAAACCAGCGCAATAAGAAGAGCACCGAGCGCGAGTTCGGATTTGCGCATGTATATTCAACCTTTTCCTCCCGCAGACCACCACGGTGCGGGATCGACAGACTGTTGCTCTCTACGAAATTCGACGTAGAGTGATGGGCGTTTCGGTGTCGTTCCGTCGGCGCGGGTTTCAGACCCCATCGCCGCCAGAGGCTCACCGGCCAGAACGAATTGACCTTGGTCGACCTCGATCCGCTCCATGCCTGCTATTACAACATGATAGCCCCCACCGGCATCGATAATCAAGAGTTGACCATATGAGCGGAACGGGCCAGCGAACAAAACCTGACCGTCGCAGGGCGAGATAACCTGTGCTCCGGGTCGCGACTCTAGGTGAATACCCTTCGATGGACTGCCATCTTCGGTTGTTTGTCCAAAATTGACAAGAGCTTTTCCCTGTACTGGCATGGGCAGAAGACCCTGCGCCGCAGCGAAGGGTATCGACGGTTTCATCCGGCCGGCCTGAAGTGCAACCCGCGTGGCATCTGGCTTGAATTCGTTCGACTTGCTATCCGCTTCTGCCTTGCTTGCGCTGATTGCGGGAAGCATGTCCTCAAGGCTCTTGATGCTGGCTATGTTGATCTTCGATGCGCTGCCGAGACTTTCCAGCGTGGCCGCGTTGGCCTGTATCTGCTCCCGGTTTTCGGCGATAAGGAGGTCGAGTTGCGCCTTGATCCGAAAGTTCTGCGCCTGCTCGATCCTGCGGCGCTGCTCCTGAAGCGCGACGTCTTTCTCGATCGCCTCCAGCGCGTCAACGTCGACCGTTAACTGTGTGGCAAGTTTTTCGACATCGGCATAAAAAGTTGCGAGCACCATGCCGCTGCGGATCATCTTCAACGCGTCGCGCGTGTGCGTGATGAGAAGCGGCGGCGGCTGGCGCGAAAGCCCCTGCATGAGAGAGAACAGCGCTGAAAGCTGCTGGCTCTTGGCGTCGAGCTTCGTCTGCTGCTCCTTCATCTTTTCGCGCGTTTCGGCGAGCCGCGTTTCGAGATCCGAGAGGCGCTTCTCGGACAGCCTCAGCGAGCGCGCCGTCTCCACCAGACGCGCCTGGAGCCGCGCGCGATTATTCGCCAGCGTGCGCTTGTCCCTCGATAGCTCGCCCTGACGCGCCTTGATCTCTTCAAGCCGCGCCTTCCGCTGAATGTAAAGTTCCCGCGCCTGCTCATTATCGAGCTTCGCCTCGGCCGCGCCCTCCTTGCCGGAGCGACGGCTGGGCTTGATGCGGTTTTCGATGCCCTTGTTGAGGGGCTTAGAGGCGCGAACTCTGGGCGCGCTCTGCCTCGGCGAGCGCTGCGAAGCGGAGGGTGCGCCCGTTGCCTTCTCACCCTCGGCCGATCCGAAAATGTTACTGATGAGATCGTCGGCGGCGCGGGCAGCCTCGGGCGAAAACGCCAGAAAGACGCCCATAGAGACGAACAGAACGAAAGATCGCCGCGCCAATCGCTTCCCCCAGAAAAAATCGCACCCCATGATGGCGCGCCCGGTTCTCTCGCACCGGCATCGGAGCGAAATTATGAACCTCAACCGTACGCGGCAACATCTTTTGGACCAAAGCGAGGCTTTCACCCGCCACCCGCCAAAAGTTGGATGAAAGGCACGGATTGGCAGGCACCCAGCGCTCGCCGACGTGACGATGGCATTCAAGTCATTGTGAAAAGCCGTTCGGTGGATTGTCAGGAATTGTGCCGCTTCATAAGTGGCGAGACTTGGAGGGGCGCACGTCGACGGCGAGCGATCCTCCGGCTTCCGCGCGTGGTCCGATCCGGGCGACGCGGGGCATCGGCCAATTCAAGCGTCCAGGGAGAGAACATGACTATCGCACCCGGCACTCACCTTCCCCATGCGAAATTCAAGATCATGACCGCGACCGGCCCGGCCGATGTTTCCGCGGACGAGCTTTTCGGCGGCAAGAAAGCCGTGCTATTCGCGGTTCCCGGCGCGTTTACGCCGACATGCAGCCTCGCGCACCTGCCCGGCTTCATCGAGCATGCGGACGACTTCAAGGCGAAGGGCGTCGACGTGGTGGCCTGCACCGCCGTCAACGACGTGTTTGTGCTGGACGCTTGGGCAAAATCGACCGGAGCCGGGGAAAAGATCGTGTTTCTCGCCGATGGCAGCGGCGATTTCGCCAAGACAATCGGGCTCGATCTCGATGCGGGCGCGTTCGGCCTCGGCCTCCGCTCGAAGCGTTATGCGATGCTGCTCGAAGACGGCGTGGTGAAAGCGCTCCACGTTGAGGAAAATCCCTCCGTCGCGGAGGCGAGCAGCGCTGACCGTCTTCTCGCGGACCTCTGAGTCGTCGCCTGCGCCTCAGCGCCGATCACCGATCAGGATGGGTCAGCCTGATCGGGCACGGACTACGCTTCGTCGACGACGAATGTGCAGACCACCTCGTTGCCGCAGCCGACATAGTCCAGCGAACTGAACGACATTCTTAGCGCCGTCGCGATGCCGCGCCCATGGGGATGCATGGCCCGCTCGGGGCTGATGTCGAGAAAAGGCCGCCAGTCAAATCCATTTCCCTGGTCGCGAATGCGCGCCCGAAGCGTCTTGCCGTCCGTCTCGAAGCTCAGCCACGCCCATTTCTCGCGGTTGGCGGGCAGGGCGAGCCGACGCTCGATTTCCTCCCGCAGCCGCCCTTCGAGAATGAGGCGCGTCTTCTCCTGATAGGTGATGCCGAGATTGCCGTGCTCGATCGCGTTGGAGAGCATTTCATGCAGGCCGTAGATGGCCGCTTCCGGCTCGGGGAAACAATTGGCGATGAGGAAGGCGAGGCTGCGCGCCTCTTGCGGGGTGCGGAATCGGAAGCGAGCCTGTTCGAGAAGCCCCATGAGGCTGCGATGCTGCGCTACCTCCTCGCGGAGCCGCTGTTTCTGCGCGGCGTCCTGAAGCGCGGCGCCGACGATGGCGAGCAGCATCTGATCTTCATACGGCTTCGTGAGGTAGTAATAGACGCCCGCCTTGATGCCCTGAAGGATCTGGTCGCGGGAGGTTGCCGCCGTCTGCATGATGACGGGAATGTCGGCAAAACGCGCATCCGCCTTCACCGCTTTCAGCACCTCAATGCCGCCCATGCGCGGCATCATGCGGTCGAGGAGGATTGCATCGATGCCGGACGTGTCTTGGAGGCGCTGAAGCGCGGTGTCGCCGTCGTCGGCCTCCACCACATCGTAGCCCCCTTCGCACAGAAGCTCGCGCAGGATATCGCGGTTCAGCGCGTCGTCGTCGACATAAAGAATCTTGCGCATACGAAACCCGCGAAAACATCGGCACGGCGAAGGGGCGACAAATTGCCTCCTGACCTAAAGAACTAGAAAAACCTGAAAACGCGATGAAGGGTTCCGTCGCGGAGAGGGCGGACGATCAGGTAGGGCATTCAGGCGGCGCGGGGAAGCACGCATTTGATGACAGCGCCCCGTCCGCGTCCGTTCGCGGCCTAGATGCGCCCGCTGTGCGCGGGGGGCGTCAGGAGCAGGTCGGTTTAACCTGATCGGGTTCGGCTCTGGGAATGATGAAATGAATCGATGCCCCGTTTGAAGAAGGGGCCGCCCATATGCGGCCGCCGTGCAGTCGAACGATTTCCCGGCAGATCGTCAGGCCGAGCCCCGATCCCCCCGCTCCGGTGTCCGTCTTGCTGCTCTGAGTGAATTTGTCGAACACGCGATCGAGTTCTCCCTCCGGGATGCCGATACCGCAGTCTTCGATATGACAGTGGATGGCATCGCGGCCATCGGGCATCGCGTCATCGCTCATGGTGACGGTGATGGTTCCACCTGTCGGAGAAAACTTGATCGCGTTCGAGAACAGATTGACGAAAACCTGCATCATGCGCCGTGCGTCGAATACGGCTTCAAGGTCGCTGGTTTGTGCCTCAAATCGCAGGCGCAGAGCCTTCTCCTCGACAAGCGAGCCGAGTTCGACCCCCGCTTTCCGCGCCACGTCCATGAGGTTTCCGCGCTCAATGTCCAGATCGGACCAGGCCGACTCGAGTTTGGACAGGTCGAGCAGCGCGTTTAGCATGCCGAGAAGGCGGTCGCCCGCCGTTTGTATGTTCGTAAGGCACTTCTCCAGCCGGGCTTCGTCGCTTCGGCGCGCAGCCTTCAACCCGAACGCGGCATAGTTCAGGATCGCGTGCATCGGCGTCCTGAATTCATGGCTCATATTCATGAGAAAGGCTGTCTTCAGCCGATTGGCTTCTTCGGCCTGCTCCTTGGCGGTTTTCAGTTCCACGTTGATGTGTTGAAGCCGCCCGCGCTCTGCTGCCAGAGCCGTGCTCGTTCTGCCAAGCTGGCGGTGACGGCGGCGCAGGCTGTCGTTCGCCAGCGCGAGCCTGCGACTTCCATCGTAAAGCGCGACCTCCCGTTCCACGCGCCGGGCGATCTCACGCGCTAGAACCCAGCTCAGGCTGAGAAGAAGCGCCAGGACGCTCGCGCATAGCGCTCCCAGTTTGGCGGCGGCTCTGTTGACGGCGGCGTAAACCTCCGGCTCCGCGATCCCGGACAAGACCAGAAGCGGATAATCGCCGACCTTGCGCCAGCGGAAAAAGGTTTCGGAACCGTTCAGCGGATCATGTGCGCGCCTTTGCCCGGCGAGCAGGCCGCCGGTGAGTGCTTGCAGGTTCGGGTATGTCATTCCCACGAGTGAGACGTCGGTCTTCTGCCAGTTGGCGAAGGATGCGCGGATGACGCCATCCGTCCCCACAAGCATCAGGCTACCGCTTTTGCCGAGGTTGATCGATCGCTGAAGCGTCGTCAGCGACTCAGGCGAAAGCGAAAAGACGATGATGCCCGCTAGCTTCCCGTCCGGGCCTTCCACCCGGTCCGTGATCTGGATCGTCCATTGCCGCGAGATGCGGCCGATCACCGGCTTGCCGATATAGAGGCCGGGCCGCCCCTCCAATTGCACACGGATGTGTTCGCGATCCGAGAGGTCTATTGGCGGCGCGTTTGGGGTCAGAGACGACGCAAGCAGCTTTCCGTCCGGCCCGACGAAGGCGATCTGCACGGTTGACGAAGATGAGGCCAGGGCGGGGAGGTAAGTCTGCCAGTCGACTAGGCTAAGGCTCGTTCCGTGCGCCGCGAATTGTGGCTTGAGAAACTGTATCGCGCTCGCGACCATCTCAAGGTTTGCGCGCGCCTGCTCTTCGAACGCGGCCGAAAGGGTGGAGACATGGTTCCAGGCGCGGTTTTCGGCGTAGGAGCGCGCCTCGTTGACGACAGCGCAGAAGAAAAGAACGGTGCCTATCACCACGCCGCATGCGGAGATCGCGACCGCGAGCCTGAGTTTGGCGCCCGAACGCCGTATGCGTCCGCGCCTGTCAGGTTTGAGACCGCGCCGCTTAACCGCCATGTTGTGCAAATCGGGGCTTGAATATGCGCTTTCGCTTCCGCTCGGCAACACTCGGGAGAATGCGGACATAGACCTCCGCACCAATACGCTTAGTCAAAGCTCGGGGGATATTCCAGCGTTGAAGCGCACCTTTGCTTCCTCTCGGTAAAAGGCATTTCCACAAATTGTTGAATATTATCGTCGCGTCGAGGCAAATCCCGCGAATGTGAGTAGGCTCGCGGCGCATGGCGCTGCGGCCGTTCAGCCCACTCGCGCGGACGCAACTTTTCCGATAATGCTTGTCTTCGCGCGCCGATGGCCTCGATGCTGCTCGACATCAGAATGTCAAGCCGACGCAACAATAGAGATGATTGCACCTGAAATGACCTCTTCCCTGAGCGTGAAAACGTCCGGCATCCTCCCCTCGCAGGCCATTGCGAAGCTCGTCTCTGATGGCGCGATCGCGGCTTCCGCCTCCATCGGCGAGGGACAGATCCAGCCCGCAAGCCTCGATCTTCGGCTTGGCCGTCGCGCATTTCGCGTGCGCGCCAGCTTCATTCCGGGGCCGGGAACGAAGACGGAAGACCAGATCGAGCGCTTCAGGCTGCACACCATCGACCTCGGCCCCGGCGCGGTGCTCGAAGTCGGTTGCGTGTACGTCGCGGAGATCGACGAGTCGCTTGCGCTGCCGCTGTTCCTTTCCGGCATCGCCAACCCGAAAAGCTCGACCGGCCGCCTTGATGTGTTCACGCGCGTCATCGCCGACCACGGTCCCGGCTTCGACCAGACCGGCGCGGGCTACAAGGGGCGGCTTTGGCTCGAAATCTGCCCGCAGACCTTTCCGATCCTCGTGCGCACGGGATCGCGCCTCTCGCAGATCCGGTTCCGCGACGCGAACGGCGGCGGTGCGGGCGCGTCTGCCGAGGCAGGCGGCCAGCCGCGCGATGTCGCGTTGTCCGTCGAGCTGGGCGGCGAGCCGGGCGCGCTGATCGGCTATCGCGCCAAGCGCCACACCGGCGTCATCGACGTCGACCGCGCGGGCGCCTACGACATCGAGGAGTTCTGGGAGCCGATCGCGGCCACCCATCACCACCGCCTGATCCTCGACCCGGACGAGTTCTATATCCTCGCCTCGAAGGAGGCGGTGCGCGTGCCCGCCACCCACGCCGCCGAAATGGAGCCGTTCAATGCACTGATGGGCGAATTTCGCGTGCATTATGCGGGTTTCTTCGATCCTGGTTTCGGCATGGCTGAGGCCGGCGGCCAAGGCAGCCGCGCCGTGCTGGAGGTGCGCAGCCACAAGGTGCCGTTCATCCTGGAAGACGGTCAGCTGATTGGGCGGCTTAGCTACGAACCGCTCTCGGAGCCGCCCGCTCGTCTCTACGGGCACGACATCGGCTCGCACTATCAGGCGCAGTCGCTGAAGCTGTCGAAGCACTTTCGCGCGTGAAAGGGTGAGCGAATCGCGGCCAAGTCAGTAGGCGATGCTGACGCGAACGCCGCCATAGACCGCGTCCTTGTTTTCCGCGACGCCTCCAGCCGGATTCCACATGTATTGCAGGTCAGGCTGGATCGCGAAGCCCGGCGCGATTTGAAACTTGTAGAACACTTCCGCCACGGCTTCGAAATTGCGGACGCGGTAGGACGAGTCTTCATAATCGCGAAGGTAACGATCCGCCCTGCTTGCATCGCCAGAGACCAGCACGTAGTCAATGGCTGCGCCAAAAGTGTCGTCCGGACGATTCGGAACGTAACCTTTCAAGAACACCCCGCCATCAATGTAGAACGCGATGAGGTTGCGGTCTGACGGCGCCCCCGCGACCCGCGCAAAGGCAAAGACGCCCTTCTCGGGGTCATCCGGGAGCGCATAAATCTGCTGATCGATCATGGCATAGAAGCTGTAGTTGCCAGAGTACACGCGCCGAGCGACATTGACACCGTTGTCGATCAGCGTTGCTGAGTAGGCATCTTTGAAGTTTCCGAAGTGCTGCCATGCGCCGAATTTGATGACGCCGGGAAGGCTCAGTACATCGCTTGATGCTTTTTCCTTATCCCTGTCCTTCTTGCCCCCCCCTTTTCCGTCGCCCTTATCCCCGTCCTTCGCGCGCTGATTATACTTGTACTGTATCTCCTCGATCACGAACGGCGGGTCTTGCACACGGAAATCGGTGCCGTTGCGGTTGCAGCGTTGTCCGTCCTCGCAGCCGGCCGGATTGCCATTATAGATCGCGCCGAGAAATGTCAGGTTGTCGGTCATCTCGACTTTCACACGCGCGCCGGGAGTCGCCAGAGGATAGGCGTTGCCGCCGTTCGGCAGATTGTTAGCCCAGATAGCCGGCCAGCCGAATGAGGAGTTAAGAAACTTGCCGCCAGTGTCGGTGGTGAAGAACTCGGCGTCGACCGCGAGTTGACCGGCGCGCACCGACACGCTCTCGCCGAATTTCTGTTCGAGCCAAAGCTCAAACAGGCGCGTGGACGGCAGCGCCTCGATGGAACTTATGTAATCGAACGGGTAGCCGAGATATTTTTCGAGCCCCGCGCCGTGGATCTGATAGCCGTTTACGTGGAATGTCAGCCCCTTGGCTCCCCACAGCTTTTCGAGATCGGCGTCGACGAGGATTTCAAGGCGACCGAGGTAAGTGGTGACGTCCTCCCTGCCGCCGGAGCTACTCCACGCGCGTCCTTGTCCGGTCCGCCATCAAGGCTTGTGGCGATGGATTGTTCAGGCAGGCCGTCTTTTTCGTCTGCAAGTGCGGGGGTCGCACCAATAGCCAGCGCCAGGAATATTGCTGAGCAGCACGCGGCAAGCCTCATCGTCAAGACTCTAAAGCGCACGCCCCTGCAAGGGGCGCTCCGGCCTGATTGGAGCCACGTCACAACGCTTCTTTCCCGTCTATAGAGCTTCGGTTCCAGCTCTCTGAACGCCATATCCTAGTGCCAGTCTCGGCCCTCGATTGATATTCAAGGCTGAACGCAACCGGTAGATGCGGCGATAGCTGAGTCGGCGGGGTGCGGTCAATCGGCGAAACGCAATAAAACAGAGGTTAGAGAGTTACGTTATGGCCGTATTGGCAGAAATGCACTCGATTATAACTATTATAAATCGCATTAAACGATGTATTATTGCTGTTTCACCAATAAAATTTATGGTGGTCATGTATCGCTTCAAATAATCACGACATCTATTGCGCCGATGCAACCCAGGAGCCTCAAGAAGTGTATCCATTGGACATGTTGCGCAAGCTCGCGGCAAGTCAATCTTCTTAAGTTGACTGGAGGCTCAAGCCAAGGCCCCGGCTACGCTCCTTGCCATAAAGCGAGCGCGGTTCGCGATTGGCGTGCGCCGCCAACAAAAAGGGAGCCGCTCGATGCGTTTTACTGCGGTGGTCTGCGGCGCTCTTGCGCTCGCCGGAACTGTTGCGCATGCTGACGGAGGCACGGCTTCAGACCTGTGCCAAAGCGCTCTGCGGAAAGCCGCGTTGCCGGAGGCCGTCGCGCTCTGCTCGCGGGCTGTGGACGCGAACCCGGCCGATGCACGGGCCCTGACGCACCGGGGCGGCGCATTTCTCGCTCTGGCGCAATTCGAGCGCGCTTATGAGGATCTGGTCCGATCAGCGGCGCTGGACGACGGAAATCCGCTGACTTTCTACAACCTCGGCGTTTATTTCGACAAGACCAAAAACCCCGAAAAAGCGGTGGAAGCCTATTCGACCGCCATCCGGCTTAGCCCCGGCAATCCCGTAGGGTACTACAATCGCGCCAAGGCGTACGAGCGCCTTTGCAGAAGCGGCGAGGCCCTGCGCGATTATCAGAAGATCCGGGAAATTGCCCCGGGGATGGCGAGCGCGCGTGCGATCCCGACTTCGGTGGAGGCGTGCTCGTCTAATTGAGTTCGACAGGGATTGGCGCCAGCGCGCCCTACTCGGCCGGGACGCTTGTTTCGTCGGGTGATGGGCGCCGCTTGCGACGATCCTTCGCGCTCGTCCCCTGAACCTTGACCGCGATGATCGTGAACAGCGCCGTAAGCGCAAGCACGATAGCGGCGATGACGACCCAGCCTCCGGTGCTCACCTCGCTGAAGTCCCCGACCTCCCGAGCGAAGAAGTAGCCCGGCAGCAGCATGAACGGCACCCACGCGATGGCGGACGTGACATTCGCGATCTGGAAGGTGAGGTGACGCATCCGCATGATGCCCGCCACCAGCGGAATCGTGGACCGGACCGGGCCGAGAAAACGGCCGATGAAGATCGAAAGGAACCCATATTTGCGGAAGAAAAGCCGCGCCCGCGCGACGCCTTCCTTTTCGCGGTTGAGCGGCCATCGATGCACCACGCTGGGGCCGATCCAGCGGCCGAACCAGTAAGTGACGGCATCGCCGAGGCACGCGCCCGCAATGGACCACAAGATGACCGTCGTGGGATCTAGCATGCCCTTTTGGATAAGACCGCCGGTGAAAAGCATGATCGCCGTGGCGGGAAAGAAAAGACCGACCAGGATCAGGGATTCGCCGAACGCGATGACGGCGAGGATGGGCCCAGCCAGATCCTTATTCACGAGGATGAATTCCTGGATACTTCCGAGGACGTCCACGAAAAACCTTTCTATGCGGCTGACCGGGCGGCTTTAGTTTTGGTCTGGTGGCGCAGGATACGCCGTTTCTTTGAGCGGCGCCTGGAAACCGGTGCGGCCAACACCCGCTACCCACGAATAGGCCAGCGTTGCGACGTGTGCCAAACACTAAATGGCGAAACGCATCCCTTTCCGCAATTCAAAATGGTTGTACACCGCCACTATAACAGGACGGAACAGTTAAGGTTGTGCTTCGAAGGTCCAAGCGTCGCTGCGCGGCTGCCGACCGACCGTCCTGCGATGGCCGCATAGGCGCGCCGGCGGTTGCGTGGAGTTGCGGGGCCTCATGTCCTGCGCCGCAGCGCGCGCGCGAATTCATCCCGCGCCGTGGGCAGCGGCTTGCCACTTTCAGCGAAGACATGCACCGCGAGAAAATGGCCGGTGAGTAGCAGTCCCGCTTCGATCTCCGCGTCGGACGGCGCGGCCGCGCTGGCCGCGTTCGCAAGAAAGGCGGGCAATGGAAGCAGGCGGTCGGCATAAGGTTCGCCCGCCTCGCGGCAGACCGCCTGACCGGATTTCGGCGAGACGTAGATGAGGTCGTCCGCGCGCCCCGTCGCGGCGCATGTCGTGAGATTGAGGCCGAAGCCGAGTTCGTTCAGAAAGCGCAGTTCGAAGCGGATGAAGGCGGCGGAGAAACTTGCGTCGGATGCATGCGCGAGGCAGTCCTGCGCGGCGTCGTACAGAGCGGGGTGCGGATCGCGTTCCGCCAGAACCTGCAAGAGCGCGGCCAAAGCCGTCATGCCCGCGAGCGCTGACGGATCGTCGAGCGCGTTCGCGGCCGTGGCTCGCGCGAGTTCGACGGTATAGACGCCGAGCTGGTCGTCGAGACGGGCGCGCCATTCGACGCCGAGCGTGTTTCCCGTTTGCAGGAGCGGGCGGAGACGGCGGGACCGGCCCCCCTTCACGAGCCCCTTGGCGCGGCCGTTGGAGCGCGTGAAAATGTCGGCGATGACGCTCGTTTCGCCGTGCGGGCGACCTGCGAGGAAGATGCCGTCGTCAACCCATCTCATGGCCTACCTATTTCCTGGCCATGCGCGTCGCGAATGTCGACGTCAGCCGCTCGCAAAGCAGCGGATCGCCGGGGAGGCGTTCGCGAGCGTCCGTCGAAGGCGCGCGGCGCGTCATTTCTTGGGGAAATCGAGGCCCATCTCGCGATAGCGTTCGGGATCGTCGGCCCAGTTTTCCCGCACCTTCACGAACAGGAAGAGATGCACCGGCGTCTCGATGGCCTCTTCGATCTCCTTGCGCGCTTCCATGGAGATATGCTTGATCGCCTGCCCTTTGGCGCCGAGCACGATCTTGCGCTGGCTTTCACGTTCCACGAAAATCGTCTGCTCGATGCGCACCGCGCCCTTGCGAACGGTTTTCCAACTCGTCGTTTCGACGGTGGAGGAATAGGGGATTTCCTCGTGCAGCCGGATGAACATTTTCTCGCGTGTGATCTCGGCCGCCCATTGGCGCAGCGGCGCATCCGCGATCTGGTCCTCCGGGAAGAGCCACGGACCATAGGGCATGCGCGCGGCGAGAAAGCCTCGCAGATCTTCCACGCCGTCGCCCGAAAGCGCCGAGATCATGAACAGACTCTCAAGCTTGAGCCGCTCGGACGCCTCGCCCGCGAGCGCCAGCAGCTTCTCCTTGTGGATCTTGTCCACCTTGTTCAGCGCCAGGATGAGCGGGATCTTGAGGTTCGCCGCCTCGTTCACGATGGGATCGACCGTGTCGTCGAAGCCGCGCGCCGCATCCACCACGAGCACGGCGACATCCGCCTCGCGCGCCTCGGTCCAGGCGGTTTCCACCATCGCGCGATCGAGCCGACGCTTCGGCGCGAAGATGCCCGGCGTGTCGACGAGCACGATCTGCGCCTCGCCATCGAGCGCGATGCCACGAACGCGCGTGCGCGTCGTCTGCGCCTTGTGCGTGACGATGGAGACTTTCGCGCCGACCAGCGCATTGACGAGCGTCGATTTACCCGCGTTCGGCGCGCCGATCACGGCCGCGAAGCCGCAGCGGCTTCCAGCGCCCGCTGAGGGCCGTTCCCCGCTCTCCGCTACCGGCGCGGGAACCGGCCCACCATCCTCTTCAGACAGGCGCCGACGCTCATACACGGGCACTTGCGGGCGATCCTGCTCTGTGGCGCCAGTGGTTTCGGCGGCTTCGTCCTCGACATGCTCGTTGTCTTCGAGAGCGTCAGTCTTGTTCTTCTTGTTCTCAGGCATGTTCTCGTTCCGGTTGGCCGACGCCTTCGCGCTTTAACAGCGCTTCCGCTGCGGCCTGCTGTGCCTTCTTGAGCGACGAGCCCGTGCCGCGCTCCGGCTTCAATCCCTGCACCCTGACCTCGACCGTAAAGTTCGGCGCGTGATCGGCTCCGGAACGCTCGACCTCATGATAATCAGGCAAGCCGCGCTTCTGGCTTTGCGCGAATTCCTGAAGCGCCGTCTTGGCATCGGGGGCGGGCGGCTCGCCTGACGCGATGAACGGCTCCCAGTGGCGATGCACGACTGTTTCCGCCGCAGCAAAACCGCCGTCGACCGAAATTGCTCCCAGCAGCGCTTCCACGGCGTCGGCGAGAATGACGTCCTTCTTCCGCCCGCCGGACCGCGCCTCGCTCGGCGCCATGACGAGATGGGGGCCAAGCTCAAGCTTCAACGCCACCTCGGCGCACGTCGTCTTGCAGACGAGCGCGTTGAAATGTCGGGCAAGCTCCACCTCGCGCGCTTTGGGGAAGCGCTCGAAGAGCAGCGCTGCGATCGAAAGGCCGAGCACCCGGTCGCCCAGAAACTCCAGCCGCTCGTTGTCGCGGCCGCCCTTTTCGCTGCGCGCACTCGAATGGGTAAGGGCCTCCGCGAGAAGGCCCCGTTCCTGAAATTGATAGCCGAGCGAAGCTTCGAGCTCCTCGACGCGTGGTTTCTTGATAGGCAACTCAGTGAATCACGGTTCCGATCCGCGACCAGCGGATCTCCAGGGGCCAACGCCAAGGGGCGAGCCAGGTCGCGGACTCGTCAAGGGAGAAGAACAGCACGCGGGCGCGGCCCACGAGGTTTTCCGAAGGAACGTAGCCGATGCCGTTTCCATCGAAGAAGCGGCTGTCGGCGGAATCGTCGCGGTTGTCGCCGAGGAAAAAGTAGTGCTGCGGCGGCACGACAAACACTTCCGTATCGTCAGCCGCGCCGAACCGGCCGAGACGGCAGGTTTCCGAAAGCTTTTGCGTCAGATAGCTGCGACCGCTCGGCAGCGTCTCGCGATACTGGTGCACCGTCTGATTCGGCCCGCATTTCGTATCCATCACCGCGTCGGGCGCGCGCTCGCGCTTCACGCCCTCGCCGTTGACATAGAGTTGCCCGCCAATCAACTGGATGCGGTCGCCGGGCAACCCGACAAGGCGCTTGATGTAATCGGTGGAATTGTCGCGAGGAGTCTTGAAGACGATGACATCGCCGCGGTCGGGATCGGATGCGAGAATCCGCCCGTTGAACATCCCCGCTCCGAAGGGGAAGGAGTATTTGCTGTAGCCGTAGCTGTATTTCGAGACGAACAGATAATCGCCGACGAGCAGCGTCGGGATCATGGAGCCGGATGGAATATTGAACGGCTGAAAAAGGAAGATGCGGATCACGATCGCGATGGCGATGGCCTGAAGAAGGACGACCGCGAGATCGTACGCACTGCTCTCCTTCTTATCCTTCTCTTGGGTCACTTCGGTTTTCACGCTCATCATTCCGATCCGGTTCAAGTCTGACGTGCTCGCGGCTTATGCGCGAGAACAAAAAGGGATGAGCGCGTTTCAACGCCAGATCGCCGCTGATTATGGGTGAGCCCGCTCAGCGCCTGATATAGCCGATGTCGCGCCGAAAGCAAGAACGAGGCGCGAATGCGCGCCCGACGAGACGCGCCCCTCCAACCTCTCCTGCACTGTCCGCAAACCAACCCAAGTATAAGATAAGTTGTAATTTGGGTCATTCATGCTTTCGTACACGTCAAGATTGTTGCAAACACGCAATAGTGGATAAAATTCATCAATACAATCTTGAGTTACATCGGATTATAAGCCCTAACTACGAGGCGCAGCATGAGATTCGCTGACTGTGAGTTGGATGCATCTGTCTCGTTGTTTGGAGTGCGCGTGTCATGAGGCTTCAAGGGCCATCATCGCGCGGAGCTGAAACCTGAACAAGACGGGGATTCATAATGAGAAAATTGAGCGCTCCGCTTCTGGGCCTTACGCTCACGAGCGCACTGGCCCTTTCGGCGCAAGCGGCGGACGTCTATCGTGGCGGCGGTCTGAAGGACGTTCCCGAGGTCATCCCGGTGCAAACCTGGACGGGCTTCTATATCGGCGGCAACGTCGGCGGCGCCTTCGTCGACAACAACAACAAGAACCGCTGGTACGACGGCGACGGCCCTTGGCATACCGAGAAGGTGAAGGTCGACCACGAATGGACCAGAGTCACTGTTTACGACGGGAACGACTTCTGGGCCAACCGCAACGGCGATGATTCCTATTTCATCGGCGGTGTGCAGGCCGGTTTCAACTGGCAGCGCGTGGGTTCGCCGCTGGTTGTGGGTTTCGAAGTTGACGCCGATTTCTCGGATAACGTCGATTATCTCGTGTCGGCACGCGGCAAGCTCGGCTTCGGCTTCCAGAACGTGCTGCTCTATGCAACGGGCGGCGGCGCATGGATCGGCCTGAACAACGATAACAAGTTCGACTATGGCGGCGAGGGCTGGACGAGCGGCTGGGGCGATAATGTGGTGGATCACACCTACACCGTCTCCCGCCGCGACAACGACAAGAACTTCGCGGGTTGGGTCGTCGGTGGCGGTATCGACTTCAAGCCGGGCACGTTCGGCCTCTTCAACTTCCTCGGCTCGAATGTGAGCTTCGGCGTCCTCGGCCTGTATTACAACTTCGAGAACGCAAACAACCGTTCCTGGGACGTTTATAACGACAACGGTCAATACTGGCGCTATGGCAATAAGGACGATCTCGACTTCTGGACCGTCACGGCGCGTCTCAACTGGAACTTCGGTGGCGACTACGCCGTGGCAGCTGTTCCCCTGAAGTAGTTTCCGCGCAACGCAAATGGAAAGACCGGCACAAACGCCGGTCTTTTTTTATGTGCTAAGGAAGCGTTTCGTTGGCAAATCAGGTTGGAGCTGTTGCAGGGAATCAACAGGCAGTAGGCCCAACTAATTCATAAGCCATTGAATTCAAAGGAGTTCAATCTATCCCGGCGCGCGCGAGTACCCGTAAAACGTGTTGCGATAGCATTCGCTATCTTGAGTTTAGCGGGCAGCCGTGTAAACACTTATTGAGTGTAGCGTTATCATGTCATGCAATCTAGGCGGGATAGGAGTGAGGGTTATGTCTGTTTGTGTTGTGCGGGCGAGTGCGTTGGCAGCCGGTGCGTTTGCAATCATCGGTTCTGCGAGTGCTGCGGATATTTATGGCGGCGGCGGTTATGGCGGTTATAAGGACGCGCCCATCATTGTGGCAGCGCCCACATGGACCGGGTTCTATGTCGGTGGCCATCTCGGCGCGGCGTGGACGAATCTCGAAACCCGGCGGAATACCTATCATGACGGCGACCCGCTTCCCACCGGCGTCACGGTCGCTCCATACGATTACAGCACATTCGGTGGAAACGGTCTGAACACAACCGGCGCGTTCGGCGGTGGTCAGTTCGGCTACAACTGGCAGACAGGCGGCAATTTCGTGCTCGGCATCGAAGTGGATGTCGGCGGCCTTCAGGGCGACAACGAGCGCACGTTCGCCGCCGCGACTTATGACAGTGCTGCTCTGGATGAGATTGACCACATCGCGGTCGTGAACGTCAAATCGCAAGGCGGCATCTACGGCGACGTGACGGGCCGCCTTGGCTACGCCTGGGGCAACACGTTGCTCTATCTGAAAGGTGGCTTTGCGTGGCTTGCCACCGACCTGAAGGTGCGTGCGGCCATCACAGATATCGACGGCGGCACGGCCTACTACAGCCGGAGCTTTGACAACACGCTCACCGGTTGGACGGCTGGCGGCGGCTTGGAATACCAGTTCAACCCGAATTGGACCATGAAAGTCGAGTATCTTCACTTCGACTTCAGCCTCGACGACAACAACTGGCGTTGGGATGAAGGCAACAATTGGAAGATATTCAAGGACAACGTGACGGCCGACACCGTGAAGCTCGGCTTCAACTATCGCTTCGTGTCGTCGCCCGCCGCATACGTTCCGCTGAAGTAGCACCGGCGTGCCGGTCTCCGACGACTAGGAGCAAGGTGCTCTGTACATGCATAAAGCGGAGACCGACGGGTCTCCGCTTGTGGTCATGCCGGATGCGAACGTCATACGTGCATCATGAATGTGCCGGGAGCCTAGCAAAAGACCGAAAGGAATAGCAACGCGAGAGTCGTCCCTTTCAGATTTGTGCGGCGACAGCTTCAAAGGCGATTCGCGTCGCCTGGGACACCAGTGGCGTGCCAGGCGGCGCGAAATTTTAGCTGACGAGGCTCGGCAGGAACATCGCGATCTGCGGGAAGAAACAGATCAGGACGACGCCGACGAACATCAGGAACACGAAGGGAAGTGCGCCCCACATGACCGTCGAGAGCGGAATATCGGGCGCGATGTTCTTGATGACGAACAGGTTGAGACCGACGGGCGGATGAATGAGGCCCATTTCCATGACGATGGTCATAACGACGCCGAACCAGATCAGATCGAAGCCGGCGGCCCTGAGCGGCGGCAGGATGATCGGGGCTGTCATCAGAATGATCGACACCGGCGGCAGGAAGAAGCCAAGTATCACCACGAACACCAGGATCGACGACAGCAGCTCCCATCTCGAAAGACCGAGCGACGTCAACCACATCGCTGCGCTTTGCGAAATATGCAGATAGCTCATCACATAGGAGAACAGGAGGGAGAACCCGATGATGAGCAGGAGCATCGAGCTTTCGCGCATGGTGCCCGTAAGGATCGGCATCAGTCGCTTCGGCCGCCATACGCCGTACATCACACCGATGACGAGCAGCGCGAGGATGGCGCCGACGCCCGCGGTTTCCGATGGTGTCGCATAGCCCGCGTAGAGCACGACCATGACGCCCGCCAGGATGGTGACGAACGGCATCACCCAAGCGACCATCGTGATCTTCTGGCGCAGCGTGTAATGATCCACATGCAGGATTGCAGCGTTTTGTGCCGCTTCCCCGCGCTCCACCGCCGCCAGCGCTTGCCGCTTCTCCCGGCTGAACTTCCACGAAGCGTAGCACGCGAAAAGTACGATCAGAAGCAAGCCGGGACCAATGCCCGCCAGGAACAGCTTGCCGAGCGAAACTTCGGCAGCCACGGCGTAGAGAAGCATGGTTACCGAAGGCGGAAGCAGGATGCCGAGGGTACCGCCCGCTGCGATGATACCCGCCGCAAGACCGGGCGAGTAGCCGCGTTTGCGCATCTCCGGGATACCGGCCGACCCGATGGCGGAGCAGGTTGCGGGCGAGGAACCCGCCATGGCAGCGAAGAGGCCGCAAGCGAGCGTGTTCGCCACGCCGAGACCGCCGGGTACCTTGTGCAGCCACGCGTGCAGAGCGGAGTAGAGGTCTTTGCCTGCGTCGGACCGGCCGATCGCAGCGCCCTTCAGGATGAACAGCGGGATGGCGAGCAGGATGACGTTAGCAAGTTCCTCATAGACGTTCTGCGCGATGGTATCGACAGACGCTCGTGGCATGAAAAGGAACATGAAGATCGTCGCAACCACACCCAACGCGAACGCGATGGGGATGCCCGAGAACATGATAAGGAGCGTCGCCGTGCAGTAGGCGATGCCGATGGTCGCGGGAGAATAGCCCTGAAGCAAAGGCATCACGGGACGCTGCCACAGGACCAGCGCGGCGAATGCGGCAAGGCCCAACACGAGCATGACGATCGAGCGCTCGCCTACCTGCAGCGCGAGTTGCAGCGCGAGCACGGCAAAACCGACCGTCATCACGAGATAGGGTATCCAAAGCGGAGCACCCCATGACGACTGCGAGATCTGCCCTTCAGCCCAAGCTTCGTGGAAAAGCTCGCCCGCCTTCCACGCTACAAACGCGATGAAAATGAGCGAGACGGTGTCGATGAACACGTCACGCGCCACTTTCGCGCGGCGAGGCAGGAAAGACGCCAGGATCTCGATGCCGATGTGACCCCGACGCGCCTGAACGGCCGCCGCCGACAGGAACACCGCACCGGCAACGAGAAACACCTCCATCTCATCCTGCCAGACCATGCCCTGGCCGGTGAAGTGCGATAGAAGGACGCCAACCGTCAGAACGCCCGAAGCGACGATGAGAGAGATAGACGCGAGATTGAAGAGAAGATCGACGAACCGGCGAAAGGCACCCCGAAGGATGCTCTCGCCGGAATGATCCAAGTTCCGGTCATCCGCTAGGATGGCGTCGGAATGCAGTTCGCTGGCCGACATCAGGAAACGGCACGCGCGCTGGCAAGGAGTTCAGCGGCTTCGGTGGACTTCGACGCGAAGTCTTTCCACGCCGTCTCTTCGGCGAGCTTGCTCCACGCCGCAAGTTCTTCCGGCTTGAGGTCGACGACCGTTTTGTTGAGGCCCGCATAAAGCTTCGCGATCGCTTCGTCGTCCTTCTTCGCCTCGACCGTGCCAAACCATTCCATTTCCTGACCGACATCGAGAATGATCTTCTGCTGGTCGGCAGGCAACGAGTCGAAGATGTCCTTCGACATCAAGAGCGGCTCGCACATGAACCAGATGGCGCCCGTGCGGGCCGTCGTGATGGAGTTGCAGAGTTCTTCAACCCGGAAGGAGATAAGGCTCGTCGAAGAGGTCAGAGCGGCGTCGAGCGCGCCCGTCTGCATGCCAAGATAGATTTCATTGGACGGCATGGTCGAAACCTGCGCGCCCGCCGCAGTCAGCATGAGGTCAAACTCGCGGCTACCGCCACGGATTTTCAGGCCCTTCACGTCATCCGGGACGCGAATCGCCTTTTTGAGCGACGCCGCGCCGCCCGCCTGCCAGACCCAAGTGATAAATTTCACGCCCTTGGATTCTGCGATCTTGGAGAGAGACTGGCCGATCGGCGCATCCTTCCACTTCGCGCCTTGCTCATAGGACGTGACGAGAAGCGGCATCAGGCCGAGGTTCAGCGCCTGCACCTCGCTGCCGGCATAGGGCAGGGGATAGAGCGAAAAATCGAGCGCGCCTTTGCGCAGCGCAGAAAACTGCGCGAACGTCTTCATGAGAGACGAGCCGGGATAGATTTCGAACTTCAGCGCGCCGTTCGTGCGCTTCTCGACCTCGGCGGCGAACCGGCGCACAAGCCGATCGCGGAAATCGCCCTGATCGATCGTGCCGCCTGGGAACTGATGAGAGATCTTCAGCGTGCGGACACCTTGCGCCCGAAGAAGCCCAGGCGCTGCTATGGAAAGGGCGGCGCCGCCGATGAATGCCCGTCTCGAAATCATGGCGTTCTCCAATTTTTTGTCAGGAGGGGTCGTTCGTGCGCCTTTCTTATAGCATCCGGCCGTCGCGGGAAGGGAATCATTGCAAGCTTAGACTTTGGTCTAAAGCGTATGCAAAATAGAAATAATTGAACACATTGTAGTAGAAGTAGCGGCGTTCGTTTGCGTTTTTTGCGCGAGATTGCCGCTGCCTCCTTAAGGCTTGGTCGGCGGCTTGAGCTAGGGTGCGACGTTTGTGCTCAATGTTAATTAAATATATATTTACGAATGGAATCGGCGAGCGGGTTGGTCTCTAGCGGTCAGCACAATTTCTGACGGAAAACTGATGCAAGGCATTGACTTGAGCGATGCTCTAGTGAAGCGGCGAGACACAACGGTGGGGCCTCGGGCGGGGCGGGAGCCCGGATTACGTGCTCCGTTGATATTAGCCGCGCGTTGCTGCGACTTGCCGAGATTGGCAGCTGGAGCAAGCAGCTTCGCCGGATGAAAAGGACGCGGCGTAGAACGCTACACTACCTACCTCATAAACGATCGAAGGGTTAGCGCAGCCTGAGTTAGTCGCTCGATTGACGAAGATAGGTGTCGTGCTTCGTTCTGTTTTATGGCACCACGCCGCAGCGGACAGGCGCTGCGATCACGACGGGAAGACGCTCGCTGAGGATCGGCGCCGCCGGGACTGAGAGAGATCGCGGCGCTAAGTGCCGTCGTCGACCGAGACGATGGCATTTAACGCCATCACGCGGCGAAGCGCGGCGCGAGACCACGCACGCCATCTGAGCGGCGCGGTGCTGCAAGTCTCGGACGGCCTTGCCAGGGGCCGGATCAAGCTTCGGCGACGGCCTGAGCGTTAACGGCGTTGGGCTTTTTTGCAGAGCGTCCGCTCAGTTCCAGTCCTTCGTCCCAATATGGCGACGGCCCATAGATGGACGCGAGAAAATCCACGAAAACGCGAAGACGTGTCGGAATATACTGCTTGTCCGGGTAGACGGCATACACGGCGACGCCGGGAGCTTCGCGGTATTGGGGAAGCACGTGGACGAGCTTTTTCGAAAGCAGCTCCTCGCGAATTTGCCACGTCGCCCGAAGCGCGATGCCACAATTCGTCACGAGCGCCTGATGCACGATCTCGCTCGAATTCGTCTTGATCTCTCCGGAAAGTTTGAGCGAGACGTCGCCTTCCGGACCCTGCACGCGCCATGTCACGTTGTTTTCGATGAGGATCTTGTGCTTCGCAAGATCGGCGAGCGTCTTCGGGGTGCCGTGCTCTTTCAGATATTCGGGCGTCGCCACGAACAGCCTGCGGCACGGCGCCAGCTTTTTCGCCACAAGGCTCGAATCGTCCAGTTCGGAAATGCGGATCGCGACGTCGATGCCTTCGCGCACGATGTCGAGCATCATGTCCGTCGCGATGATCTCGATGCTGAGGTCGGGATACTGCTTGAGGAACTGGCCAAGATATGGCGCAATATGCAGCCTGCTGAATCCAGTCGGCGCGGTGATCTTGAGCGAGCCGCCCGCGCGCTGGTGGCCGGAGGAGACGAACGCTTCCGCTTCCTGCACCGTCGCGAGAATTTGAACGACGCGCTCGTAAAAACCGCGTCCCGTCTCGGTCAATTGAAGCTGCCGGGTGGTACGATGGAAAAGTCTCGTTCCAAGTCGCGTTTCGAGATGGCTGATGCGCTTGCTAACGACAGCGGGGGAAAGGTCGAGTTCGCGACCGGCGGCTGACATGCTTCCGGCAGTCACTACTCGAGCAAAAATCTCGAGGTCTGCAATCGAAGTCACAAAACCCCTCCTCTGTCACTTTGTATACAATCTGGTCTATTTGTTACACACATGGGACCGTTATAATTGGCCAGCTTGGGCTCCTGTCAAGCCCTTCAGTGCCGTGTAACAAAAGATAATGTTCAATTGCGTAGATAATCCGGCATTGTTGGGAATGGTAGTGAGGTTGTGCCCGCATTGACAGGCGGGGTTTGTCCGCAAAGGGTTATTCATGTCCGTCATCATGCCAAAAGAAGATCTGCGCACCTTGAGCAGAAGGCAAGCGATCATATCGGGGCTGTCCGCAGCCGTCGGTAGCGGCGCGCTCATAAGCGACGAAGCCGGGCTTCGGGCCTTTGAAACGGATGCCCTTACCGCCTACAGACAGCCGCCGCTAGCGGTCGTCTTGCCAAGATCGACGAGCGAGGTTGTTTCTATCGCAAGGTTTTGCAGCGAGAACTGCGTCAAATTGGTCGCCCGCGGCGCGGGTACGTCGCTTTCCGGCGGCGCGATACCGACCGGTGACGCAATTGTGATCGGCCTGTCCCGCATGAACCGGGTGCTCGACGTAAACTTTCTCGACCGCACGGCCACCGTGGAGGCGGGTATCACGAACCTTGCCATCTCCAACGCCGTGGCGCATGCGCGCTTCTTCTATGCGCCGGACCCGTCAAGCCAGCTTGCATGCACGATCGGCGGCAATATCGCGATGAATTCCGGTGGTGCGCACTGTCTGAAATACGGCGTGACCACCAATAACCTTCTCAAGCTGAAGATGGTCCTGATGGACGGCGAGGTGGTCGAACTCGGCGGCGATTTCCTGGACGGCCAGGGCTACGATTTCCTTGGCCTCGCAACCGGCTCCGAAGGGCAGTTCGGCATCGTGACCGAGGCAACCGTGCGCATCCTACCGCAGTCGGAAGGCGCGCGCCCCATGCTAATCGGCTTCGACTCCGCTGAAGCCGCAGGCAATTGCGTCGCCGCCATCATCGCCGATGGTCTCATTCCGGTGGCGCTCGAATTCATGGACAAGCCGGCGATCCGCGTCTGCGAAGAGTTCGCGAAAGCGGATTATCCGCTCGACGTGGAAGCCATGCTGATCGTGGAGGTCGAAGGCTCGCCCGCCGAGATCGAAGACCAGATCGGCCGCGTCGGCGAGATCGCAAGCCGGTTCAATCCGAAGACGCTGCGCGTCAGCCAGAGCGACGCACAATCCGCAGCCATCTGGAAAGGCCGCAAGGCCGCCTTTGGAGCGGTCGGGCGCGTCGCAGACTATTTGTGTATGGACGGCGTCATCCCGCTCGGCAAACTCGCCGAGGTACTGAAGGAGGTGGAAGCCATCGGCAATGGACACGGCCTCAGGGTTGCGAATATCTTCCACGCCGGCGACGGAAATCTCCACCCGATGATCATGTACAACGCGAATGACGAACACGAAAAAGTGATCGCCGAGCAATGCGGCTCCGACATCCTGAAGCTCTGCGTTGACGCGGGCGGGTGCCTCACCGGCGAGCATGGCGTCGGCATCGAAAAGCGCGAGCTGATGCGCTATCAGTATTCCGAAGCCGAACTTCTTCAGCAGATGCGCGTCAAGGCGGCTTTCGATCCCCAATGGCTCCTGAATTACGGCAAGGTCTTCCCGCTCGATCTTCAGGAGCGCTTCGCCGCCGAGGCCCGCGCACATGCCTGACGTAACCATGCCGACAACCGAGGCCGAACTCGCCGATTTCGTCAAGACCGCGCGAGCTTCGAGCACGCCGATCGAAGTGTGCGGCTTCCGCTCCAAACGCGAGGCCGGGCGTCCGGCAAACTGCGCCGCCCTGGTCTCAACCGCGCGGCTTGGCGGCATAGTCTTCTACGAACCATCGGAACTCGTCGTGCGGGCGCGTGCTGGCACGCCGCTCCACGAACTCGAAGCCACGCTGGCGCGGAAAAATCAGGAACTGGCTTTCGAGCCGACCGACCTTTCCCGCATTTACGGCAAGGATTCTATGGCCGCGAGTCTTGGCTCGGTGGCGGCGATGAACATTTCCGGGCCTCGCCGCATTCTCAAAGGCGCGGCCCGCGATTACCTGCTGGGGCTTCGCGCCATCAACGGAGAGGGCGAGACCATCAACGCAGGCGGACGCGTCATGAAGAATGTGACCGGAGTAGACCTCACGCGCGGCCTTTGCGGCTCGTGGGGGACGCTTGCGGTTATCACGGAATTGACCTTCAAGGTGCTTCCCAAGGCACCGGAGACGCGCACCGTGTTTTTCGTCGGTCTCACGGACGAAGCCGCAGTCGGCGTAATGAGCGCGGCCATGGGCACGCCTTACGAGGTTTCCGGCACGATCCATCTTCACGGCGCGCTGGTTGCGCGGCTCGCCGATCCCGAGATCGCACCCGCGAAGACCGCACTCACCGCGCTCAGGCTTGAGGGAAGCCCGCAGAGCCTCGCGCACCGTGTGGAGCGGCTGCGGCGCCTGTTGTCCCCCTTCGGCGAATCCTACGAACTCGACCACGAGCGATCACGTTACCTTTGGGCAGATGTCCGCTCGCTGGCGTTCCTCTCCGCGCAATTCGACCGGCCGCTCTGGCGGATCTCCGTCGCGCCGTCCAAGGCCGCGCCTGTCGTGCGGGCGCTGTCCGCCTTCCTCGACGTCCGTGCCGCCTATGAATGGTCGGGCGGGCTGCTTTGGCTCGAACTGCCGCCCTCCGCCGACGCCAGCGTGACCGACGTGCGCCGCGTGCTGGCCGAATACGACGCGGATTCGATGCTCATGCGCGCGCCCCGCTCGGTGCGCTCCGGCATCGAGGTTTTCCACCCGCAGCCTGTGGCCAAGATGAACCTCGTGCGTGCGCTGAAGAAGTCGTTCGATCCGGCGGGAATTTTGAACCCCGGGCGGATGTATGCGGGAGTCTGAGCGCATGGAAACGAACTTCACCCTCGCGCAGCTTCGCGATCCCCGCATGAAGGAGGCCGACGCCATCCTTCGCAAATGTGTGCATTGCGGATTTTGCATCGCGACATGCCCGACTTACCTGATGCTCGGCGACGAGCGCGACAGCCCGCGCGGGCGCATCTATCTCATCAAGACGATGCTCGAAGGCAAGGCCACGCCGAAGCAGATACGCCCGCATATCGATCGGTGCCTCTCGTGCTATTCGTGCATGACGACCTGCCCGAGCGGCGTGGACTATCGGCACCTGTCCGATTATGCGCGCCAGATCATCGAAACGTCATCCACCCGCGCGCCGGGAGACGAGGCGATCCGCAAGCTTATCCGCACGGTGCTGCCGTATCCGAAGCGGTTCCGCGCCGCGCTTGCCGGCGTTTTTCTCGCGCTTCCCTTCCGGCGGCTGCTGATGCGCTCCCGCTTCAAGACCATCGGCGCGATGCTGAGCCTTGCGCCGCGAAGCCGCGTCAGGAGCGGCGTCTATACCCATACGGAGACGGTGAAGACGGAGAAGCCGCGCCGTGGCCGCGTCGTGCTGTTGCGCGGTTGCGTGCAGCGGGTGCTGAAGCCGAACATCAATGATTCGACCGTGCGTTTCCTGAACCACATCGGTTATGACGTGGTGCTTTCGGAAGGCGAGGGCTGTTGCGGCTCGCTAACGCTGCACATGGGCAAGGAAGCCGAGGCCAAGGCGCTCGCGAAAATCAACATCGACATTTGGCATGACGCCCGCAAGAACGGCCCAATCGACGCCATCGTCATCAACGCCTCGGGCTGCGGTTCGACCGTGAAGGACTACGCGCATCTGTTCGCCGACGATCCGGCCTATGCGGACAAGGCGCGCTATGTTTCGAGCCTCGCGAAGGACGTTTCCGAGTTCGCGGCCTCGCAGAAGATCGACGCGCCCGTCGGTTGGAGCGATATCCGCGTGGCCTATCAATCGTCGTGCTCGATGCAGCACGGCCAGCGCGTGATCGAGGAACCGCGCCAACTTCTGCGCAACGCGGGCTTTACCGTCGTCGAAATCCCGGAAGGGCACATTTGCTGCGGCTCGGCGGGCACCTACAACATGCTTCAGCCGGATCTCGCGAAGGAGCTCAGGGAACGCAAGCTTCAGGCCATCGCAAGCGTGAAACCCGATGTCGTGGCGAGCGGAAATGTTGGCTGCATCAGCCAGCTTTCGGGACCGTTCCCCATCGTGCATACCGTGGAGCTTCTGGATTGGGCGTATGGCGGGCCATGCCCCGAGCCGCTGAAGCACCTCGAAAGCCGCGTCCGGCCGCTTCCGCGCGAGGGAGAAAGCATCGAAGCGGAGGGCGCGCTTGCATAAGGTGCTTGGGCGAAGCCGGGCGGATTACCAACGCGATTCAGTGAAACGTGATCGGCCCCCGGGCACGAAATGATTGCGGAGCGTATGAAACGCATCTGAATAGGGGCGGGCAGTTCGCAATTGACGCCGCAAATCTGAAAGTCGTTCCAACTCATTCCTCAACCGCTTCGGATGATCCGGCATGTTTTTTTCGGCGCGGTGCTACAGACCGGCTGTAATTCTCGCGGGCGCTTCGGCGTTCGCTGCGCTTTGCTTCGTGCCGCAGCCCGCGTTGGCCGCGCCAGCGGGGGTGTTTCAGACCGTGAAGGCGCCACCTTCGCTGGCGGTGGAAGTGCGCCGAAGACATCGCGGCTATCGGCACAGGCGCGGGCGCAGCCCGGCGAAGGACGGTGCGGAGGAAACGCCAGCCCGGAAAGCGAAGCCGCAGGGCGGACGAAGCGACGTTTCCGCCCCGCGCGAGGTTCGCGATCCGCTGCCGCTCCCTGCCTTTCCGACTGCCCCGCCTGAGACGATTTCGAGCGCGGAGCCGGAGCCTCAGAAGCCCCCGCAGCCCCCGGCGCTGCCCGATGCCACGGCAGCGGTTGCGCCGAAAACCGCCACGCCGGAAGCGCAAGGGCTCGCCACGCCCGCTCAACCGCCGTCGCTTGCCGTGTCCACGCCCGAAGCGCCATCGAAACCCGCCGAAGTTTTCGGCCCGCCACCCCCGCCGATCGTCTGGACGCAGGCCGAAATCGAAGCCGCGCGGCGCGATTGCGACTGGCGTCTCCCCGCGCTGGGCGTTGTCCATGAGCGCCTCGACCCGCTGCGCGAGGGCGCGTGCGGCACGCCCGCACCCATCCGGCTGAAGGCGCTTGAAGAGAAGATTGGACCCGCCGTCACCTTCGCGCCCGCGCCGACGATCACATGCAAACTCGGCGAAGCGATGCGGCGCTGGTTCGCGGAGGTCGTGCAGCCGAAGGCGAAGGAGCATCTGAACGCAACCGTCGTTAGCGTCGGTGCGATGTCCGGTTACGACTGCCGCTCGCGCAACGGCGGCTTTTCCCAGCGGATCAGCCAGCACGCCTATGCGAATGCGCTCGACATCGGCTCATTCGTCACCGCGCGCGGCGAAAAGATCGTGCTCGAAGATCATTGGGATGCAGGCGATGAGCGCGCCGCCTTCCTGCGCGCCATCCATGCGGGCGCATGCCGCATCTTCGGCACAACGCTCGGGCCGGAGGCGAACGAGGCGCACAGTAACCACCTCCATCTCGACATGACGGAGCGGCGAAGCCCCCTGTGCGATTTCACGGGTGCGGAGGCGCGTGCGAGGGAGGCGCAGCGCAAGGCAGCGGCGCTGGCTGCGAAGCAGGCGACCACGCCCGTTCCAGTGAGTGGCGCGTTGCCGCCGAAGAAAATGCCGGTTGTATACGGTCCGCCGCTCCCACCCGTTCCCGTTAGCGGCAAGGCGCCGCCAAGCGAAAAGCCGGTGACGGAAGCGCCTGCGCCCGCGTCCATTCCCGTTCCAGCGGCTCCACCCGCCGTGCGCGAGGCGGCGGCACCGAAAGCCATAGCGGAGAAGTCAGTCGAAAAGCCGCGCGCGCAAAAGGCGGGCGAAACACGCCGCCGCAAGCCAATCCGCCGCCGTGCGAGGTTGCCCTTCGGCATCCGCTTTTAAGGGCGGCGCGTAAGAGGAAGCTTTGCCTTAGCTGACGAGAGGGCGGGCAGGCGCGATCCCCGCGAGAGCCCGCTGAAACTA